>NZ_JBHUKY010000072.1:0-145567 GCF_042684125.1 Paenibacillus rhizoplanae | reverse complement strand
CTTGCTAAAACTGTTCCGGTCCCCAAGCAGCTTTTGATATTGTTCGTACTTCTGCAGTCGAGGGAGCAAATCCTTACGCAACTTCCGAACGGCTTTTTTCAGGGATTTGTCTTTGGGTTTTTCGAGCAGTTGTGACTCCAGCGCCTGAGTCACTTGTTCGAGTTTCCCGCTGTTCATCTCGGTGGACCCGCCAAGTTCGTTCAGGTCCTGGCCACGGTGTTCCTGTTCTTCTTGTTTCTCTGCGGCCTCTATGCCCTCAAACAAAGCCTGTACCTTTTCTTGGAGTTTGGCCTTATGCTTATTAACCGCTTTGCCCCACACGAAAGTGTAACGATTCGCGTTAGCCTCGTTCTTGGTGCCATCCACAAATTAATGCTCCAGAGACACGTATTTTTCGTCAGCCAGAAATTGAAGCACGCCGGTAAATACCGTTTCGAGGACATTTCTCATCCGCTGGGAACGGAAGCGGTTCAGCGTGCGGAAGTCGGGTCGCTGCCGTCCGGCCAGCCACATGAAGGGAATGTTCTCCCGTACCGCTTTGGCGATTTGGCGAGACGAATAGATTCGTTGAGTGTACGCGTAGATGATGACTTTGGTGAGCATTTTGGGATGGTAGCTATCGCGGCCACCGCCGGGATAAGCAGCGTCAAAGATGGAGTCGTCCAGCCGATTTACAGCTGTGTTAACGACACGAGCGAGGTGGTTCGAAGGAATATCTTCTTCGAGATCCATTGGCAAGCAAAGTTGGTCCATGGACTATTGAATGTACAAAGAAACCCCTCCTTTGAAATGGTTGTGTGGTAACTCCATTTTAACAAAAGAGAGGTTTCTTTTTTTGCGTTTTTATAAATATTGTCGTCCATTTTCCGCTTAAACAGCGGAGAGAACGGAACGATTGTGGAAAAGCGGCAGCGGTCGCCTTGGTCTCCGGATTTTCACCGCTAAGGGGAATGAAAAAAATCTGGAGAGCACAGCGATTGGAACAACGGTCCGTTCGCGCAGCGTCCACCCAAGTGTTCACGTTGATCTTACTCCAAAACAAAGGGCCGTCCCAAGCAGCCATTTCATGGCTTTTGGGACAACCCCTTCTATTTATTATTTTAGGAAAGACGCATTTATATCCGTTATTAGAGGTTGGTGGACATTAGGTCCGACTAGGCTTTTAGCGGATCTTTAAGTGATTCGTGGCGACAACAGCCAGGGACCCCTGCGTACTGCACAGAACTTACCACAGAGGAACTAACCGCAGCGTTAAAAAAAGCAAATAAAGAAAAAGCCCCATTCCAACGCGATAAAGTGATAGAGAAGCTATCGGCAGCTATTGGAGGATATTCGCACCAAGACATTGTGAACCTCAATAGAGAGATCTATAGAGCTCACTGAGCTTAATAAAAGTGGCTGTTTCCGGCAGTGTGCAACAGCTTGAACAAGCGGCAGCTTTGTAGTCCGGGGCGATAGTATAGGTCTGTAAGTACATTGACTCTGCTTCTGTGATCAGACCAAAGTTACCATCTTCACGCTGCTGTACCGTAAATGAATCAAGTGGCCGGGACAGCCCGGTGCCAATTGCCTTGATATAGCTTTCCTTTAATGTCCACAGGTCATAAAAAAAATCCTGCCGCTCTCCGGCAGACTTGGCCTGTAACGCCTCTCGCTCCTCCACAGAAAAAAACCGCTCTGCTATTTGAATATCTATAGGCCGTATCTGCTCAATATCTACTCCGAGAGAACCCTCATTCATTCCCCAGATCATCAGCACCCAATCTCCTGAATGAGACACATTATACTCAAAATCCGGCAGCCCAGACACCCCCGGTTTGCCGAATGCATTCTCCTCGAATTGAATATTTCCATTCCGTTGACCCAGCTGGCTGCAGAGGATGTAGCGCACCAGTATCTCGCCAAATAAAGAACGATACGCATCTTCCTTATGGAAAAACCGGGCGAGCCGTGCACGACGTTCTTCTGTTACCTGTGCTGTAAAATAAGCATAGCTCTCCAGACTTAGCTGCTCCGGGAGCTTAAAAGCAAGAATTTTGGACATATCCAACACCTGTCTTAGAAGATTTTGATTTGTTTTCGTTATTGTGAAGCTTGCGAAATATGCAGTCCGTTCTCAAAACAGGATAGCTATACGATTCTACGATTCTAGCATATTAATTTGAAGTCACTCTATACCTAAATTGATACTAATAGCACTTTCCGGAATTTGCGCATTATTTAACTTCTGGCATATTACGACATAATCGGACGTCGAATGCTGCTGATACGTAGACTATTTTATTATTTAACTTAAATTTAAAATAATAATTTTTATTGTTATATAGTCCTAAAGTATGGTATTTATTTAAATATTTTCATAGTATAGTAGGTAATATCAAGCCCTCGTCAAAATCAGTTTTAATACTACAATGATATTGAATATAAGCAATATTACGGGAGTGATCTCATGTCATTGGAGCACGAATATGATGATAATAAGGCGGATATTGCCATTATTGGCCTCTCCATCCGTCTGCCTGGAATTGATACCGTTTCCCAATTCTGGAAGTCAATTCTGGCTGGCGAAGAGGTCGTTGCTGACACATCCTTACAGGATACAGTAGGAGTTACTTCTGCGGAGGGAAGGCACAACTTTATTCGCACAAACACCAACATCCGGAACATTGAGAATTTTGATGCTACATTCTTTAATTTCAATATCAGAGAGGCGTCTTTAATGGACCCGCAGCATCGTCTGCTGCTGGAGATGGCTTGGGAAGCACTGGAGGCAGCGGGATGTGATCCGGGAACCTATGAGGGTCTTATCGGGATGTATGCTGGTGTGTACGCGAACTATTATCAGATGTTCAACCTAATGCCGCTTCTTAATGGCAACAGAGCAGCCTCCGAACTCCAAATGCAGATCGCAAGTGAGAAAGACCATGCGGCGATGATGGCCGCTTACAAGCTAGGCCTTACCGGGCCAGTGCTGAATGTCCAGTCTGCCTGTTCCAGCTCGCTGGTTGCTGTACATTTGGCGTGTGAGAGTCTGCTCACTTACTCCAGTGACATGATGATATGCGGAGGGGCGACACTTGGCATTCCCCAAACCAACGGCTATTACTATCAAGATAATGGGTTGTTGTCTGCTGATGGGCATCTCAGGGCGTTCGATAAGCAGGCTACTGGAACCCTATACAGCGACGGGGCAGGTTGCGTCGTACTGAAACGATACAGCGATGCCCTTGAAGATGGCGACACAATTTATGCTGTTATTAAAGGTTCTGCCGTCAATAATGACGGAGCCCTCAAAGCCGGTTATACAGCTCCCGCTGTCACAGGTCAGATTCAGGTTATTGAACGCGCACAAATGAACGCTGACGTAAGCGCCAGGGACATCAGTTACATAGAAGCTCATGGTACCGGCACTCCTTTAGGAGATGCGATTGAGCTTGAAGCACTGCATGAGGTATTTGCCAGACATACTGAAAAAAACGCTTTTTGTGCTTTGGGTTCGGTTAAATCTAACGTCGGTCACACGGGACCAGCCGCAGGTATCGTTGGGTTAATCAAGACAGTCATGGCCCTGCGAGAGAGGATACTGCCACCCGCTATTCACGCAGATACACCACATGACAGGTTGATGACCGGCCAGAGCCCGTTTTATCTGAATCCAGTTCCGCTGGAGTGGAGCAGCCCCAATCAACGGCGTCTGGCTGGGGTCAGCTCCTTCGGGCTTGGAGGTACCAATGCACATGTTATCCTGCAAGAAGCACCGGCGTTGCCGAAGGGACCTTCCTTGCGGCGCAGCAAATTGTTCGTACTCTCCGCCAAAAGTGCAGAGGCGCTCAAGAGGAAAAAGCACTCCTTGCAGCAATTTCTAAGCCCGGCTTCAGAAGAGCTGTTAGCAGATGCAGCCTTTACATTGCAAACCGGACGGAAGCTGTTTGAGCACCGGGCCATTTGGCTATACGGCTGTGGAGGGGAGACAGAGTGGATGGAACGGGAGACTGGGAAGAAAGATGCCCCTGAGCTTGCGGGCATGCCCTTGTTCCACTTCCCGGATCTATCCAGTTTCGAGACTCCTGAGCTTGGGGAATGGATGGCTGAGGAAAAGGTATTCTACAGCAACTTCGTGCAGGGTAACAACCTGGCAGAGGAATGGTTCGGCAAGGGAGTTGAGGCATTGCAGGCACAAGCCGCATACGCCTTAACCGTGCAGATCTCCTTATTCAAACTCTGGGAGAGCTGGGGAATCCATCCCTCGGGCTGCCAAGGTACAGGCAGCGGCTTATTTGCCGCCGCTTATGCCTGTGGCCTCCTGACTCATGCGGATGCTTTGTATCTGGGCAGCTCCTACACAGCCGCACTCGCAACTTCGGGGGAGGCGCAGGGTAGCATTGTCCGAAGCTACCGGCAACGCGTCTCCAGTATGAGAACGGGACCGATGAAAGTTCCGCTTGCAGCACCTCCGGGGAGGAGCCAGATGACTCATGCAGAGTGGAGCAGTAGTGATTATTGGACAGCGTATCTCACGGATGCCCTGGAATACGGAGCCTCAGTACAGACCAGCAGTAGGAATGAGAACGATCGGCTGGTGCTGGATATGAATCTTGCTGAATCTTCGGGGAGTCATGGAACCACAGAATGGAAGAGCGTTTACCTTCTTCTCGGCAAAGTCTGGATGGAAGGCTACCCCGTCAATTGGAAGGCTTATTATCAAGGGGAGCGCCGCCGCCGCATTGAATTGCCTGCCTATCCATTTGAAAGAACACGCTGCTGGGTGGAGCGTGATGATTCTGCACTGGATACTACGGGACCGCTTCAGCCCATGGTGGAACCCGTCAACTTGCGGCCAGAGCAGCTGGGTGGATACATCGCACCAAGAACAAAGGTTGAACGGGAGCTGGTTGCAGCTTGGGAGCTGTATCTGGGGGTGGCCCCGATCGGAATCAACGACAACTATTATGAACTGGGAGGCAACTCGCTGCTGGCAGCTTCCTTACATGCACATCTATGTGAACAGCTTTGCGTGACACTTAGACTTGAAGTTTTTTTGGAGCAGCAGACGATAGCCCGATTAGCCGAATCCATTGAATCCTGGAGACTGAATTCTATATCTGCGAAAGGCGGACACTGACATGGATCTTGTGAATAAGGCCTTGCATCGTTTAAGCCATCCCCAAAAGAGAATTTGGTATACCGAATGCCTTCATCCCCAGACAGCCGTACATCATATTGGTGGCTGTGTCCGTATTCACGGAACGCTCGATTTCCCCCGTTTGGAAACTTCGATCCAACATGTGATTCAGTCTCATGATGGCCTGCGCCTGCGTTTGCAGGCACAAGACGGTGAACCGCAACAATATGTAGCGGATATTCATTCGCTACAGCCGTTGCCCCACTACGACTTCAGCTCATATGCCGATCCCCAGACGGTTTTTGAGAGGTGGGTGAAGACCGAAGCGGCACAACGATTTGAGCTTTTCGATGCTCCTTTATACCACATCGCTACCTTCAAGGTGGGGGAGCTGAATAATGGTTTTCTCCTGAAAGCCCATCATATCATCTGCGACGGCTGGTCCATGGACCTGCTGACCAGACAAATTCTCGGACATTATGAATCGCTGGGCAGGGAAGACATCTCTGACAGTGCTGTGTCCGAACCCTCCTATTTGACTTATCTCGATCTCGAAAATCAATACCTGAGCTCTCAGCGTTGTCAGAGCAACAAACAATTCTGGGAGAACAAATTTGATGTTCTTCCCGAACCGCTATTTGACAAAAGGGCCACTGCTCCCGCCGGCAGACGTTACACCCGCCTGCTCGACAAGCAGGCCACAGAGCAGATTACCCGTATTCTGCCAGAGCTTAATGTGTCTTTGCCCCTATTTTTATCTGCCGCATTCGGGTTGGTACTAGGCAGGTATTACCAGAGAGAGGATGTAATCCTGTCTATACCCGTATCCAACCGCTCTTCTCACACCAAAGCAACCGTTGGCATGTTCACTGGTAATCTGCCGCTGTCGCTGCACCTTAAGGAAGGCCTGTCCATCCGGGCATTTGTACAGCGGGTACGCCGTGAATATTCACGTAATCTCGCCAATCACAAGTATCCGTTCGATCTCCTTGCACAGCAGCTTCAGCTGCGGAAAAATGGGCATGGCAGCCTATACCAGGCCGCTGTGAATTATTATAATACCCACCTGTTAACCACCGTGGACAACATGAGGATTAGCAATGAGGAGTTCTACTCCGGCGAGCAGGCTTATCCCGTACAGTTGATGATCAAGGACTGGTCTGAGGATGGCACGTTATTGTTCACTCTGGACTACCAGACTCAGATCATTGGCAAGGATGAGGCTGAAACGCTGGTGGACTGTCTCCTGCATGTGTTGAATCAGATGGTGCATACTCCAGACCTTCCATTGAAGGAACTAACCCTGACTACCGAAAGGCAATGCAAACAAACCTTGATTCATTACAATCAGCCTTCTATCCACAACTATTCACTTGAAAAGACGGTTATGGATCTATACGCAGAGCAGGTTCGGCTCCATCCCAACCGGATTGCCCTGAGCTGTGCAGAGGAGCAGCAGACCTTTGCAGAATTGGCGCAGCAGGTTAATTGCCTTGCGTCAGCACTGACCGCAGAATTCCCGCATGTGTCAGGCGTAATAGGTGTACGGATGCATCATTCTCCCGAACTGGTCATTGCAATGCTGGCGATTCTTCAGTGCGGTGCGGCTTTTCTGCCGCTTGACCCCGGAGTTCCGCCCGCCAGAGCGGAGTATATGCTTCGAGACTCGGGAGCAATCTGCCTGTTGACCGATCTGTCAGAGGAACCGGCTTCCGGCTGGCTTATCCCCACGCGCAATCCCCGGCATCTGCTCCGGCATAGGCCGTTGTCTCAGGAAGCACAGCAGAGGTCGAGGCCTGAAGAAACAGCTTACATTCTATATACCTCGGGATCTACAGGAGCACCCAAAGGGGTAAAAGTTCTTCACTCTAACCTGGCCAACTATATCACTTGGGCAGCGGCAGAATACTTGACCTCGGAACATGAGGTGTTCGCCTTTTATTCCTCAATTGCCTTTGATCTGACGCTGACCTCCTTATTCGTACCCCTGGTCAGCGGCACCCAGTTGAGGATATACCCCTCTGGCGGCGAGGACTATACCTTGAGCCGGATTCTGAACGAGAACAGGGCTACAGTAATCAAGCTCACCCCTTCCCATCTTGCACTTATGGGGCAAGAACGGAGGCCGAATGCTGCCTTGCGGACACTGATTGTAGGCGGGGAAAGTCTCAAGACCGGTGTTGCGGCGGCCGTTCAGCAAGCCTACGGTCCTACTGTAGCTATCTATAACGAATACGGGCCAACGGAAGCAACCGTAGGCTGTATGATTTACCGTTATGATCCCTTAACAGACAAGGGGGCAACCGTGCCTATCGGAGTACCTGCTGCAAATGCGAAGCTATATATATTGGATAGGGATTTGCGGCCTCTGCCTCCAGGCGCGAAGGGAGAACTCTACATTTCCGGCCCCGGTGTTGCAGATGGCTACGTCCATCAACCCGGGCTGACGGCGGAACGCTTCTTGCCGGATGCAGTGAACAAAGGCAACCGGATGTATCGTACGGGGGATCTGGTCCGGTGGGGTGAAGGCGGTGTGATGGAATATATCGGCCGCTGTGATACCCAGCTTAAGGTTAGAGGCTACCGAATCGAGACGGAAGAGATCGAACATCACCTGCTGGAGATGGAGGGTATCCGTAATGCAGTTGTCATGACGGAGGGTGAAGGTCCCGGCATGGAACTGGTCGCCTGTATTGTCGGAGGCTCGCTTACAGCGCTCGATATCCGCAGCCGTCTAGCAGGCATCCTGCCTGGATACATGGTCCCGGGACGTATCATTTTTAGAACAGAGATTCCGCTAACTGCTAATGGGAAGACCAATCGGAGGCAGCTTGCACAAGAACTGGATGACGCCGCAGTACAGGTCCAGGAGTACGAAGGGGGGAGTCAGACTAAATGGCTTTTATCCGCACTGCGGACCATTCTGGAGCGTAAGGAAATCAGCCTGGAGGACCGTTTTTTCAATCTGGGCGGGGATTCCATCAAAGCCATTCAGATTTCAAGCCTACTCAAAAATCAAGGACTTCAACTCAGCGCGGCAGATATTCTGGATCATCCTCTCATTAGCGAAATGCTTCTGCATCTCACTGAAGATAAAGAGGTTCATACACAGGGGCCGCCGGAGGGAATCATCCCGTTGACACCGATCCTGTCGTGGTTCTTCTCCCGTGAGCTTGCGAATGAAGACTACTATCTGCAATCGATGCTGCTGGAGATCCGGGAAGATATTGCCATGCATACCCTTGAAGACAGTTTAAGGCAGTTGATTCAGAACCATGACTCCTTGCGCTTGCATTATGACTCTGTAGAGCAGATTCTCTCCTATAACAACGAACTTTCTGTGGCTAAGTTTCAGCCTGATGTACTTGATTTGACCGAATTTGATCCTACACAACGGGAGCAAGAGTTCCTGACGTATACCTCCGCACTGAAGGCAGGCATACGTCTTACTCAGCAGGATCAGTTCCCTTTCCGCGCCTGCTTAATTATCGAGCCGGGATGTGCTAATCGTCTGCTGCTGGCGGCTCACCATGTCTGTATAGACGGTGTCTCATGGCGGATTATTTTGGAGGATTTGGGACGATTGCTTCGGGGAGAATGCCAGTGGCTGCCCAAAACATCATCGTTCAAGCACTGGGCGCTGGCACTGAGCGAACGTGCTGAACCGCTGGTCCAGCGGGAGCGGGAATATTGGAATGGAAATTACAACCTCCCAGATGATCATTGGCTTTGTTTTGGGCAACCGGGTAGTGGACGCACAACACTTCGTACGCTGACGTTCAGCCCTGCTGAAACGGGGCTATTGCTTGAACAGTGCCAGCAGATTAACGGTCTGCAGCCCCATGAGCTGCTGCAGACTGCACTTGCCTTGGCATTTCAGGATACCGGGAACTGGCAGACGCAGGTCATTTGGCTGGAAGGACATGGCCGGGAGCCCTTGTTCCCTGACATGGATCTCTCGCGTACCACTGGCTGGTTCACCAGTCTGTATCCGGTCAGAATCACCGCTCAGGCCGGTACAACTGTAATCGAGAGGAGGGATAACATCCTCCAACAGTTCAGGGCGGTGCCCCGCAAAGGTCTGGGATATGGCATTTTAGCTTATGGATTGGGACTGATTACACCGGCTGTTCCCCGGATTGTATTCAATTATCTTGGGGAATTTCAGGAGGATTACGCGAATGGGCTGTTGCGTGTTCTGAATGAACCCACAGGACCGGATATAGCTGAAGACAATGCAACACCATTCGTACTGGAGATCAACGCTTATATTCTGAAGCGCATACTGTATCTGGAGTTGCGTTCTCCCTCCAGTATGCCGGACAAGGTCATGGAGCAGTGGATGGAGCGGTATAAAGCCCACTTTGCAGAACTTCTCAGTCAACCGCCTGTTCATAGGGAGCCAAGCTGGACGCCCGCTGATTTTGATGCAGTGGATATGACGCAGGAGGAATTGGATTCGTTATTCAAGTAACAGGGGGGATAACATGAACCGATTGCTAATCAAAATGCTCTGTGCCTGTATGCTGCTTGGCATAGCTGCGATGCCGCCAGCTTCGGCAAATACTGCTAATAGCGGGATTTCAGCTGAGTCCGTTGACAAATATGTGCTTAAGCTGATGGATCAGATGGATCTTCCCGGTGTCTCTGTAGCGGTGCTTCGCGGTGACAAGACTTATGTTAAGGGGTATGGCAAAGCTGATGCCAGCCGGAATATACCGGTAACCCCAGACACCTTGTTCGAAATTGGCTCCAACAGTAAAGCCTTCACCAGTGTCGGTCTGCTGCTGCTTGTCGAACGAGGGCTTGTAGACCTGGAAGCGCCAGTAACCCGCTATCTGCCATGGTTAACACTGCAAGCAAAGGGGGAGGCTGCCGAACCAACGGTTGGGCATTTCCTTAACCAGACCAGTGGGCTGGGCAGTGATTCTGTTGCACGGATAGATCCGTCCACCGAAGACACCGCACTTCAGGATACGGTGCGCGGACTAAGCGAGAATCCGCTCTGGTCTAAACCGGGGACCCAATTTCTGTACTCCACCGGTAATTATGATGTGCTTGGTGCAATTATTGAAGCGGTGAGCGGGATGTCCTATGAATCTTATATGTCCGCTGAAATCTTTCAGCCTTTGGGATTAGAGCTGACAACCGCAGGCAGAGCGATATTGCAAGGCGGCAAGGAAATCTCCCAAGGCTACAAGCCTGGACTTATCGGCAACAGAGAGTATCAAGCCCCCGTCTACCGCGGGAATACACCCGCAGGCTACATCTTGTCGAGCGCTACGGATATGGCCCGCTGGTTGAATCTGCAGATGAACCCGGCAGCGGCGCCTTCAGCGCTTGGGGGAGCCATTGCCCGTGCACAGATTCCCGATGAAACGGTCAAGGCAACACTAACTCCTCCGTATATAACATCTTTTCGCTATGGGGGTGGCTGGCTAGTATTTAACAAAGGAGATCATACCCTTTTTTCACACGGAGGCAATAATCCCAATTTCTCTTCGTACGTCTTGTTTGATCCAGTCCAACAAATCGGAGTTGCTGTTCTGGGTAACCGGAATACGACGGCGACTTACGCCATTTGCGAAGGACTATATGCCTTGCAGCAAGATCTGAGTCCTGCCGCCGCACCCATGGATACTATGGACACAGCGAATCTCGCAGGACAGATCATGATCCTTATTTGTACGGCTCTATGTCTCTGGCTGCTCTACGCATGGGTCAAGGATCTGCGCCTGATCCGCAATGGCAGACGGCTGCGCAGGAGACCTTCTTTCTCCCTATACGCCAAGACATCCGGTTTGGTGATCCTGGCCGCTCTTATTATGGGTGTGGCCTGGTATATACCCAAAATGCTTTTTTGGGGTTATCCTTGGAGATTTATTGTCGTATGGGCACCGTTTACGATAGTTCCAGCTATGATTATGACCGCAATTACAGGAACGATGTTTTCTGCCTTAAGACTGTTAAAAATGTGGTTCCCGCTGTACCCAGCCGGGTTAACGGACAACCAGACACAGCCGCAAGTGATTCAAGAGGAGGCTTCCTTATGACTATCAAGCTTTTTACAATTCCTTATTCCGGCAGTTCCGCAGCCATCTACCTGAAATGGAGGACCCTGCTGCCGGCCAATATCGAAGTGGTCCCCCTTGAATTTCCAGGCAGAGGCAAAAGGTTCGGGTCCAAGCTATGCGACAGTATGGAGTCATTGATTGACGATCTTGTACAGCATCTGGGCAGCCAGCTTCAGGGGAGTCCATATGCGCTGTACGGACACAGCCTGGGAGGACTGGCGGCGTATGAACTGAGTGTGCGGCTCCTGGAGAGCGGACAGGCGCTTCCGGAACATGTCTTCTTCTCCGGCTGTAATCCACCGCACCTGCGTTATGGAGAGGAGCAACTGCATAAACTGCCGGACGAGCTATTCCTTCAAGAAATTCTCAAACTGGGCGGTACGGCTCAGGAACTGGTTAATCATTCAGAGCTAATGAGAGTTTTCCTGCCGATCATCAAAGCGGACTATAGAATCTACGAGTTGTATGCCGGCAACGGCCGGCGCGTGAAGCTTCCGGTGGATTGCACGGTCATGGTCGGTACCGATGATCCCTTGATGCCTGCAGAGAACGGGATAGAGTGGGAGCAGTATATCAGCGGGAGCATGAAGATCAAAAATCTGCCCGGCGGGCACTTTTTCATTCATGACCGTCAGGATGATGTGATCGCCGCCATTCAGGATGCACTTGCCGTTCATAAGTGAGGAGGCCCAACATGAAGGTTGAGAAAAACAACGTCCAGGATATATGGCCGCTGCGGCCGCTGCAGCAAGGGATGCTGTTTCATTATTTGCAGGAGGAATCCAAAAGTGAATACATGGAGCACCTTATACTTAGTCTACAGGGGCAAGTAGATAACCGGCTGTTCAATGCAGCCTGGCTCGCTGTCTACCGTGCGAATGACGCATTGCGGTCCGTGTTCAAATGGGAGGGGCTCCGGGCACCTGTGCAGATTGTGCTTCGGAACCGTGAACCGTTGCCGGAAATCTATGATTTCACGGGCGGAATGATCCCTGATGAATTCAAGGCCGTCCTTTCCACTGAAGACCAACAGGCTCTGAAGCAGACGAGGAGCAAGAAAGAACGGATACAGCTAATTTCAGAAATCATAGGTAAACGGAACCGTACCATGCGCTTCGATCTGACCCGGGAAACCCTGCGAATCGTATTATGTAAGTTCGACGGGGAGTGCAGATTGTTCCTGACATTCCATCACATTGTGCTGGATGGCTGGAGTCTCGGCATTGTGCTGGAAGAATGGCTTCATGCCTACCGGGCACTCGCTGAAGATCAGGAAGTATCCCCTTCGGCAAAGCCGGGAATGAAGGCTTACCTGGCGGCTGTCAAAGGCTCACGCCAACCGGAACGTGAAGCGGTATATTGGGCTGATTGCCTGCGGGATTATGAAATAAAACAAACGATACAACCGTTCTACAAACCCCGGCGCCCGGGATTCAAACGGGTATCCCTGAGCATACCGGAAACGGCAGCGGCGGGAATGCGTCTATTCTGTCAAAACAATGGCATGCCGGTAGCAACCTTGATGAATGGTGCATGGGGCCTATTGCTCCAGCGGTTCAAACATGTCGATGATATTGTATTTGGCTCGACGTTATCCGGCAGGGGCGTTAGTCTTACCGGCATCGAGCGTATGGTCGGGCTGTTGATCAATACGGTGCCGCTGCGTCTTTCCAGCCGAAAGAGGGAAAGTGTTCTGGAATATTTGGCGGGCGTTCAATCCGCAATTACAGCCAGGCGTCCCTATGAAATGGCCGGTCTGTCCGAGATCCGGGGATACGCCGGGATTCAAGGTACCGAAGAGTTATTTGATACCTTGCTGGTCATGGAGAACTATCCGCTGGATAAGGTGCTCCTGGAGCAGCCAATGGCAGGTTCCGCAGCGGAGGGCCTAACCGGACAAGCTCCCTTGTCGATCAGCTCCTTTGAAATGGTGGAGCACACGCATTATCCGCTTACCCTGCTCATTCGGGAGAGCAGCGGTTTCGAAATGGACTTCATCTATGATCAGGAAAGCTATGACTATTTTGTGGTAAATCAGATGTCACAGTGCTTTGTGCAACTGCTGCACAATCTGGTCACGCAGCCAAAGGCACAGGTGTCAGACATTAGGATCGCCGAACCTGACGCCTTAAAAATGAACGGACTGCTATCCGCCGCCGGACCCCTGAAGCAGTTCCGTGAACAATCGATTCCGCAGTGGTTCACCACGATGGCACGGAGCCATCCCCAGAACATTGCCATCATTCATGAGCAAGTCAAGTGGACCTATGCTGAGCTTGACCGGAGGTCTGACCAGGTAGCCGCTGCACTGGTTCGTCTTGGAGCCGGGCCGGAGCAATACATTGGAATCGAGTCTCGGCGGAGCCCGGAGACGATCATGGGACTGCTCGCGATTCTGAAATCCGGGGCGGCTTATGTGCCTCTGCACCCGGATTATCCTGAAGAGCGGATCAGATTCATGATCGAAGATTCAGGGATGCGGCTTATGCTGTCTGACAGGGACAGCCGGCTTTCTTTTATGACATCGATGAATGTAGACACGCTGTGTTACCAAGATATCCTTGAGACAGAAGATACGGATCTGCTGGGCAGCTTCCCTTCTCCGCATGATGGCGGACACCGTGTAGCCTGCATTGTGTATACTTCCGGATCTACCGGAAGGCCCAAAGGCGTGATGATCGAGCATAGAGGGATCGTGCGGCTGGTGAAGCATACAGAGTTTGTTAATTTCAGCACCAGCGATGTGATTTTGCCGACATGTCCGTTTGAATTCGATGTCTCCAACTTCGAGATCTGGGGGGCACTGCTGAATGGAGCGTCACTGTACCTGATGGATCAGGATAAGCTGCTGATGCCTCATGTATTAAAAGAAACGCTGCTCCAGCAGAAAATAAGCCTGATGTGGATGACTACACCGCTGTTCAATCAATTAGCCAGTGTGGATGCTTCGCTGTTCCGTTCACTGCGTTATCTGATTATTGGTGGGGATACGTTGTCGCCAAGACAGATTAACAAGGTGAGACAGGCCTGTCCCGCTTTGACACTTGTCAATGGCTATGGACCATCCGAGAATTCGGTGCTGTCCACTACATTTGCGATTGAACGGGAATATGAGACCAGAATTCCTATCGGCAGGCCTATCTCGAACTCCACTGCCTATATTCTGGACCGGAATCAACAGTTTTTGCCCGTGGGAGCGATTGGTGAACTATGCGTCGGGCTGGAAGGCGTGGCAAGAGGGTACCTGAACAACCCTGAGCTAACCGAGGCCAAATTTATTCCCGATCCGCTATATCCAGAGTACAGGATGTACAGAACAGGGGATTTGTCCCGCTGGCTGCCCGATGGAAATATTGATTTTCTCGGGAGAGCTGACAATCAGGTGAAGGTTCGGGGATACCGGCTTGAGCTGCAAGAAATCGAACATGAATTAAGCCGGTTGCCCGGAATCGAAGACTGTACGGTTATTATGATTCAGTCAGTGGACCGGGAGAAGGAGCTGGCTGCTTATTTCGTAGCGGGTAACACACTGCAACCTGGTCCACTAAGAAAAGCTATGCTGGAACGGCTGCCCTCCTATGCGGTGCCTACGCGTTACATGCAGCTTGCTGCGCTGCCGCTGACGATTAACGGAAAAATTGACAAGAAGGCGCTGCGCAACCTGCCGTTCCCTTCCTCAGTCACCGGAGGTACGTCTGTTAAATCACTGGCCTCCATGGAAATCACGGTGCTGGAAGCCTGGAAAGAAGCATTAGGGGTGGAACAAATTGGACTGGATGCCCCTTTTTTTGATATCGGCGGCAATTCGCTCCTGACGATCCGTATCAGCGATACGCTGCGTGCTTCCACCGGTATTGAACTGTCGGTAACCGATTTATTCCGATATCCAACGGTCAGAGAACTCGCCGCGTACATGGCAGCGAAGCAGTCAGAAGATAGTCCAAAGAACGACACCGATCATGTGGCTGCTGCCTCCCAAGTAGAGCAACCGCCGAAGGAAGACGCTTCCGTAACAACCAGTGATATTGCTGTCATCGGACTTGCGGGAAGGTTCCCAGGCGCTGCTGATCCGACGAGTTTTTGGAGCAATCTGCGGGAGGGGAAGGAGAGCATTTCGTTCTTTTCCGATGAAGAATTGCGTGCTGCCGGAATTGCCGAGACGCTGCTGCGTGACTCCAGGTATGTGAAAGCGAAGGGGATGCTTGAGGATATCGAATACTTCGATGCGGAGTTGTTCCATTACAGTCCGCAAGAGGCCGAACTGATGGACCCCCAGCTTCGCATTCTGCATGAACTCGCCTGGGCGGGCCTAGAGGATGCCGGATACGATCCCATGCGGTACCGGGATGCCATTGGCTTATTCGTGGGCGCAACGGTCCATCTGAACTGGGTGAACCGGCTGTTCGATTCCCTGGAGGACGATACAGAACGCTGGAGGGCGGCCAATCTAAATGTACATTCCTTGAGCATGCCCGTCTCTTATAAGCTCAATCTGACAGGTCCGTCGCTAACCGTAGAAACCGCATGTTCTTCGTCACTGGTTGCGGTGCATCTAGCCTGCAATTCCCTGATGAGAGGAGAATCAGATCTGGCGCTTGCAGGCGGGGTGTCGATCTCAGTACCCAAGAAATCGGGCTACACCTACCAGGATGGCATGATTAAATCGCCCGATGGGCACTGCAGAGCCTTCGATACAGATGCCAAAGGAACGGTCAGCGGCGATGGTGCGGGTCTTGTGGTGTTAAAAAAGCTGGATCAGGCGGTTCGTGACGGCGATCACATCTACGCTGTTATTAAGGGTTCTGCGATTAACAACGATGGAACGCGCAAGGCTGGATTCACTGCACCTAGCGTTCAGGGACAAATAGATGTTGTGACGGCTGCCCTGGAAGCCGCAGCTGTCTCAGCGGAATCCATTAGTTACATTGAGACACATGGTACAGGCACCCCACTGGGTGATCCCATTGAGATCGAGGCCTTGTCCGGGTTGTTCCCCGTCTCGAATGGAACCGAAACAGCCATCGGGTCTGTCAAAACCAATATCGGACATCTCGATGCTGCTGCCGGAATTGCCGGATTCATCAAAACCGTGCTGGCACTGCATCACAAGCAGTTGCCTCCCAGCTTGCATTATAAAGAGGCAAATCCAGCCATTAGCTTCGACAAAAGTTCTCTGTATGTCAATGCCACGCTTCAGGATTGGCTGCCGCCGGAGGGTTCGCCGCGCCGTGCCGGCGTAAGCTCGTTTGGAATCGGCGGAACCAACGCGCATGTCGTCCTGGAGGAGGCCCCGCTTCCCGTCGCCGCAGATCCTGGGAACAGACAGAACCGGAGTGAGGGATCACCCGAACTGTTCTTATTATCCGCTGCGACAGAAGAAGCCCTGCTGCAAAAAACAGAAGACTTGCTCCGTTATCTCAGTTCAGCAGAAGGGCAAGGGCAACAAATTGCGGATATTGCCTTTACGCTGAATACAGGCCGGCAAGAATTGAACTTCCGGATGGCATGGATTGCCGCAGATGCCGCTGAGCTTGCTGCCGGCCTGCGGGCTTTCCTGAGTGGAACACGCAACATTGCCCGTACCCGGGAGGCTGTGCATGTGGTATTCGCATTCCCGGGCCAAGGAACCCAATACGCAGGAATGGCACGTTACCTGTATGATACGCAGCCGCTATTCCAGCGTGAAATGGATCGCTGTCTGGAGCTGGCCTCACCGATCCTGGCGACCGATTTGCGGTCCATCTGGCTTCCGCAGCAGCAGCCGGACCCGGGAGGGCCATCACTGCCGGCAACGGCTTTACACGCTATCGACCAGACCGAAATTGCCCAGCCGCTGTTGTTTATGGTGGAGTATGCGCTGGCCCGGCTTTTGCAGCATTGGGGCATCTCGCAGACGGCTATGATCGGGCATAGCCTGGGTGAATATACAGCAGCCTGTCTCGCAGGCGTGTTGACACTGGAGGAGGCCATCCGGCTGGTGATCCGCCGTTCCTCGTTAATGCAGCAGATGGAACACGGCGAGATGATTAGTATTGGCCTCGGGCACGAGCATGTGCTCCCACTACTGGGCGAAAGACAAGCTCTGTCCGTGGCTGCGACCAACAGCCCGGAACTCACAGTGGTCTCGGGACCGCCCGCATCCATTAGTGCCCTGTCAGCCGAGCTGCGGCAAAGTGGCCATGAGCCCTTCCATCTCCAGGTATCGCATGCCTTTCATTCCGCGATGATGGAGCCGATGCTCGGCCCCTACAGCAAAGCGCTCCAAGAAATCAAATGGGCGGCTCCGGCAATTCCGTATATCTCCAATGTTACGGGGGAGCTGATCACAGCCGAACAAGCGGTGGACCCTGAATACTATGTGAATCATGTCCGGCAAACCGTCAGGTTCTCGGAAGGCGTGGCAACACTGGCGGAACAGCTTGAGCCTGTATTTCTGGAAGTCGGCCCCGGCCGGACGCTGGGTCAACTGATCCGCCGCAATCCGGGTGTCCGCAGCAATAGTAAGATTCTTAGCGTAGTACCCAAAGCCTCCGAGGCACAGGCTGCAGGAGTCCATCTGCTTCAGGCCTTGGGCGACCTATGGATGAGCGGAGTGGCTATCCACTGGGAGAGAGTATTTGAGAACCGCAACGGACGGCGGGTTTCCCTGCCGGTATACCCGTTCGGGAAGCAATATTACTGGAAATACCAGCAGGGGAAGGCAGAGGATATCCAACCGGACAGCTCGATTGCCCGCGTACGCCCCGTTTCTGAATGGGCTTATGCCCCGGACTGGAGTGAGCAAGAGGACAGTATGGAAGACAAGCGTTCTGGCTGCAACGGACAGACGGTGCTGTTGTTCATTGAACGGAGCCTTCTCGCTGACCAGTATGCAGCGTTGCTGGAGGAGCAAGGGGCTCAGTGGATCAAGGTCTACCCCGAAGGGACCTTTCAGAGGGAGTCTGCTGCGGAGTATACCCTTGATCCAGGCAACCCGGCCCATTATGCTCAATTATTTGAAGTGCTTGCCGAAGCCGGGACACAGCCGCCTGAACAGATCATTCATTTGTGGAGTCTCGGGTTGGACCAAGCAGAGACCTTAGCTCAGGCCCAAGTAGCGTCTGGACGAAGCGGGGAGAATCTTGCCGACACGGAGGTGCTTAACCGCTGCCTGTACAGTGTACTGGAGCTGGTGCGCGCTGCAGCTGTAGCCGCGCAAGGGAAGCCGCTGGAGTTAACGCTGGTCACAGATCAAATGGAACGGGTCCATCCGAACGACATCGTAGATCCGCTGAAAGCTACCCTGCTTGGGATAGCCAGCGTAATCCCGCTGGAGTATCCGCATATCCGGGTGCACACACTGGATCTCGATCAGGAGTCCATCGCCGCGAATCCCGGAATTCTGCTGACCCTGCCTTTCGAAGGATCGGCTAGTAAGGCTAGCCCGTTGCCCATCCGGCAAGCACTGCGGTCCTCACACCGATATGAACATGGTTTCATCCGGGTACCCCTTCCCCGGAGAGCCCTTCCGGCCGGAGCTTTGCGCAAGGGAGCGGTGTACCTGATCACTGGCGGCCTTGGCGGAATCGGCCTAGCACTCGCCGATTATCTGGCTAGTCAATATCAGGCCAAGCTTGTGCTGGTTAGCCGCAAGCCGCATCCGGTACAGGACCGGCTGGAACAGCTATGTTTGAGCGGAGCACAGGTGCATGTCGAATATGCCGATGTTGCTGATCTTGCTTCGATGGAACGTGTCATTTGTGCAGCGGCGGAGCGCTTCGGCCCGCTGGACGGAGTATTTCATGCCGCAGGAGTGCCGGATGGAAGCATGATCCACATCGCAACAAGAGAGCAAACCGCAGCGGTGCTGCGGCCCAAAATCGCAGGGACCACAGTCTTATATGAGGTGCTTGCAGCTATGCAGCAGCCACCGGCATTTCTCCTGCTATTCTCTTCGATCAGCGGCACATTCGGTGCTTTCGGACAGAGTGGGTACGCAGCGGCCAATGCCTTCATGGACGGATTTGCCCGTGCACATGCCGGGGATTCGTCTGGAATGCGAGTAGTCAGCGTGGATTGGGATGCTTGGAAGGAGACGGGGATGGCAGTTGAAGCTGTGAACCGATATAACGGCTCCGGCACAGATGAGGCGGAGCACCCGGCCGGCACAAAAGAGCAAGCGGAGCTCCCCCTGCGCATCACCCACCCGCTGCTAACCTCCAAAAGGGAGTCGGCAAGCGAGACGCAGACGG
This sequence comes from Paenibacillus rhizoplanae, assembly GCF_042684125.1. Classification (NCBI taxonomy): domain Bacteria; kingdom Bacillati; phylum Bacillota; class Bacilli; order Caryophanales; family Paenibacillaceae; genus Paenibacillus; species Paenibacillus rhizoplanae. The sequence continues at coordinate 126,140 of NZ_JBHUKY010000072.1, read as the reverse complement.
TCTATATATCCAGATTGTCGGCAGAGCATCATTGGGTACTGGACGGCCACCGGATGCTCGGTTCCTCTATTTTACCGGGAACAGCTTATGTAGAGATTCTGAGGGCATCGTTTGAAGAGTTAACCGGAGATACCGGCCTGAACATTGTAGAACTGTTTTTTGTACAACCGCTTGTGGTCGAAGAGGTGTGTGAACTAAGAACCGTATGGTCCAACAATAGCAGCGGCTGGGAATTCTCCATGTCCTCCATAGGAAAAGAAGGGGAATGGATACAACATGCCAAAGGCTGCGCGGAGCGCCTGGATGAGCAGAATGATCGGACCCTCAGCGGCGCAGAGCTCAATAAGCTCCAGAACGATCTACTGGCAGCAGCGGTTCCTGTTGAAGCAGAACGATCCGGCGAGGGCACGGTGGTACGCATGCAATATGGCCCTCATTGGAACAACATCCGCCGTTTCTTCCGCAACGGGAACGAAGCGGTTGCGGAATTGTCACTGCCAGAGGGTCTGGCAAGAGACTCGGCTGATTACGGAGTTCATCCTGCTCTGATGGACCGGGCAACGAGCCTGCTGGGCGGACAATCGGAGGACAGCCGTGCGTATCTGCCTTTTGCCTATAAGAACCTCCAGATTCTCCGGCCGTTCTCTGCTAATCTCTACACCATTGTGCAAGAAGGGGAACAAAGTGAGGAAGCCCGGACATTCACCTGCCGCATTACCGATCTGGAAGGCAGTGTACTCATGGAGATTGAAGAATATGTCATGAGCAAAGTCCGCAACCAGTCACTGTCAGACCCATTGCCGCTGGAACGCAATGGAACATTGCCTGCGGTCGGCAATTACCGGCTGGGATTAGCTGTGCCGGGTGAACTGAACAGCCTCCATATCCTGTCTGAATATCGGCTGCCTCCAGAACCGGATGAGGTAGAGATTAGAGTGGTAGCTAACGGCCTGAACTTTAAGGAAGTGCTGTATGCACTTGGTGTGCTTAAGCTTCCGGATTCCTATGGTTTCAGCTTCGGCCTGGAATGTGCGGGAACGGTAACGAGGGTGGGGGCAGGTGTAACCGATTGGCTGCCTGGAGATGAAGTGATGGCGATAGCCGGAGCAAGCTTGGGCAAATACGCGCGGGTCCCGGCAAGCTCGGTGGTACGCAAGCCTTCACGGATATCGTTTGCTGAAGCGGCAACCCTGCCGATTGCCTTTATGACAGCTTACTACGCGCTAATTATCCGTGGACAGCTCTCCTTGGGCGAGAAAGTGCTAATCCATACGGCAACAGGCGGCGTGGGTCTGGCAGCCGTGCAAATCGCCCAGTGGGTTGGAGCGGAGATTTATGCAACGGCCGGTACCGAAGAGAAACGAGACTACCTGCGTTCACTGGGTATCTCGCATGTGTACTCCTCGCGGGATCTTGCTTTTGCCGACCAAATCCGTGAGTCTGCCGGAACGGTAGACGTCATTCTGAATTCCCTAACGGGTGAGGCTGTCGAGCAAGGGCTCTCCTTATTGGCCCCGCACGGCAGATTTCTGGAAATGGGCGTAAAGGACATTATGGAGAACAGCACGCTGGGAATGCGGATTTTTGAGAAAGGAATTTCTGTGTCAGCCATCAGCATGGACAGCGGCCTTCCAGGCTACAAAAGGCTGTTCCGAGAGCTTGCCCGGCATGTGGAAGAAGGTACGTTCATACCGCTGCCTGTGATCCCTTACCGGTTCGCAGATACGGAAGAGGCTTTCCGGTATATGGCATCAGCCAAGCATATCGGCAAAATTGTCATTACTCAGGAACATGCCGCAGCTCCAAAGCCGGAGATGGCGCAGCTCCAGGGCGGAATGACCAATGCTGAAGGAATGGAAGTGCTTGAGCATATTTTATCCAAAGTCATGAGTGTAGAGTTATCACCCGTTCAGTGGCTGTTGTCAACGACCGACCTGAACACCCGCTATTCCTTACTTGAGGCTAACACGCCGGAGGGGATAAAACCTGTTAATAATAAGTCTCTCCCTACGGGGCGCAAGCGCAAACGGATGGCTAGCAGCACCGAATATGCACCTCCGCTTACACAGACACAGAGGAAGCTGGCAGAACTGTTCATGGACTATCTGGAGCTGGAGGCGATTGGTCTGCACGACAATTTTTTCGAAGCGGGAGCAAGCTCACTGGATCTGATTCAGATTAATGCCCAACTCAATGCTTTATCTGTCAAAGATACGTCGATTGTCAAAATGTACTCCTACCCGACGATTCATCTGCTGGATGCCTATTTGTTCGCGGACAGGGAAGACCAGACAGATAAGAGCGAGGTGCTCAAAGATTCCGAAGACCGTAAAAGAAAAGCAAGCCGCTTGAAAACACTGGAGTCCATCAAGGGAAGAAGGTGATGTAATGAGTGAAGAGACCGCAGAGACCGGACTTGAGATTGCCATCATTGGCATGAGCGGTAAATTTCCGGGCGCGGATACGATCGAGGCGTATTGGAATCTGCTGATCCACGGCGTATCCGCGGTAACCCAATTCAGCTTCGAGGAGCTTCGGGAACAAGGGATTTCTCCAGAACGTTTGAACCATCCCGATTACGTCAGAGCGAAGCCTTACCTGGATAACGTATACGATTTCGATGCTTCTTTATTCGGATATGCCTCCTGGGAAGCCGAGAACATGGACCCCCAGATCCGTCTGTTCCACGAAATTGTCTATCATGCGCTAGAGAATTCGGGCTATCACCCCGACCGCTATGAAGGACAAATCGGCATGTATGCCGGGGCTCCGCTCGACCTGAAATGGACGGGTGATCATCTGTCCCGCCACGGAGACGGTGAAGATGTGCTGGAGTCGGGTATCGTGTCGAGCAAGGATTTCTTAAGCCAACTGATCTCCTACAAGCTCAATCTGACGGGACCCAGCTACACCCTGTACACCGCCTGTTCAACCTCACTTGCAGCAGTCCATCTGGCTTGCCAGGGTCTCCTGCTTGGAGACTGCAATCTGGCCGTTGCCGGAGGGGTGACGCTGGAGCAGCCAGGCAAGTCGGGTTATCTCTACCAGGAGGGCACTATTTATTCCAAAAGTGGCGTTTGCCGCCCTTTCGACAGCCGGGCCGATGGGACCATCTTCGGGGAGGGTGCGGGTGCAGTGGTACTCAAGCGCCTCTCGGAAGCTATAGAGGACGGCGACCATATCTATGCTGTGATTAAAGGCTCGTCAAGTAACAATGACGGGCGGCGAAAAGTAGGCTTTGCTGCCCCCAGCCTGGAGGGCCAGAAGGAGGTTATCCGCTCGGCCTGGAACCTCGCGGATATTGAACCGGATACCATCGGTTACATCGAAACCCACGGTACCGGCACCAACGTCGGTGACCCGATTGAATTTACCGCCTTACAGCAAGTGTTCGGTCAGGAGAGCCCGCACCGGCCCATCGGCTCGGTCAAGGGCAACATCGGACATCTGCACGCCGCTGCCGGAATTGCCGGCTTGATCAAGACCGCTCTATCGCTGGAACGGGAGATGATTCCGCCGACAGCCAATTATGCTGAACCCAACCCGCTGCTGGAGATGGAGAAGTCGGCATTCTACCTCAGCCGGGAACCCGTGGCGTGGCCTAGAGGGAAGCTACCGCGCCGCGCAGGCATCAGTTCGTTTGGCGTTGGCGGCACCAACGTCCATATGGTTCTTGAGGAGCCGCCTCTCCGGGCAAACAGTGAGCCGGCGGAGCTTCCGGCAGTTCTGCTGCTCTCGGCCAAAAGTCCTGCTGCCCTGGAGCGGATGCAAGGCGAATTGGCAGAACATTTGGAGAACCTCTCAAGCAGTGTACCGCTGGCCGATGTTGCGTTCACGCTGCAAATGGGACGGGGGCAATTCAAATACCGGCTCGCCTGTACTGCAGCGCAGACAGAAGAGGCTGTCCGCCTCCTAAGAAATTCTGAAGGTGCTGGACTGATTCGATCTTCTCAGGAGCGTCTTAACCGTCCGGTGGTATTCATGTTCACGGGCCAAGGTTCGCAGGTCATGGGGATGGGCGCGGAGCTGTACCGGCGCCATCTGTCCTATCGCCAGGAAGTGGACCGGCTGTCGGAGCTGCTGCGTCCGAAGATTGGCCTGGATATCCGCCGCTATATCGGTGTGGCGGACGCCGAAGCTCTGAGTCTTGCTGGCACTTTCTCCGATTCGGAGCTAGACCAGACCTGGCTCGCCCAGCCCGCATTATTCGTCTTGGAGTATGCGCTTGCCAGTGCCTGGATGAAGCTTGGCGTCCGCCCTTCCCACATGGTGGGACACAGCATCGGAGAATATGTTGCGGCAACACTCGCCGGGGTCTTCACCCTTGAGGATGCGCTCGATATTGTGGCAGCTCGCGGACGACTGATGCAGTCCGCTCCAGGTGGAATGATGTTAGCCGCAGCTATTCCTGCATCTGAAGCAGGCCGGTATGTCAGTGCAGTCGTATCGCTCGCAGCTATTAACCAGCCGGGGTTATGCGTATTCTCAGGCGACGAAGAAGAGCTGCGGCTGCGGCAGGAGGAGTGGAGCCAAGCGGGGATCTTCACGGCTAGGCTCAACACCTCTCACGCGTTCCACTCTTCACGGATGGATACCATTCTGGAGCCGTTCCGCGAAGTACTCCGCTCCAAGCACCTGAATACACCTGAGCTGCCGTTCTATTCCTGTCTGACCGGCGAACCTGTCACCGGCGAGATGGCAGTGAATCCCGAGTATTGGACTGCTCAGCTTCGCGGGACGGTGAACTTCTCGGCCATGGTCAGCGGCTGTCTGGCTGATGAGGACAATATCTTCCTTGAAATAGGCCCAGGCCAGACGTTATGCCGTCTGGTGAAAGCCCAGAGCGGAGGTGACCGGCTGGTGCTGTCCAGCCTGGGGGCTGCGGCAGCGGCCAGTGAAGCAGCCGTTTTCGTGCAGACCTTGTCCCAGCTCTGGCTAGCCGGGGTACCTGTCCAGTGGGACCAGCTTTATCCGCCGCAGTCCCGCCGGCGGCTGCCTCTGCCTATGTACAGCTTCGACCGGCAGACCTATCTGCCTCGGCCAGCGCTATCAGAACCGCCTCAGGCGGTAACGGCGGGGCCGGACATTTCCTTGCTCTATCTGCCTGCATGGAAGCAGGAGCCGCTCTCGGACCCGCCAAGCAATACAAGCCCGCATCCGCTAACCTGGCTCATTCTGCGTGGAGAAGGCCGGGCTGCCGAGCGATGTCAAGAACGGCTTGTTGAACAAGGGGACCGCTGTATCGGGGTGCTGGCTGCCGCGCAGTATCAACGACATGCACCGGATCGGTACGAGCTGAATCCGGTCCATGCCGGGGATTACCAGCGGCTCGCCGATGATCTGCGAAGGGACGGCATCGTCATCGACCGCATTCTCCATGCCTGGATGCTGGAAGAGCAGACGCCGCGCGGAATTCCGTCTGCTGTAGAGATGTCAGGAGCAGGAGCCGAGCGCGGATACCTGTCGCTCATTCATCTGGTCCCTGCCCTGGATAAAGAACTCTGCGGGTCCCAAGTCCAGTTAACGGTTGCGACTAGCCGGATCTTCACGATCTTTGGAGCAGGAGGCGGTGAGGCCGAACGGCGGGCCATCCTTGGGCCGCTCCTGGCCTTGCACCAGGAGCAGAACGGCTGGCAGGGCCGGCTGATTGACTTCCAGCCTGAGGAGTCCGAAAGACGTCTGACAGACAAGCTTTGGCTGGAGCTTATATCGCCTCCCGGTACTTCGGTAGTAGCCGCTTACCGGGGCGGGACGCGGCTGGTGCAGGCTTTTGAACCCTATACGGCTTCAATTCATAAGGGTGAGCCTGCTAGCTTCTCTGAAGCGGCGGCAGCAGCAGCCGGAGAGGTTTATCTGGTGGTCTCTCCCGCTGGCGGTGCGGAGTTGATCCGCAGCTTCTTGGCAGCTCGGCCTGGTGCAGAGATCATAGCATCTGAAGGTCTCGGATCAGATCAGCTTCGCCAGGCCATTACGGCAGCGGCGGGAATCTGCGGCCGGATTGACGGGGTGGTATACGAACCGGAGCTGCAAGCCTTGGAATGGCGGACACTCGCAGCATTATCTGCGGCGAAGAATCCCCAGGTTCCAGCGCCCCGTACCTTCCAGGAATTGAACAAGCTGCTCCAGAGCTGCGGTGCTGAGATCGGTTTTGGCTGGATATTATCTTCCTTATCCTCCGTAGTTGGCGGAATCGGCCTCACCGAACTGGCAGCGGCAGCAGGTGTGCTTGATGCGGCTGCGGAAGATGCGGGCAGCGGGAATATCCCCTGGCTGTCGCTAAGCCGTGATTTCACCCGCAGCAAGACAGTCCAGGGTCCGGGCATTACCCGGGAACAGGAATATGTCTTATATGAGCAGCTATGGCCGATCCGGGGACAGATCAGCCGGGCGGTCATCTCTGCCCAGCCTCCCCTAGCCCGGTTGAAGATCGCCTCAGAGGATCGGCCGCTTCCGGCGGAATCCCATCCTTCCGCCCATCCTTACGATGCTGCGGGCAGTCGTGAGCGCCCGGCTTATCTGGGGCCATATACACCTCCAGTGACAGAGCAGGAGGCGATCATCTGTGAGATTATCGCCGAACTGCTTGGCGTACATCCAGTGGGTGTGGATGATCATTTTTACGATTTGGGTGGACATTCGCTGCTGCTTACACGACTCCTGTCACGAATCAAGGATGTGTTTCGCGCCGAGCTGCCGCTTCGTACCGTGATGGAGAATCCAACGGTGGAAGGGATGATCCACAGCTTGGTGAGCGAGTGGGGGGATGCCGGAACCGTAGCAGACATTGCAGATGCCTACCGGGAGTATCAACGGCTGACCTATGGAGGTGTGCAGTGAGCAGAATTCAGGATGGAGGAAGAACGATGGAACAGAGGATTGGCGTTGTAGGCTCAGGTGTGATGGGCAGCGGTGTCGCCCAGGTCTTCGCTCAAGGGGGGTACGACACGGTAGTTGTCGATGTATCCGAAGAGCAGATGCGCAGAACCCGGGAGAAGATCCGGGAGAGCCTTCGTTTTCAGAAAATGATGACGGGTGTGGCCCCGCTAGAACGTGCCGAGACGGTGCTGGACCGCATCCACTTCACCCAGGAGATCGAAGCGCTCGCTGCGTGTTCGTTCGTGGTGGAGAATGTAACCGAGAGCTGGGAGATCAAGCAGGCGGTATACGAACAGCTTAACAAAGTCTGCGCGAAGGATTGCATTCTGGGGGTCAACACATCGGCGATTTCAATCACCCGGGTTGCTGCACTAGTGGAACGCCCCGAGCGGGTTGTCGGGATTCATTTCATGAATCCGGTGCCGCTCAAGCCTATGGTTGAGGTCATCAAAGGATATCATACCACCCCGGAGACACTGCATATAACGCAGGAAATGCTGGGAACCCTCGGCAAGCAAAGTGTAGTTGTTGAGGATTCGGTCGGGTTCGTGACAAACCGGGCGATGATGATTTTTGTCAATGAAGCCATCTTCATGGTACAGGAGCAGGTGGCTTCACCGGAGGACATTGATATTTTATTCAAACAGTGTTTCGGGCACAAGATGGGTCCCTTGCAGACAGCCGACCTTATTGGTCTGGATACCATTCTCAAGTCACTAGATGTGCTGTACGAAGGCTATAACGACAGTAAATACCGCCCTTGTCCCTTGCTCAAAAAAATGGTCGATGCCGGGCTTCATGGTATGAAATCCGGTCAGGGTTTCTATTCTTACAATTAATTTCAGGAGGCTGATCCCAATGAATCATGAAGAAATCAAAGCACAGGTGACCACATTTCTTACCCGCTCACTGCGTACCAAGGAGCTTAAGGAGGACGATAACATCCTGGAGCTGGGCCTTGTGCATTCCCTGTTCATGATCCAGTTGATTATGTTCATCGAGAAGACCTTTCATCTGGAGCTGGAAGAAGAGGATTTGGATATGGACAATATCAAGACGGTCCGCGATCTGGTAGTTCTGATCGAACGCCATCAACCTACGGGAGCTGAAATCTAATGAATACGCCACTAAAAGCGACCTCCGTCCCTACTGCCCTGGGCATCCGCCAGTTTGTAGACACGCATATCCTGCCGCAGGCCGCCCAGATGGATCAGGAGCAGGAGATTCCGCGCGCATTGTTCACTGAGATGGCAGCCGAAGGACTTACAGGCCTTGCGGTTCCAGTCAAATATGGGGGAACTGCCGTCGATTATGCCACACTTGGAGCCATTCATGAGGAGCTGGGGCGCGGATATGCTTCTGTGCAGAATGCCTGTACTGTGTTCGGCATGGTCTGCAAACCGCTGGCGCGGTTTGGGTCGGAAGCCCAGAAGCACAAATGGCTGCCCGCCATCGCGGCTGGCGAGGTCATCCCGGCGATTGCAATCACCGAACCGATGGTGGGCAGCGATATTGCCAAGCTGGAGACGGAGGCGGTGCAGGAAGATGGACAAATCATCCTGAATGGCCGCAAGAAGTACATCACGCTCGGGCAAATCGCTGATGTGTTCCTGGTGTTCGCCCGATTGAACGGGCGCGGGGTCGCTGTACTGGTGGAACGGGGAACTCCCGGTTTGCAGATCGATCCCATGCGGGGGCTGATGGGGCTGAGGGCCAATATGATCGCTGAGCTGACCTTCGAGCATTGCAGTGTGCCTGTGGAGAATTTGGTTGGCAAAATCGGCTTCGGGTTCACCCATGTGGCGAACTATGCGCTGGACGAAGGCCGTTACACCACCGCCTGCGGCAGCGTCGGGTTGGCACAAGCCTGCCTGGAGCAAAGCATCCAGTATGCCGGTGAGCGGTTCCAGTTCGGTGAACCTTTGCGCAAGCATCCGCTTGTGCAGAAGATGCTCAGCGAAATGATTACCGGGTCCAAAGCCGCCCGTGAGCTGTGTGCCGCCGCCGGGAGACTGCGGGAGCAAGGTGATCCTGCGGCCATCACAGAGACCTTGGTTGCCAAATACCATGCTTCCAAAACGGCTGTCCATGCAGCAGATCATGCCCTGCAAATACATGGGGCTTCAGGCTGTATGAGCGGCAATCCGGTAGAACGGTTCTACCGCGATGCCAAGATTATGGAGATTATTGAGGGAACTTCACAGATGCATGAGCTGCAAATCGCACGCAACTTCCGTTTGTGACACTGCGCCGCATCTTTGGCAGAAGGGTGAGGATCGGATGAACCATCAAGCAGACCTGGCTTTGTTATTCCCTGGATCAGGGTCCCAATATAAAGGAATGATGAGGAGTCTCTATGAATCCTCGCGCATGGTGCAGGACACCTTGCATGAGGCGGATGACATTCTCGGTTTTGAATTATCCCGGCTGATGATGGAGGGCAGCACGGTCAAGCTGAACCGGATCGGGCATATGCTGCCGGCCATCTGTGCGGCGAGTGTTGCCCACTACCGCCTATACCGGGAGCAAGGCGGACCGCTTCCAGCCTATATGGCGGGACACAGTCTGGGCGAATATTCCGCACTAATCTGCAGCGGTGTCTTGTCCTTCAGGGACGGGCTGACGCTGGTCCGCTTCCGTGCCCGACTGGCGGAAGCGGTTATGGAATCCACGGGCGGTGCCATGAGCATTATGAAATCGGTTAATCCAGCACAAGTCGCATTGTTGTGCCTGAGCCTGCAAGCCGAGGGACGGGCGGTCAGCATTGCCTGTCAGAACTCCCGCAGCCAGATCGCGGTTTCCGGTCAGGACGCTGCACTGGTCGAGCTGGAGCAGCGGGTAACAGAAGCGTCAGATGATGCACAGATCAGCCATTTGATCGGAAGCGCCCCTTATCATTGTGCTCTAATGCAGCCGAGCGCGGCGGAAATGACGGAGGAACTGCTCAAGTATACCTGGAGCCTACCGGCAGGTCAGCTTCTGTCCAATGTAACCGGACGGCCCTATACATCGATTCAGGAGATGCAAGGGCTGCTGGCGCAGCAGCTATATAAACCGGTGTTATGGCAGAACTCCATCCTGTATCTGCTGGAGAACGGGGTCCAGACTTTCATTGAAATGGGTCCGCAGAACATCCTCAAAACACTGATGCCCGAAATTTCTGCACAGACCCGTGTATATGCCCATGATGAGAAGGTAGACCGGATGACCATCCGAGATCACTTCGCCGCTGCTTCCGCCACTCCTGTGACAAGGCCCAAGGCTGAGACAAGCCCGCCCGCCGCAGATTTGCGGCTTAAAGCAATAAGCATGTGTCTGACACATGCCATGACCACCCGCAATAACAACCAGGCTGATGTTCCGGTTATGCCGTCCTTAGAGCTGTATGCGCAAGTCAAGCAGATGAAGCAAGAGCTTGATCAAGGGGGACTAACACTTGGGGAAGAGCAGGTTGCCCTGGCAATATCCATGCTGCAGGCTGTGTTTGAAGATAAGCGTACCCCGGACAGTGAACGGGAGCTTCGATGGCTGCAGATCAAGGAGAAGACGGGTGTAGAACGGCAAGCTGAGAGTACTCCCACCACAAGGAGGGGACCGGAATGAGTCTGCCTACTGTTGAGAACGAATTGCTGCTGCATACCCTGCGCGGCTTTAACGATACCGCTGCGCCTTATCCACAGGACACCACCATTATCCAGCAGTTTGAAGCACGCGTGGCAGAGCAGCCTCTCGCGCCTGCTGTATACGTGAAGGAGGCCATCTATACTTACGGGGAATTGAACCGTGCGGCGAACCGGCTGGCTCATGTGCTGCGGTCCGGCGGTGCCGGAAAAGGGTCCATAGTCGCCTTAATGCTTGAGCGTTCCTTTGACATGCTGGTTGCCATATACGGAGTACTCAAAGCCGGAGCCGCGTATTTACCGCTGGATCTGGAGAGTCCGCCTATGAGGCTGCAGACCATGCTGTCTGACAGCGCCCCGGGCTGGGTCATTACGGAGGGCGGCGTTTCCCGTCCGTCTGTGCTGCCTGCAACAGCAGAATGGGTCCCGCTGGATAGTCTGGCAGACCGTGATCTGCCCGAGACGAATCTGCCGGATGGACCAGAGCCAGGTGACCTGGCTTATGTAATTTATACTTCCGGTTCCACCGGTAACCCCAAGGGTGTGCTTGTAGAACATGATGCCTTGACCAACCGGATCGAATGGATGCAAAAAACCTTCCCCATTACCCGCAAGGATATCCTGTTACAAAAAACAGTATATACCTTTGATGTCTCGGTCTGGGAATTAGTCTGGTGGTCAACCGCAGGCGCTGCGGTCTGTCTTCTGCAGCCGCGCAAGGAAAATGATCCGCGCGTGTTCGTCAGACTGATCGAGAAAACAGGGATTACTGTCATTCATTTTGTTCCCTCCGTCTTGCGTTTGTTCCTTGAATATATCAGCAGCGGTTTTGCACTGGAACGCTTGCGCAGCCTGCGGTATGTCTTTTGCAGCGGAGAAGCGTTGACCGTCCCGCTGGTCAGGCAGTTCTATCATAGCTTCCCGCCCGGACAAGGCGTGAAGCTGATCAATCTCTATGGTCCTACAGAAGCGGCGATTGATGTCACCTATCATGTCTGCGAGCGGGAGACTCAGGACCGGCCCGTTCCCATCGGACGCCCGATTGACAACATCCGCTTGTATGTTCTGAGGAATGATTCGACGCTTGCGTCCATTGGAGAGACAGGACAGCTGTATATCTCAGGAGCGGGGCTGGCACGCGGATATCTGAACCAGCCACAGCTAACGCTGGAGAGATTCGTGCCCAATCCCTATGAACCCGGACAGCGCATGTACCGTACAGGCGATCTCGCCTCTTGGACATTGGAAGGGGAGGTCATGTACGCCGGACGGGAGGACGATCAGATCAAGCTGCGCGGACTCCGTATTGAGCTGGGCGAAGTGGAGAGCTGTCTGCTCCGTGCAGCCCATGTACAAGCCGCCGTTGCCGGGGTACGTATAGGCGATGACGGGGAACAATTCCTAACCGCCTTTGTGGTTGCGGCTGCGGGCGCGGAGCCCCTGCCGGAGCAGGACAAGCTGCGGGCGCTGCGCGCCGAGCTTGCTATGTATTTGCCTGCATATGCGATTCCGACAGAGATCCTCTGGGTGGATGAGATTCCACTGAAACCAAACGGTAAGGCAGACCGGAGCCTCCTGCTTGCCAGTCACGGAGGTAAGGCCGCACGAAGCTAAGGGGGCGGAATAATGATGATGAACAATGAGCTGTATGACCGATTATTGCATAACAAAGGCATTTCAGTTCCGGGCCATAGGCATACCGCGATTCCCCGTACAGGAGAATCTGATTCCTTCGGTTTGTCCCCCGTACAGCGCGGAATCTGGTTCCTTCAGCAGTTACACCCGGGCAGCGCAGCCTTCAATAACAGCGCAGTGCTGAAGATCGAAGGGAACCTCGACTTAGACTGCATGCGGGCAGCACTGCGCTCCCTGCTGGAGCGCCACGAACTGCTGAACGTAAATTACAGACAACACCAGGGCGAACCGTACGCCTGCCCTCGCGCAGGAGCTTTAGCTTTTGAAGTCGTGGGAGTAGAGGGCATGGAGGGCGGTGGCGCAGCCATTTCTTCTGGAGGGCTGCATGCCGAAATCAGACGCATTGCAGGCAGTCCGATAGACCTGGAGCATGATCCGCTAATTTCTTTTACACTGCTGCAGAGGAGTGAACAGGAGCATATCTGGATCATCCACATGCACCATATTATTGCGGATGGCTGGTCCAAGGGAGTCCTCCTTCGTGATTTCACACAGCTGTATGAAGCGGAGCTACACCGGAGAGCTCCAGACCTGCAGCCGCTGGCGATCCAGTACCAGGACTATGTAAGGTGGCTTGAGAGCCGGAGCGAAGCGACGGCGTATGCACGGGATCTTACATTCTGGTTGGATAAGCTGGAAGGCGCGCCTCCTATGCTGGACATACCCGCCGATTTCAAACGGCCAAGCACCATGTCGGGTTTGGGCGGGATGGAGCCGTTTCGGGTAGAGACTGAAGTATTCGAGCGCATTAGCAGCTTTTGCCGGAAGGAACGCTTATCCGTGTTTCACTTCCTGCTGACCGTCTTCAAGACGCTGCTCTTCCGGTACTGTGCAGAAGAGGATTTACTTGTCGGTACGCCGGTAGCCGGACGGACAAGAACCGAGCTGGAGCCGCTGATCGGGATGTTCGTGAATACCGTGGTAGTCCGTACGCAGCCGCAGGACGGCCTGTCTTTTATAGACTATGCAAGGAGTGTTCAGCAAGAGGCTTTGCTGGCTTTTGACCATCAGGACCTGCCGTTCGATCTGCTTGTCGAGAGACTGAACCCGGACCGCGAGCGAAGCGTACAGCCTGTCTTTCAGACCATGTTCCAGCTTGATAATCTGGAGCTGCCTGTTATGGAAGCGCAAGGCCTCCGCATGTCAGCCGTCCCGCTGGACATCGGAATTGCCCAGAATGATCTGTCCGTATCCTGCTGGGAGGAGGACGGAGGACTACGGGGGACTTTTGAATTCAGCTCCGATCTCTTCACAAGAGCAACAGTGAGACGAATGATCGGGCATTTTATCCGGCTGACGATGGCCGCTCTGAACGATCCGCAGGAGACGCTTGGACGGCTCAATCTGCTGGAGGCCTCAGAAGAGAAGCTGATTGTACGGACATGGAACGAAACGGAGCAGCCCATACCGGAACATGGATTTGTAAGCTGGATTGAGCGCAGAGCTGGCCTAACTCCAGAGAAATGCGCGGTGCTTGAGGGAGAACATGCCCTTAGTTACCATACCCTGAATCAGTGGGCGAACCATCTTGCGGCACAACTTATGGACAAACACTTCTACGCGGAGATGCCGGTGATCGTCTGCCTTCCCTCCTCGGGACGTTTTGTGGCCGCTGCACTTGCCATATCCAAAGCAGGAGGAGCCGTGGTACCCGTTGATCCTGCGATGCCCAAGGAACGTATCCGGCAGATGGTAGAGGAGCTTGGCGACGTGTATGCACTGAGTGATGCCGTCCATTCCTTGCTGCTGCCGCTCCCGCCAGAGCGTGTAATCCTACTGGACGAACAGCTCCCGGTGTTCGATGAGCAGAATGAGCGGGGACCGGAGCATCGATTACCGCCGCAGGCGCTAGCTTTTATCATCTTCACTTCCGGTTCGACAGGGGTTCCGAAAGGAGTGCTTCTGGAGCGGCGCAGCATCGATAACCTGGTCCACTCCTTTCTATCATCGTATCAGGTGACGGACGCGGATTGTCTGCTGCCCATTACATCGGTTGCTTCAGCCAGCTTCATCGGAGAGTCGCTGCCGATTCTGGCTGCCGGAGGGACATTCGTCCTGCCGGATACCGAAACAGTGCTGCACCCGGGCAAGCTGAGGGCCTACATGGAGCAACATCACATCACGATCCTCAGCACCGTACCCTCTATGGTTCGGCGCTTGAATAGCAACGGCGGAACCTCTTCCCGGCTTCGCCTCATTCTGAGTGGGGGAGAGACTCTGCTGCCCACGCATGTGGACAAGCTGCGCGGAATGGATATTGCCAACGGTTATGGACTATCAGAATCCGGCGTGTGCAGTACGTATAAGTTACTGAAGCCTGGCCAGGATGGGGGGCAAGCCGTGTCCGCCTCACTAGGCCGGCCGGTAGCCAATCAGCAGGTCTATGTGCTGGACGCTCATTTACGGCCGGTTCCGATTGGGGTCAAGGGACAAATCTGTATCTCTGGACACGGATTGGCCCGCGGATATTTGAATCGTAGTGACTTGAGCGAAGCGGCATTTGTTCCCCATCCGTTCCGCCAAGGCGAGCGTCTGCTGCTGACAGGGGATACCGGATATTGGCTCCCCGGCGGCGAGCTTGCCTTTATCGGCCGCAGCGACCGGCAGGTCCAGATCCGCGGGTACCGGATTGAACTAAGTGAAGTAGAGCGGCATTTGTGCACATACCCGGAAGTCGAAGAGGCAGCCGTGCATCCTCAGTCCGATTTTGAAGGGAACCTGCGGCTGATCGCATACTATACGGTCCGCAGCCAAGCGAGCATTATCGGCCAGCAATTGGCGCATTGGCTGGAATCGCGGATACCTTCGTACATGAAGCCAGCGGCTTATATTCAGCTTGAGCGTATTCCTTACAATGCCAATGGCAAGCTGGAGGTTTCTTCCCTTCCGCAGCCTGGCGATAGCCTTGCCCGTAGCGGGGCCGCCTATGAACAGCCCCAGACCAGCGCAGAGATAACGATTGCAAAGGTCTGGGAGGAGATTCTACAGCTCCGGCACTTTGGCGTGGAAGACAACTTTTTTGATCTGGGCGGACATTCGCTCCTGCTCGCCAAAGTGCATGACCGGCTCAGCCGGGAATTTCCTGTTCCGCTGACGCTGGTGGATTTGTTCAAATACCCTACGGTCCGTTCACTTGCCGGATATCTCAGCGAAGGCTCGCGCAATACTCTGGGGACAGACATTTACGAGACGGCCGCGAAGCAAAAAAATGCATTTCTCCGTTACCGGAAAACAGCTTCTTCCGTAGCGGTTCGCAGCACCATAGAGAAGGAGGAATAGATGCTATGAGTCATCCTGAGTATCCTTATAACGGAAATGAAATTGCGGTCATCGGCATGGCAGGGAGATTCCCGCAGTCCGAGAACCTGGAGGCCTTCTGGCAGAATCTGACCGGGGGAAAAGAGTGTATTTCCCATTACTCCAGCCGGGAGCTGGAGGAGGCAGGCATTGATCCGGGAATTCTGAGTCAGCCGAATTATGTCCGGGCCAAAGGGGAGATCGGCCAGCTTGATGCGTTCGATGCCGCTTTTTTCGGGATCAATCCCAAGGATGCGGAGCTTATGGACCCCCAACACCGGATGATGCTCGAATGTGCTTGGGAAGCGCTGGAGCATGCTGGCTACCAATCCGCGGATTGTGGAAGCTCCATGGGTGTTTTTGTAGGAAAAAGCATGAGCTCCTATCTGTTCCTGAACCTCTTTCCTCATATTCAAAAAATGCTGGCCACCGGCAATTTGCAGGCTGCCATCGGCAATGACAAGGACAGTATGGCTACAACGATCTCCTATCGCCTGAACCTCAAAGGCCCGTCTATGGCGGTGCAGTCCTCGTCATCCACCTCTCTGGTCTCCGTCTGCATGGCAGCCCAGAGCCTGTTGACCTATCAATGTGACACGGCACTGGCTGGCGGCATCACGGTTGGCCCGCCTGAACGTGCCGGCTACCTGTTTGAGCCTGGAGGAATTATGTCCGCGGACGGGCACTGCCGCGCTTTTGACGAGAATAGCAGCGGATTTGTTCCCGGCAACGGTTACGGTCTTGTCGTGCTGAAACGGCTGGATGAAGCGATCCGCGACAAGGACCATATCTGGTCTGTCATCAAGGGATTTGCCGTCAACAATGACGGAGCGGATAAAATCAGCTATACCGCGCCAAGCGTAGGCGCCCAATCCGAAGTCATCGCTTCGGCCCAGGCGCTGGCAGAGGTTCACCCGGAGACGATCGGTTACGTTGAAGCGCATGGAACCGGCACCCGGATGGGCGATCCCATTGAAATAGAGGCGTTGACCCAAGCGTTCCGCCTTGGTACGAATCAGCGCGGGTATTGCCCGATCGGTTCGGTCAAGACGAACATAGGGCATCTCGATTCTGCCGCCGGCATTGCCGGATTCATCAAAGCGACGCTTATGCTGCACCACAAGCAAATTCCGCCGACGCTCAATTATGAGCGCCCTAATCCGGCGATTGACTTTGAAGGCAGTCCTTTTTACGTAAACACAGGGCTTATAGATTGGAAGGAACAAGCCTACCCGCGCCGCGCCGGAGTGAACTCGCTCGGTATGGGCGGCACCAATGCCCACGTGGTCCTTGAAGAGGGTCCGCGTATGGACAGTGCACCAGCTGCGCCCAGGTGGCACATCCTTCCAATTTCGGCGAAATCCGAGACCTCCCGTGTGGGTAATCTGTCCCGTCTGCAGCACTATTTAAGCGAAGAGACGCAGACGAAACTAGCGGATGTGGCATATACACTGTCGGTTGGACGGCAGGCGTTCGGGATCAGGGCGGCTGTGGTCTGCTCCACGCAGGAAGAAGCTGTCCTGGCCATGGAAGCATCGGACCCGCAAGGGCTATACCAAGGAGAAAGTCCTTCCAGGAACCGTCCTCTAGTGTTTATGTTCACTGGGCAAGGCTCGCAATATAGCGGCATGGCGGCAGGCCTATACGCTGCTGAGCCGGTATTTCGTGAGTATTACGACCGCTGCGCAGTGCAGATCCATAGCCTGACGGGGATGGATATTAAGCCATTAATGCAATCCGTGAAGAATCTTCCACAAGCACTGGACGTGAACGAGACCGCGCTTACCCAGCCGCTGTTGTTTGCTGTTGAGTACGCTATGGCCCAGCTCCTGATCAGCCGGGGACTTCGTCCACAGGCCATGATCGGTCATAGTCTGGGAGAGTACGCTGCAGCCGCAATCGCAGGTGTGTTCCAGCTCGAAGATGCCGTTTTGCTGGTCTGCCGCAGGGCAGAGTGGATGTCCCGGACCGAAAGCGGAGCGATGCTGGCAGTTGGGCTCAGCCGTGAAGCAGTAAACGGATATCTGCAAGAGAGAATTACGCTGGCAGCGGTCAACAGCCCCGGTCTATGCGTGTTGTCGGGAGAAGAGGCCGCCATTGCCAAACTGGAACAGCGGCTGACAGAAGAAGGTATTTTCAATAAAAAACTATCCACCTCTCACGCCTTCCATTCGCCGCTGATGCAGCCGATGGCCGCCGCTTACCATGAGCTGTTGATGCAGGTGGAATTAAAGGAACCCTCTGTTCCAATCATGTCCTGTCTTACCGGGAGCTGGCTGAAGGCTGAGGAGGCTATCGACCCCGGGTACTGGACCCGGCATATCCTTGAGCCGGTTGTCTTTATGGATGGACTTGGGGCTTTGCTGCGCGAAGGAAACCGGTTGTTTGTCGAAGTTGGACCCGGCTCCACATTATGTGGGCTCGGGCGGCAGAACCCGGCAGCCACGGAAGACAGTCTGTGGGTGCCCGCCTTGCGCTCTGTCCACGGACAAGATGAGGACACGCGGGTGCTGGCACAGGCTATAGCCAACCTATGGGTATGCGGTGCAGAGGTGAATTGGGGGCTTTATTTCGGAAATGAGACGCGCCGGCGGGTTCCGCTGCCAACGTATGCGTTCTCCCGGCAGAGCTACTGGGTATATCCCGAAGCTGCCCCGTCCGGCTCAAATGCCTCGGTTACGGTTACGTCAGGGACACAAGCATCCGGGATATCCGTACCGTTCAGTTCCATTCCCGAGCAACGTCAAACCGGATCACGCCATGCCCGCCCCAAGGTAACGGCAGCGTACCGTGCAGCGGAGGGGAGCATCGAGCAGCAGCTCGTGGAGATTTTGGAGCGGGAGCTTCATATTCATCCGGTGGGTGCGGATGATAACTTTTTCGAGCTGGGAGGTCATTCGCTGCTGGCTACCCAGGTACTGGACCGGATTCGGCAAGCTTTGGGCGTACAGCTGTCCATCGAGAGCATATTCCTTCGTCCGACCGTTAGTGGAATGGCCCAATTGCTGGAGAATACGTCCGGGGAGACCCGCAAGGAGCAATCCATTGCCGGTTTGTTCCAGGAAGTGGCTGCCATGAGCAGTCGCGAAATCGCCAGCAGTCTTGCAGAGGACAAACTCAAACTGGGCGGAGGGAAGGGGTAATGGCCGAACAAGTAACCTTCTCCTCATTGTCGCCTGAGCACAAACAATGGTTCCGGCGGCAAATGCGGGAACGGGGTATTCCCGTGCTGCAGATTCCTTTGGACAAACAACCACGCGACGGCAATGGATTACCGTTGTCCTACAGCCAGGAGCGTTTATGGCTGATGGAACAGCTCGGCGGCACCGCCTCCAGTTATCATCTGCATCAGGCCATCCGAATTACCGGTGCGGTGAAGAAGGATCATTTGGAAGCCAGCCTGCGCTTGCTGGCGGCTTCGCACGAGAGCTTCCGGACCTCATTCACCGCTTCAGAAGGGAAGCCGCAGCAGCACATCGCCGCCGACAGCGCCATTCCGCTGCTGCAGGACAAGGTTACAGGGGCAACGGAAGCGGAGCGGCTGCACCAGGTCGAACAAGCGGCCCAGCCGCTGCTTACGCAGCCGTTTGATCTCGGCAGGCCGCCCTTGCTGCGCGCCGGATTATACGAGCTGGCAGAAGACGACCATATGCTGGTGTTCGTCATTCATCATATTGTTGCCGATGGCTGGTCGCTTAGATTGCTTACAGAAGAATGGGTGCAGCTCTATAACGTATTATGCAAAGGCCTGAACCCACCGCATAATCATCGTGCATACGACTATGCCGATTATGCCTGCTGGCAGAGAGAATGGATGCAGGCAGAGATGCTGACAGAAGGTCTGCATTACTGGAAAGAGCAGCTGGAGGGCGCAGATCCTTTCTATACAATTCCTTCATCCTGCCCGCGCCCGCGCTTGCTGACCTCGGGCGGAGATAGCTGCATGCTGCGGATCGAAGCGGAGGAGCTTGAAGCGCTCAGAGTTCTCGCAAGATCGGCTGGCGCCTCGCTCTTCATGACTGTGCTGGCTGCCTTTAACGTGCTGCTGTACCGATATACCGGCAGGGGTGACGTTGTGGTCGGCACTCCGACAGCGGGAAGATGCCGTGAAGAAACCGAAGAGATGCTGGGCTGCTTCGTGAACAATGTGGTGTTAAGAACGGATATCCGCGAAGCAGGCAGCTTCACAGAGGTTCTGAAACTGACCATGCAGACCGTGCTTGGAGCCCTGAAAGCTCAGGACATCCCGTTCGAGCATGTACTGGATGCATTGAATCCGCCCCGGGACATGGCTTATTCGCCTTTATTCCAGCTCTTTTTTATCTTCCAGCAAGGCGGCAAGGCATTAGATCAACTGGACGGTGCTGTCTGCACGCCGCAGAAGTGGACTCAGCCGTCTGCCAAATTCGATATCACACTGGAAGTTATCGAGCATCCCCACCATTTGGATGTCATGCTGGAATACAACACTGATCTCTATGACAAAAGAATAGCCGAAGGACTGCTCGCCAACTATGTCTGGATGCTTGGTCATTTGCCGGCGAAAGCGCAGCAGACGCTCCCGCAGCTTCCTTTGATTTCCCCGGTTGAAGCTGCGGAGCTGCATAAGGCAGGCACCGGCCCGGGGGTTGTTTATCCGGAGCAAGCGACACTGTATTCACTGGTAGAGCGGCAAGCCGCTGCCAGTCCGTCCGCCATTGCTATGGTATGCGGCCCCCGTTCCTATACTTATGCCGAATTGTATGGCGCAGCAGAGCGGTTAGCAGCCTATTTGCAGCACTCCATCGGTGCAGGGCCGGGCCACCGCATTGGGATCTGTGCCCGTTCTTCGTTCGAGCTGGCAGCTGGCATCCTGGGCATTCTGATCAGCGGCAGTGCTTATATTCCGCTCGACCCGGCTTTTCCAGAGCAGCGGCTGCAATACATTGCGGGCCACGCCGGGCTGGACTGCATTCTGGTAGATCATCCTGCGGAAGCCGTGCGGTTCGGCAACCATCGTTGCTGTGACATCAGCCCAGGCAGCCCGTGTTGGCAGACTAATCATGCTCTGCCTGACTCCAAGGCAACTGAACGACCGCAGCTCGCTTATATGATTTATACCTCCGGGAGTACAGGCCAGCCCAAAGGGGTAGCCGTGACTCACCGGAATGCAGTCCATTTCCTATATGCCATGCAGGACCTGCTGCAGCTGAATTCAGAGGATTCTTTGTTGTCTGTCACGACATGCTCATTTGATATTTTCTTGCTTGAGCTGTTCTTGCCATTATCCGCAGGGGCCACGGTGATCTTTCCACAGGAGGGAAGCAGCAGCGATCCGGGACAGCTTATGGAGAATATGAATCGTTATAAGCCGACCATTATGCAGGCAACACCGGTATTGTGGCGGCTGCTGCTGGCGGAGGGCTGGCAGGGTTCACCGCATATGACCGTACTCTGCGGTGGTGAGGAACTGAAGCCGGAGCTTGCTGCACAATTGTTGCACCGGGGTAAAGCGGTATGGAATCTGTATGGTCCCACCGAAACGGCGGTATGGTCTCTGGCCCACAAGCTTACGCCGGACGACCTCCTGCACAAAGTCCCGATTGGCAGACCGATCGGACGTACAACCTGCCGGGTCCTGGATGAAGCGCTGGCACTTGTGCCGTTCGGAGCCGAGGGCACACTGTACATCGGAGGTGACGGCGTAACGGACGGCTATCACCGTCAGCCGGAGCTGACCGCGCAGAAGTTCATCACGAACCCGCTGGATAAGGCGGGAGGGCGGTTATTTAACACAGGGGACCGGGTCCGGCTGCTGCCTGGAGGAGCAATGGTCTATCTCGGCCGTAATGACCAGCAGCTCAAGCTGCGGGGCTTCCGCATCGAGCCTTCTGAGATTGAACAGCAGTTGAACCTTCAGCCGGAGATTGCGGCAAGCGCCGTGGTCGCTTGCGACGACGGACAGGGAGAACCCCTGCTGGCAGCGTATTGGGTGCCGTCCGCTTCAGCCGCCGGCAACGAAGCCATTGCTGATGAAGCAGACTGGAAGGAGATTCTGCGTAAGGTGCTTCCCAGTTATATGATCCCGGCACGTTTTGTTAAGCTTGCTGAGCTGCCTTTAACACCGAACCGCAAGGTAGACCGGCAATTCCTTTCGCGCCTGCCACTGGATAAGACGATGTTAACCCGCAGCTACACAGCGCCGCGAAGCACAACTGAGATCCGGCTCGCCGAGATATGGGGTGAGGTGCTGAACCGGACCGGCATCGGAATACATGATCATTTTTTTGATTTGGGTGGTAATTCACTGTTGGCTGTCAAGCTGCTGACTGAAATCCGCTCCAGGATGCAGGTGGAGCTGACGCTCCGGGAGCTGCTTATCGCCTCCACCGTTGCCAACATGGCAACAGAACTGGATGACGCTGCGGCATCACCTTTGTCAGAGACGGGAAGCTCAGCCAGAGTGGGCTTACCCGAATTTATAGTATCTCCGGAAGAAGCCTTTGAGCCTTTTCCTTTGACCGAGGTGCAGATGGCCTACTGGAGCGGAAGACGGACAGACAGCGCCGCTACTCATGTCTATCAGGAGATGGAGTTTGCAGGGCTTGATATTGAACGTTTCGAACAGTGCTTCCAGACACTTATTAAGCGGCATCCTATGCTGCGGGCAAGGGTTATGCCGGATGGCATGCAGCAGATTCTGGAAGAGGTTCCGCCTTATCCGGTGAGAATGACAGACGTAAGCGGATGCTCCGAATCGGAGCGCGTCTCACGGCTGGACGACATTCGTCAAGTGATGTCACAGACGATTCATACCGGCAGTTGGCCCATGTTCACTATTGAAGCAACCCGGCTGCCCGAAGGACTGACCCGGCTGCATATCAGCTTTGACCTTATGATCGCGGATGCGCTGAGTTTTCGGATTATCCTGGATGAACTGGCTGCGCTGTATGCCGGAACAGACCCATTGCCGCCCCTGGAAGCAACTTTCCGTGATTATGTGCTGTCCTTGCAGTCCGTAACCTCCGCAGACCGTTATAGAATAGCGCAGAGCTATTGGCAAGAGCGGCTCCCCCGCCTCCCGGCCGGTCCGCAGTTGCCTGTTGCGGCTTCTCAAGGCCTCAAGCGGCAGGCATTCAAGCGCTGGAAGGCCGTTCTGCCGGCCAGTCTCTGGTCGGGGCTGTCAGCGGCGGCACGCAGACGGGGGTTAACTTCCTCCGCCTTGCTGCTCGCCTGTTATGCGGAAGTACTTGCGCTGTATGCCAAGCAGCCGCATTTCTTGCTGAACTTAACGCTGTTTAACCGTCTTCCGCTGCATCCGCAGCTGGAGCAACTGGTTGGCGATTTCACCACCATCAGTCTGCTGGAGGTCGATTACCGTGACCCTCTTCCTTTTGGCAGCAGGGCTGAACAGCTCCAGGAGCGTCTGTGGACCGATCTCGATCACCGCCTTTACAGTGGCATCCGTGTGACAGAACAGCTTATGGCCCACAGCATTCTGAGTGAGCCGGTTCCGGTGGTGTTCACAAGCCTGCTGGACTTGTCTGACAAGGAGCAGACGACTGCCGGGTTCGATCAGATCTTCCAGCGGAGGAATGAACCGGATACAGAAGCACGCAGTCTGTCCGAGACACCTCAGGTATGGCTGGATCACCAGGTAGCTGAGCGGGACGGCGAGCTTCACTACAATTGGGACGCGGCCCTGAGCAAGTTCCCGCCGGGAGTGCTGGATGAGATGTTTGACATCTATGGCAGCTTGCTGCGCCGTTTGGCAGAAGAAGAAGGGGCTTGGGAGCTGCCCCTGCCGCTGGCCGATTCGGGGTCAGCCGGATTCGCACACCGTCTTAGACTGGCGGATATTGATACACGGCACCGACACCTACAGGAGACGCAGGACATTGCCCTGCATCATGGCTTTCAGCGGATGGCCCGCACTCAGCCCAATGCTCCGGCCCTGATCGCGGGCGGATCTACTTTCTCTTACGGAGAGTTGAACCGCAGAGCCAATGCTATAGCGCATCAGCTGGTGGCGTATGGCATACAGCCGGAGACATTGGTTGCCGTAGTGATGGAAAAAGGCTGGGAGCAGGTGGCCGCGGTCCTAGGGATCTTAAAGGCAGGAGCTGCCTACCTGCCGGTAGATGCAGGTCTGCCCGCCTTCCGCATTGGGGAGCTGCTGGAGCTCGGACAGGTTCAAGTGGTACTGGTCCAGTCCTCTGTCCCTGTATGGGATTGGGCGGCTACCTCTATTCACACCATAGAGGTGAACGGAAATACTGGAAACGAAGAGACACTAGAATATGGAGGCAATGCGGACGGAATAGGCGAGCAACTGGCCTACGTTATATTCACTTCCGGCAGTACAGGAACGCCCAAAGGGGTGATGATCAGTCATATAGCCGCAGTTAATACGTTGTCTGACATTAACCGCAGCTATAGGCTGAACCCGCAGGATGTCGTGCTGGGCCTTTCTTCGCTAAGCTTCGATCTGTCCGTATTCGACATCTTCGGCTGCCTGGCGGCAGGAGGCACACTGGTGCTGCCGGACCCGCAGCGGCTGCGTGATCCGGCACACTGGCTGGAGCTGACGCAGAAGCACCGGGTTACGGTCTGGAACAGCGTTCCCGCCTTCATGAATATGCTATTGATGTATGCCGCATCTGAAGTACGGCTGGATTCTCTCAGACTGTGCCTGCTAAGCGGAGACTGGATTCCTTCTACTCTTCCGGGAGCTATTCAACGCCTGAGTGCTCAGGCTGAGGTCATTGCGCTTGGCGGGGCAACCGAAGCTGCGGTCTGGTCGATTCAATTCCCGGTTCACACTGTCGATCCGGCTTGGACCAACATTCCCTATGGTCTATCCATGTCCGGCCAGCGAGTATATGTGCTGAATGCACGGATGGAAGAATGTCCAGTATCGGTGCCGGGAGAGTTATATATTGGCGGTCTGGGCGTTGCCAGCGGCTACTGGCGGGATGAGCTCCGCTCTGCAGAACGTTTTATCCTGTCGCCTATCACCGGAGAACGCCTCTACCGGACGGGGGATTGGGGCCGCTATGGCTCAGACGGAGTCATTGAATTCCTTGGACGCGACGACCTCCAGGTCAAAATCAGCGGCTACCGTATTGAATTAAGCGAAATCGAAAGTACCCTGAAAGCCTGTCCCGGCGTTCAAGAGGCTGTTGTGCTTGCTGAAGGTGAGGAGGACGCGAGACGTCTGCGCGCTTTTGTAATTCTCGGTTCGGAAAGCCTGTCCTTGCCGGACTTGGCAACACTGCGTTCCCATCTGCGTTCCCGGCTTCCGGGCTACATGGTTCCTTACAGCATCAGCATTCTCGAACAATTCCCTTTGACTCCCAACGGCAAAACGGACCGCAAAGCACTGCTGGCCATTCTGCCTGAGACGATTGAACTTGCAGCGGTACCGGCACAATCCTCATTGGAAGAAGGAATTATCTCCATATGGAAGGAGCTCCTGAACCGTCCGCATATCAGCAGGGATGAGCATTTTTTCGACCTTGGCGGCAATTCGCTCAAGCTGGTTCAGATGCAATTGAAGCTGCAGAGTATGCTTAACCGCGAGATTCCTATTATCGAGCTGTTCAGGCATAGCTCTGTCGCAGCGATGGTTGAATTTTTCGGAAGTGCTTCAGTGGACAAGTCCCTGGCAGGGATGGAGCAAAAAGCGGTGGACCGCGCAGACAGACGGTTTCAAGCCCGGCAGACACGCCGCAGATGATTATGAACATAAGGGAGGAAACACATTGAGCAAGCAACAGTCGGAGCAGGACATAAGCAATGATATCGCCATCGTCAGCATGGTGTGCCGGTTCCCCGGGGTAGATTCCGTGGAGCAGTATTGGGAGCTTCTCGCCAGTGGCACGGATGCGCTTCAGCTAAGCCCCGCACCGGCAGGACCCGGCGTAGAACCCTTGAACCGCTTGGGGAGGGAAGGCCTGATTCCGGTGAATACCGCACTCAAGGATGTCGAGAAATTTGATGCAGCCTTTTTCAAGCTGACCGGCAGGGAAGCCGAAATCACCGATCCGCAGCATCGGCTTTTTATGGAGAGCGCCTGGGAGGTGCTGGAGAAGGCAGGGTATAACCCGCTGAATTATCCCGGACTGATCGGTTTGTTCGCAGGAGTCAGCACCAGTACTTACCTGATTAACCACTTGCTTGCGGACAGGGACGGAAACGAATCCGTCAGTGATTTGCAGCTTATGATCGCCAATGACAAGGACCATATGACCGCCCAAATTGCCTATCGCCTAAATATTTGCGGGCCCGTCGTTGCTGTACAAACGGCTTGTTCGACTTCGCTCGTAGCCACACATCTGGCCTGTGAAAGTCTGCTCAGCGGACAATGCGACCTTGCACTGGCAGGGGGCGTGACGTTCAAATTCCCGCAAGTTCCGGGCTATCTGTATCACCAAGGAGGGCTGAGCGCAGCAGATGGGATGATTCACGCTTTTGACGCTGAGGCTACTGGGACTGTATACAGCAATGGCCTGGGAATCGTCGTCTTAAGAAGGCTTGAAGATGCACTGCGGGACGGAGATATGATCCAGGCTGTAATCAAAGGTTCGGCTATTAACAGCGACGGTGCTAACCGGATCGGCTATGCCGCCCCCGGTGTAGATGGCCAGGCGGCGGTCATTGCGGAAGCCATGAGCATCGCCCAAGTCCAGCCGGATGCAATCAGCTACGTGGAAGCTCACGGCAGCGGCACGCCGCTCGGAGATGATATTGAGCTTGAAGCGCTAAGCAGAGCGTTTGCAGCAGCGCGCTCCAACCATTTTTGTGCAATTGGTTCAGCCAAAACCAATATCGGCCATGTCGAGATGGCTTCCGGGGCAGCCGGTCTGATCAAAACCGCCTTGGCGCTCAAGCACCGGAAAATTCCGGCCAGCCTTCATTTTGAGACACCGAATCCCAAGCTTGAGGAGCATAACAGCCCTTTCTACGTGAATGATATGCTTGCGGATTGGGATGCCGGGGAACATGGGCGGTACGCCGGAGTCAGCTCCTTTGGACTTGGTGGAATCAATGCCCATCTGGTGATGACAGAAGCACCGCTTCAGGCGGAAGGGGAGGAGGAGGAGAACCGCTGCGAGCTTCTCGTCCTGTCGGCCAAGTCAGCAAGTGCGCTGGAACGGATGTGCGCCAATATGGCAGCCCATATAGAAATACATCCGCAGCTTAATCTAAGCGACGTAGCCTATACCCTTAAGACAGGACGGGCGGTATTTGCTGCTTCAAAAGCGATTGTCTTTCGCGGACGCACCGATCTTCTGGAGCAGCTAAGGGCTGCGTGTGTAACGGGTATTACACATCAGGGAGCTGCACCGGAGGGCAAGCAGGCCGTTTGCGTAAGCTTCTCCCCAAGCTGTGTGCTCGCTGCAGAAGAGGCCCGCGATTTATACGAATCGAATCCGTCATTCCGCCAGTTGATCAGTGAGCTGTCCGACCAAATCCGCCGCTCCTATCCACTCGACCTGAGACATTATG
The DNA here is from genome assembly GCF_042684125.1 of Paenibacillus rhizoplanae. Classification (NCBI taxonomy): domain Bacteria; kingdom Bacillati; phylum Bacillota; class Bacilli; order Caryophanales; family Paenibacillaceae; genus Paenibacillus; species Paenibacillus rhizoplanae. Next base: position 99,162 of record NZ_JBHUKY010000072.1, on the reverse strand, counting down.
TTCGGTCCGCCCTTGCACCTGATCCCTCTTCCGCTACCGGGAGAATGCTGTCGTTTGCACTGCAACTGGCGCTTGGCCGCCTATTCCTTGGCTGGGGTATTCAAGCCTCTTCCATCGTTGGCAGCGGAGTAGGTGACTGGGTCAGACAGGTGTTGATGGGCGAATGCGTCTTGGAGGATGCTGTACATCACCTATCCAGCGAGGACAAGGATCATACTTCCCCTCATGCCTCTGAACAGGTGGAGCAGGTCTATGTCCTGAACCTGGGCAAGCCCGGCGCCTCCGGCGGCCAGATTGCAGCGGCAGGCCAAGCGCCCGGACTATATTGGCTGCACAGCGAAATCGCCCGGTTATGGCTGGCAGGGACTGAACTGGATTGGGCGCTGTATTACGAAGGAGAACGCAGACGTAAGGTGGAGCTCCCCACCTATCCTTTTGAACGAGGTGTATTCTGGATTGGCCCTTCCAGCGGGCGTGACGCAGCAGAGGTTGATCGTGACAGCCGCCAAGAGAACAGAACGGCAGACAACAGCTATTATCAGCAGAAAGTCAAAGAAATCTGGGAGCAGAGCTTGGGGCTTAAAATCGCGGACGGACAGGAGACCTTCTTCGAGCTGGGCGGCCATTCCCTGCTGGCGACCCAAATTTTGTTCGTGATGAACAAGACCTTCCGTACAGAAATTACGCTCCAGCAATTTTTCGATCATCCTACGGTGGACGATCTGGCTGCATTGGCAGCGGAGCAAGCCGGGCAAGGCATCAGTGCGTATACGGATCTTCCCGAGGTGCAGGTTGCCTTGGCGGAGCGGTATGATCCCTTTCCTCTGACCGATGTGCAGAAGGCCTACTGGATCGGCCGTTCGGAAGGTTTAGAGCTTGGAAATGTATCGACCCATATGTATTTTGAAAATGATCTCGCTGACCTTAATCTGAGCACGTTCCAGCTGGCGTTCCAAGCGCTGATTGACCGGCATGACATGCTTCGCTCAGTCATTCTTCCGGATGGGCAGCAGCAGATCTTGCCTCAAGTTCCCAGCTATATCATCCGTTCCTATGACAGCACCACTTCCGGGGAAGAGGAGCGAAGCGCCCATGTGCAGTCTATCCGTGAAGAGATGTCGCACCAGGTGCTGGATTGCTGCCAGTGGCCGTTGTTTGATGTCCGCGCGACGCGGCTGCCTGAAGGCAAGGTCCGGCTGCATATCAGTGTCGATCTGCTAATCGCCGATGCCTGGAGCCTGGAGCTGCTGCTGCGCGAGCTCTCTGTACTTTATCTGAATCCAGCCCATGTCTTCGAGCCGCTGACTTTGTCCTTCCGCGATTATGTGCTTGCCACGGCAGAGATTGAAAAAAGCGAATTATTCCGCCGCTCCGAGACGTACTGGAAGGGACGGCTGGACTCCCTGCCTATGGGACCGCAGTTTGAACTTGTGAAGGAACCGTCTCAAGTGCTGAAGCCGGAATTCAGACGGCGGCAGCATGTCATCTCCGCCCCGGACTGGAAGCAGCTCAAAAAGAGAGCGGAACGTTATGGCATTACCTCAACGGTGGCTTTGCTGTCTGCTTTTTCGGAGGTGCTGACGTTATGGAGCCGCAAGGCGCATTTCGCCCTGAACCTGACCTTATTCAACCGTTTGCCGATCCATCCCGAAGTGGGCGAAGTCATTGGGGACTTCACCTCCCTGACTCTGCTGGAAATTGACAACCGTGAACCGGGTGCCTTCATCAGCCGGGCCCAGCGCCATCAGCGCAGGCTGCTTGAGGATATGGATCACCGGTATTTCAGCGGTGTGCGGGTGACAAGGGAGCTGCTGGCCAAATACAAAGAGCCATCAAAGGCGATTGTACCCGTAATCTTCACAAGCATTCTGAATCAGACGGAACAAGCTGCGGCGGAAGGCCAGCCCGCCCAGACCTTGCAGGAGGATCGCTACAGTGTCTCGCAGACCCCTCAGGTGTGGCTGGATCACCAAGTGCTGGAACGGGATGGGGAACTGCATTTCAATTGGGATTCTGTGGATGAACTGTTCCCGGACGGCATGCTGGACGAGATGTTCGCTGCGTATTGCGGGCTGCTGGACATGCTGGCCCAGGAACCCCAAATATGGGAAGAACCACTGCCGCTAAGTACGGAGCTTTCGCACAGGATGCCCCACCGTGAGCGTCTTCAGGAGGTTACAGACTTCCATACCCGGGTACTGCCGCCGAATCCGTCCCCTGGATCACTGCTGGAGCGTTACCACAACAACGTACGGCAACGACCATCCGCAGTGGCACTTATCGCCTCTGGCAGGCAGCTTAGTTATTCTGAATTGAATGACTACGCCGATTACGTTGCCGGTCAGCTTATCCTGAATGGAGCCCGGCCGGGCAACCCGGTAGCCGTTGTAATGCACAAAGGCTGGGAGCAGATTGCTGCCGTGCTTGGGATTCTCAAGGCTGGCTGCGCATATCTTCCCGTGGATGCTTCGCTTCCCCAAGCCCGGATCGCTGAGCTTCTGCGGCTTGGACAAGTTGCTGCTGCTGTCATTCAGCCCGATTTGGATCATACCGGTTGGCCGCAGCTTATGCACGTTGTTCTGAACGGACAGTGTAAGCCAGACGGCACCTACGGAGCTGAGGACCCGGAGGCGGCGGACCGCTTGGCCTATATTATGTTCACCTCTGGAAGCACAGGCGTTCCCAAAGGTGTCATGGTCAATCACCGCTCTGTCCTCAATACCACAGAAGCTATTCTTCACACTTATAACGTTGGACCGAAGGACGTCATGTTTGGCTTGTCTGCGCTGAACTTTGACCTATCCGTGTTTGATATCTTCGGTATGCTCTCTGCTGGGGGCACACTTGTTCTGCCGGACAAGGATCATCTCCGGGACCCTGCACATTGGCTGGAGCTGATGAACCGGACAGGCGTGACCCTCTGGAATACAGTTCCTGCACTCCTCAGCATGCTTACGGAACTGGTCAAAGATACGCCATCGCCTGTCTGCGGCTCACTGCGTCTGGCTCTGCTTAGCGGTGATTGGATACCGCTGGGCTTGCCTCAAGCCACCAGCCGGTTGAAGCCAGGGCTTGAGGTAGTCTCATTAGGCGGTGCCACTGAAGCAGCCATCTGGTCGATTGCTTACCCGATTCAGGAGGTTATGCCGGGCTGGACGAGTATTCCTTACGGACGTTCACTCGCCAATCAACGGGTATACGTGCTGAACGAACGGATGGAGGAGTGTCCTGTTGGCGTATGCGGGGAATTGTTCATTGGGGGAAACGGCCTCGCTATAGGGTACTGGCAGGATGAGCAGCGAACCATAGAACGATTCATCCGTCATCCTCTGACCGGTCAGCGGCTCTACCGCACCGGCGATCTCGGGAGATATGCGGAGGACGGAAATATAGAATTCCTGGGCCGGGAGGATTTGCAGATTAAGGTACGCGGGCATCGCATTGAGCTAGGCGAGATCGAAGCTGCCCTGAAATCCCATCCCTATGTCAAGGAGGCTACCGTAATCAGCCAAGGGGAGGGCGAACGCAAGCGGTTATCCGCTTATGTTACCGTAGACCGTGAACAGGCTTACGGTGTCGCGGGGATGGCCGGGCAGGAATTGATTACGGGGGCTGTGGACCGGATGTTGTTCAAGCTGAATGAACCCGCACTTCGTAAGAATCTATCTGGTAAAAGCTTCAGTCTAGCCGATGCAGTGGACGGCAACGTTCCATTCCTCCAGCGGCGAAGCTACCGCAGCTTTGTGCAGGAGCCGATTTCGCGGCAGCAATTCGGGGCATTTACGTCCGCTTTGTCACAAAGGACGTTCGACGGTCTTCCTTTTCCCAAATTCCAATATGGTTCTGCAGGCGGGCTGTATCCAGTCCAGGTCTACTTTCATCTGAAGCCTGGAGCGGTAGAGGATCTGCCTGGCGGGCTGTATTATTACAACCGCAAGGAGCATCAGCTTTTACTGCTCGAAGAACATCCAAGGATGGAGGCTGCCATTCATGCACCAGGGAACCGTGAAGTTTTTGAAGCCTCGGCCTTCCAGATTTTCCTGATCGGCTGTATGGATGCAATCGTCCCTATGTATGGACAGAAGGATGGCCTGGGCTATTCGCTGATGGAAGCCGGGATCATCTCGCAGCTCCTGGAAGATAAAGGGCCTGAACACGGCATTGGCTTAATACAAATGGGGACTCTGGGCTTCGATCACATTCGCCCGCTGTTCCGTCTGCGCAGTAACGATATATATCTGCATTGCCTGCTTGGTGGCGGAATTACGCCTGAGCAGATGACTCTGTCCGGACAGGTGGAAGAGATGAACCTCTATTCGTCCAATAAAAACACTGCCAAGGAGAGCAAACCGGACATTAGCAAGGCCCTAACCGGTTATCTAAAAGAGAAATTGCCTTCCTACATGGTGCCTTCCGCCATACAGGAGCTGGAGAATTACCCGCTGACCGCCAATGGCAAAGTGGACCGCAAAGCGCTTGCTCTTCTGGAACCGCAGCTCCCGCAAAGCGAAGAAGCGTCTGGGATGACGACCGGCGAACTCCCCTCTGGATCAGCTTCGTTGTTACAGCAGATTGCAGATGCCTGGCGCAAAGTGTTGAACCGTCAGGAGATTGGCCTGCATGATAACTTCTTCGATCTTGGCGGCGATTCGATCAGTATGGTTGCGCTCTTCCGCGAATTGCAAGCGGACTATGGAAGCCGACTGACCATGGTCGAGCTGTTCAGATATCCGACGATTACAGATCTCTGTGAATTTCTGCTGGAAGATGCCGCAGATTCACCAACGCAGGATGGCTTGCCCCTGGAGCGTGAACGGGCTGATTCACGCCGCAGCTCCCTAGCCCAGTTAGCCGGTAAACAGCGGCAAGGCCGATAAGCAATCTAAATTCAGGAGGGAATAGAATATGAAGAAATTGTTGCTGCTATTATTTATTGCGCTGCTGGCCTGTTCGAGTGGCACTGCCTTATCGGCGGCCGCTCCGGCGGTCAAGATCACGTGGAATGGAACACCCATTACCTTTACAGGGGCCAAACCGGTCCAGGAGGGCAAGACCTGGCTCATACCGATCCGGCCTGTCTCCGAAGAACTGGGTGCAGATTTGCAATGGGCTGCCAACGAAAAGAAGCTTACCCTGTCAACTTTTGCCCGAACGGCCATCCTGGTTGTCGGCAGCAAGCAAATGAAGGTCAACGAGCAGACCCTTACTCTTCATACCGCCCCTAGACAGTACCAGTCCGCCATCCTCGTTCCACTGGAGGCCCTGGAGGCGCTTGGGCTTGTAACCGCCTGGAATCCGGCGAAAACCGCAGTGGATCTGAAGCCGGAATTCACCGTTGTCAAAAAGTACGTTTTCCCCATTCAGGTTGCAAGTATCCGTTACCGCGGCCAATATGAGGAAATCACCAAGGTCTTTACCCTGCTTGACAGCAAGGTCAAGAATGTCATCAATGGTAAAGGCATGAGTCTGTATTATGAGCAGAATTATGAACTTGGACATGACACAGAGATTTGCATTCCGGTCAGCAAGGCAGTGGAGGGCGAGTCTATAGAGTACAAGGGCCAGAAGATTCCGATAGTTACGAAGACGCTGGAAGGCGGTTATTTCCTGTCGGTGGTTCATCAGGGAACGCCGGATACGCTGGGTGACGTCTGGGCGCAAATCGATTTATATGCTAAAAATACAGGAGTCCAGCTCACATCACCGTCACGGGAAGTATATGTCCATGAGGATCTGAAGGATTACCGTAAGCAGGTTACCGAAATTCAGCTCCGGTTCAAAGACCTATGAAGCCTTATCACGAAGGTACGTTTTGCTGGGCTGAGCTAGGCAGTGGCGATCCGGCAGCATCCGCTGCATTCTATACCGCATTATTTCCTTGGAGCACGCAAACGACAACCATGGAAGATGGGCGAAGCTACACAGTATTCCAATCGGACGAACAAGATGTGGCTGCCATGTATTCCTTAGGTGATCCCAAGCTGGCCGCTTTCTGGGGCTGCTACATTGCTGTTCAGGATGTGGAGCTATCAGCTGAACGGGCACAATCACTTGGAGCGCAAATCCTCATTGCTCCAAGACGTATAGCGGACAAGGGCGTAATGTGTGCCTTCCGTGATCCTGCCGGAGCGATGGTCGCCTTATGGGAAGCGGCAGAGCATATGGGATCAGGCGTTCAGCACGAAGCATACTCTATCGACTGGTATGAGCTGTATACAACTGATTTGAACGTCGCCGCTCATTTTTATACGGAACTACTGGGGTGGTCCATGGAAGAAGTGCCTACTCCGTCAGGCAGTTATCTCCAGTTCAAAGTTGGAGCAGACTACGTAGCCGGCATGAAGGAAATTCCCCAAGACATGGCGAACATGAGCAGTGGCTGGGGATTATATTTCAAGGTTCCCGGATGCGAGAAGGTCACTCAGCAAGCGATAGCCTTGGGAGCTGTTGTGATTATCCCCCCAACGCCAGTGCCGGGTGGCGGGACGTTTGCCACTTTGCAAGATCCGAAGGGAGCTTTCTTTTCGATCCAGCACGGGTTCTAGGTATAATTCTTCCAGGATAGCCATAAACAACTGTTGGCTATCCCGGATATCTCAAAAAAGAATAGTGAGGTAGTGACATAATGACCTACTTGCAAATTACAAAAGAAAACATCGACCAAGAACATATCTGTTGCGCCCTGGGTGCGAAGCAATATGAGCAGGGTGTTCGGGACAAAAAGCAATGGCTGAGCGAACGGATGGAGGAAGGGCTGGTTTTTTACCGGCTGAATGACCGGGCGAAGGTTTTTATTGAATATCTGCCTGCCGAGAAGGCTTGGATTCCGCTTAATGCCCCTAACTATATGTACATTAACTGCCTGTGGGTATCCGGAAGACACAAGGATAAAGGTCATTCCAAACAGCTTCTGGATAAGTGTAAGGCAGATGCCCAAGCCTTGGGCATGGATGGCATTGTGCATATTGTCAGCAAGAAGAAAATGCCCTATTTGAGCGATAAACGTTTTTTTGAGCATATGGGATTTCAAATCACCGATGAAGCAGCTCCTTATTTCGAGTTAGCGGTGCTCCAATGGAACGAAGAGGGAAAGACCCCGTCTTTTGCACATTCCGTGAAGTCTGCGTCAGCCCCGGGCGACGGGATTTGTATTTATTACACCCAGCAATGTCCGTTTGCCGTTGGCGTTTTGGAGGATTTGCGCTCAGTGGCGGTGGAGAGGGGGATCCCGTTTAAGGCTCATCTCCTGACTACCCGGGAAGAAGCTCAGGCTGCCCCTTCGGTCTGGACGACCTTCAGTCTGTTTCTGGATGGTACGTTCATCACTCACGAGATTATGAGTCCGGCCAAGTTTGCGAAGCTGCTCGACAGCTCCAAATAGCAAGGATACAGGGAGGAAGAAACTTGAATTTAACTTATCTTACGGCTTCCGAAGTGATCGGGCTGCTTGAACGGGGTGAAGTGAATTCCAGGCAACTGCTGGATTACTATTATGGCCGGATGGACCTGGTGAATGAACGGCTCAATGCCGTAGTGCAGCAGCAGCGGGAAATGGCCTATGCCCAGGCTGATCAGGCCGACCGGGACAGGAAGGAGGGCCGGAGTTACGGGCCTTTGCATGGCCTGCCGCTTACGGTCAAGGAGTCTTTTAATGTCAGCGGGATGCTTACAACCTCTGGAGCCCCGCATTTACAACATAACATTGCTACAGAACATGCGGCCACAGTGCAACGATTGATTCAGGCCGGAGCGATCATTATGGGGAAAACCAACGTGCCGGTGATGACAGCAGACTGGCAGACCTATAATGATCTATACGGCACGACCAACAACCCTTGGAATACAAGCTTGACACCCGGAGGTTCATCTGGCGGCAGTGCGGCCGCTTTGGCGTCTGATTGCACGCCTGTGGAATTCGGCAGCGATCTGATCGGCTGCTTGCGGATTCCAGCGCATTATACCGGTGTATATGCCCATCGCTGCAGTCTTGGAATGCTGTCGCTTAGAGGACATGTTCCCGGCAACCCTCCCGGTGATCCAAGCGAACCTGATTTGTCGGCGGCTGGCCCGCTGGCCCGAAGCGCCAAGGATCTGCGGCTGATGATGGATGTACTGTATGATCCTTGGGTGGAGGTGCCTGCCCCTCCTGATTTCCGCACTAATACATTAAAGGAGCAAGCGAGGATTAAAGTCCTGACCTGGTTTGAAGCTCCGGAGCATGAAATAGATGAACCTATTAAACGCAGATATGCTGATTTCACCGCTGGTTTAGCTAGGATGGAGGGGGTGGAGGTTCACCATGGAATGCCGCCTGAGATCCAGATGAACAAGTTGTTCGACCTGGCGATGAAGCTGTCTGGACGGCTTGTCGGCACCTCGTTCAATTCAAGGCAGCGACTGACTGCAAGTCTGGCCTCCCTTGGCCTGCGGGCTTCCCGGTTGGTGACGAAGGCTTTTCCCGAAGGGCTGGAGGACTACTACCGGGCAATGAATCAGAGTGAGGCAGAACAAGAGGAGACGGACCGCCTGCGTCAGGAATATAACCGTATAATCACTTCCTTACTTCAGGAATATGATGTTCTGCTGCTGCCCATCAGTCCGGTACTGGCAATTCCCCACATGCAACAGGCGGTAACTAGAAGGATTCTGGAAGTGAATGGACGAGCAACCGGTTATAATGAGCATTTAATCTGGAATATCCTTGCGACTGTCTTTGGGCTGCCAGCCACAATTTTGCCGCTCAACCGCTCTAACGATGAATTACCTTGTGGAATCCAGATCATCAGTGGGCATTTCAAGGATCATATCACCATTGACTTTGCTGAAATATGCGAGTCATTGACAGAGGGATTTCAAATTCCTCCAGGCTATTCGTAACTGAATTACTCACCTTAGTCGTGTGTTGTATGCCTATGACGTTTATTGGCAGCCTTGTCCGGAATGGAGAATGGCTGCCAATAAACGTCTCTTTGCCTATTCTCAACCAATAACGAACACCTTTCTTGACGAACAGTGTTCGTTATGTTATAAATGTATCAACTTAACTATTTCATACGCTTATTTAAGGAAAGGAGTAGAGCGTTTATGCCAGAGACAAATAATAGCCGCAGTATGCAAGCAGACTTTTCCTTAAAACAGATTTTGCCCATACTTCTCGCTGTTGCTTCAGGGATGTTCCTGGTGATATTAGACAGCACCATCATGAATGTAGCTGTTCCGAAATTGGTAAGTGCCTTCGATACCAATCTTAGTACGATTCAGTGGGTCATTACGGCGTATACCTTGTCTTTATCTGCAGTCATTCCGCTCGCTGGCTGGTTCTCTGACCGTTTCTCGCCCAAACGAATGTTTATGACCAGCATTGTATTATTTGTTCTCGCTTCTGTGCTGTGTGCAATGGCCACCACTCCGGAGCAGCTTATCTTTTTCCGTATTGTTCAAGGTTTGGGCGGAGGCATGGTTGCTCCCATCGGAATTGCTACTGTATTCATGGTCGCTCCTCCGGACAAAAGAGGATCTGTCATGGGCATCCTCGGGATCCCGATGCTGCTTGCTCCCATTCTAGGCCCGTTATTGTCGGGCTGGCTAATCGAGTACATCAACTGGCACTGGATTTTTTTCATCAACGTACCGGTTGGCGTTTTAGCTTTACTGATGGCCTGGAGGTACTTACCTGCATCGGGTGCAAAATTGAGCAACAAGCTGGATGTGACCGGCGTACTTTTGGCTCCGGTTGCCTTTACCTCAATTGTGTTTGCCGTCCATCAAGCAGGTGAGAAGGGGTGGTCCAATCTATGGACGTTAGCTCCACTGGCAGGGGGTCTGGTTATATTGGCCGTCTTTATCTGGAATGAACTGCGGCAAAAGCACCCGCTGCTGGAGCTAAGAGTATTCCGTTCGCCTACCTTTGTACATGGCATTTCTGTCGCCTGGCTGAATCAGATTGCTTTATTCGGGAGTATTCTGTTATTCCCGCTGTATTTACAGCAAGTAAGGGGGCTAACTCCTCTTGAGGCTGGATTATATGTGATCCCGCAAGCCCTGTTATCTACTGTCGGGATTAACGTAGGCGGCCGGTTATTTGACCGTTTCGGTGTTCGTCCAGTCGCAATCATGGGTATACTGTCGCTCTGCGGGTCCTTACTTGCACTGACGCAGATTGATGCCCAGACGAGTTCTCTATATATCATTTGCAGCTTCGCTTTTGCAGGGCTTGGTCAAGGATTAACGATGATGCAGATTAATACACATGTCCTCAGATCAGCTCCGAAGGAATTAATAAGCCGTGTTACTCCCATAACCACTTCAGCACAGCAAATCATGTCCTCCTTCGGTGTTACCATCACGATGGCTTTTCTGGCCAAACAAATCAGGGGACTTCCAGCACAGCATTCACCCGATCAATTAGGTCATGCCTTCGGCTCAACATTCTGGATTACTTTGAGCTTTGCAATAGGTGCATTGGTTTTATCTTTGTTTTTTAACTTTCAAACGAAGGAGATGTCTATACATGACAACAAATAATTCTACAGAACAACGCCGGATCGCCATTATTGGAGGTGGACCTGGGGGGTTAACGCTGGCACTGATTCTGCAACAGCATGGTATTTCCTCGACGATTTACGAACGTGAACATGAGGACCTTAGCCATGAACGTGGAGGCTCCTTAGATATCCATGAAGAGTCCGGGCAGCTCGCTTTGAAGGAAGCCAGGTTATATGAAGCTTTTCTGCAGGCAGCACGGTTTGAGGGCGAAGACTTCCGGCTCATGGATAAGACGGGAACCCTATACCTGGATGAAGTGGCTAATGAAGAGAGCTGGGAAGGGCAGAGACGCCCGGAGATTGACCGCGGTGTGCTTTGTAACTTGCTTTTAAATAAATTAGATCCGTCTACCCTACAATATGGCTATAAACTGGAGAAGGTTGTGTCTCTGGGCGAGGGGAAGACGGAGCTTCATTTTGAGAATGGACATCTCACTGTGGCCGATCTTGTAATTGGTGCGGATGGCGCCTTTTCCCGCGTTCGCCCCCTTCTTACGGATACAGATGTGGAATATTCAGGTCTGTCTATGCTGGAGCTTAACGTTATTGCAGCCGATCACCCGGATCTGGCCGCATTCAACGCACGTGGCAAGATGTTTGCCCTGGATGATCACAAAGGGATTCTGGGCCAGCTGAACGGCAACGGACGGATCAAAGTATATGCGAGTTTCAAGGCCAGCCGGGACTGGTTAGACGAGATCCGCAACGATAACCCGCAAGAGATGAAAACAACGCTGCTTGAGCTATTTCACGATTGGAGTGAACCGCTCAAGAACTATATCCGGTATGCGGAAGATGCTGTTCTACCAAGACGGATTTACATGCTGCCCGTCGGTTTTCGCTGGGAACGGAACTCTGGTGTCACGTTGATCGGAGATGCCGCTCATGTCATGTCTCCTTTTGCCGGAGAAGGGGTGAATCTCGCGATGCTGGATGCGCTGGAGCTGGCTCTTGCCATAGTAAGAAACAAGAAGACACCTGTGGCCATTGAAGAATATGAGGAGAAAATGTTCCAGTATGCTTCAGAGAAAGCAGATGTATCTAACGAAAATCTCATCCTCAGCTTCTCAGAGAACGCGGCTCCAAAGTTTGCTGAACTCATGCAATCTTATCAAGACCTGTATGAGCAGCAAGGCTGATGTTATCTTCCGCGATGTATTTACTATTGGCTTCCGGCATGTTATAAGGAAAGTATGATGAAACCTAAACGTGAAATTGTGAGCCGCCGTAATCGGCCAGCCAAAGAACCCCTCAGTCATGAATTAATTGTCAAGACCGCGTATGAGCTGCTGAAGCAGGAAGGAACCTCTGGTATGAGCATGAGGAAGGTAGCCAAGCAACTGGACACGGGACCTTCCTCCCTATATGTATACGTCAAAAATTTGCAGGAATTGAGTTCTTATGTGCTTGACCATGGTCTCGGGGAGTTGAATCTGCCGGAGCTGACGGACGAGAACTGGAAGGAGCAGTTATTTCATGCACTGCATGCTTATGCGGAGCTGCTAATTGAGCAACCTGGATTAGCGGAGCTATCCCTACAGACGATACCTATTGGGAATAATGCCTTTCGTCTGAATGAGTATTTACTTACCGTCCTCCAGAAGGGCGGAATCACCTCTACGGCCGCTGCTTGGGGAACGGACCTATTGCTCCTGTACGTGTCTTCCATTGCTTTGGAGAAGGCTAAGAGAGCAAACGAACTGATGGCAACTGCCCAAAGTTACTATAACGAAGCAGATCCGGTACGTTTTCCGTTGATGAACAGCCTGAAGACTGATTTATTCTCGGGGGATACCGCCTCCAAGGAGAGGTTCTTCTGGGCCATTGAAGTGATACTCCAGGGGATATTTCACAAACAGTTAGGAGACAATGGCAAGTAACCAAGCGACGAAGATCATGAGAGAGGTGTCCATCGAAATGGAAGCAAATCAACCGACGAAAGTAACCGTACAAGCCGTGATTCAAGCCCCTATCGAGAAGGTATGGCGCTACTGGACCGAGCCGGGGCACATCACGAAGTGGAATCAGGCGTCCGAGGACTGGCATGCGCCGAGAGCCGAGAACAATCTGCGGGCTGGCGGCACCTTTCTGACACGGATGGAAGCGAAGGATGGCAGCATGGGCTTTGATTTTGGCGGCGTATACGATGTCGTGAATCAGCATGAGGTGATCAGCTACACCATAGAAGACGGAAGAAGAGTGGATATTACGTTCGCCCGTCAAGGGAATGAGACGAAGATCATTGAAACGTTCGATGCGGAAAGCTCCAATCCCGTCGAGCTCCAGCAAGCAGGCTGGCAAGCGATCATGGACAACTTTAAAGCCTATACAGAGCACAACTAATGATCAAAGAAGACGCCTGGGAAGATGCCCGGCGTCTTTCTTTTGAAGCCCCAATGTGTACATGAACTCTGGATTATTTTGTTCCAGCCCTCGAATGAACATCCCATATCAAACGTATTTGTGTTCCCTCTTTGGGATTAGAACAGACCTCTATTCGCCCTTGCATGGCCTCGATCAGCCCTTTGGTTACCGCCATGCCAAGGCCTGAGCCGACATCGGGTGCCGCTGTATCTGTGCCACGGTAGTATCGTTCAAACAGCTTCCACACCGTCTCCTGATCCATCCCGCGCCCATTATCGGTAAATTGAACGATGAAATCGCCTGCCTCTTCACCTGACTGCACACTGACAATCAGCTTCGTGTCCGGCGGATTATGCAGCAGGGCGTTAGCTGTCAGATTATCAACGATCCGTTCAAAGGATGGAATGTGTACATGCCCTTGTACCTCAATCTGGGCAGGCTGGAAAGTAATACGGCCCTCGCCATAAGCCGGGTTACGTTCAGCGCGATGTACCAAATCCTGAAGCAGAGCATTGATATCCGTTAGCTCAATAGGGGGCTTGTATCCGCCACTACGCAGACGGTATGTCATGGCCAGGTCGTTTACCAGCCTGTCCATGTACATGGACTTGTCCAGCATAATGCCCGCGAATTCGCGGACTTCTTCTGAAGTCCACTGGTATTTCTCTGCTTCCAGCATGTGTGCATAGCCCTGGATGGAGGACAAAGGTGTCTTTAGATCATGGGTGATTCCAGCAATCCATTCCTCACGCAAAGAGTCGGTCTGTCTGCGGAGTTCTTTATCCTGTCTCAAAGTATCGGATAACGTCTGGATGGAATGTAACACTTCCGTATATACCCGATAGTTTCGCCGCCATTTCCCGTTCTTCTTCTGGCTAAGCGGCCTGCCGCGGGGGCCGGCTGGCTCCTCATATTGTCCGCGTTCAAGCCGCTGCAGCCATTGGAGCATATGAAGCATGGGATAACCGAACAGGTTGGCATACCAGACAGCAAGCAGGATAAGCAAGCTGATAATACATACCAGAAGTGCAATCAGGGCAGGACCCAAAATAAACCCGAAGGGATTCTCATTGCTACCCGCCGGATTACTTCCAAGAGGAACACTCAGCATCCAGGTAGAATGATTCTGCTCATCATAGCTGGTCACTGTAGTCACTCCATACCGGGCAGGATAACGTGTACGGAGAATGAGATCCTGGATGCTGTAGCTGTCCGGGATACCTGTTGCGGGCTTGTTGAAAGAAGTAATCACGCGTCCCTGTTCATCCAAAATTTGAAGATAGGCATCCGCCGTGCGAATAATGTCCTGCTGCCCGGGTGCCAGTTCAAGCTTGTTATCGGCATAATGCCCTCCGTTATATGCTTGCTCCAGCATGCTTACAGCCTGGTTATTCTCTCCATACAGCAGGGTGAAATTGATCCCTTTACGTTCCCGGATAAGCAGATATAACTGGTAGGGAAAGGGCTTTTGTCCTTGCCAATAGGATATGAGCTCTCCAGGTTTATAGTGATTCGGCACATCGGGAGGGGTATGAAAAGCATCCAGCACACGGCCTTGCTCATCGAGAATCTGAAGCCAGCCTTTGTTCTCCTCGATTCGCTTCAGCAGCCCGGGATCATACTTAACACTGCCGTCCGGCAATATCTCGGCTGTACTGATTAGCTGGTCGAGCCCGACAGTGGCAAAATCTTCAACAAGGCTGGCCTCATTCAGCTGCTGAATGACCCAGAAAGCTATACTTCCGCCGATGAGCAGGATCAGAATCACCATACCCGCAAGCAGGCCAATGAATCGCGTCATCAATCTGCGTCGTACACTCATCGCCCATGCCCCAGGTCGGACTGAATGAGCTTATAACCCAATCCGCGAACGTTCACCAATAGTTCAGGGTTGGAGGGATCAGCCTCAATACGCTCACGAATCCGGTGAATATGAACCATGACGGTGTTGTCATCCCGAAGAGCCTCCGATCCCCAGACCCGTTCATACAATTCAGACTTGGTGAAGATACGATTGGGATGTTTGCAAAAGAATAGCAGCAACTGGTATACCAGCGCAGGGCAGTTCACGAGTTGACCTTCTACTCTGAGTTCACCGGCTGGCTCCATGACCTGAAAGCGTCCATAATCATAGATACCTTCCTGCGGCAGTTTTTCTGCTTCCGTCTGTCTGGGCAAATATCGTCTCAGCAGAGACTTGATCCGTGCGACTACTTCCAGCGGGTTAAAGGGTTTAACGACATAATCGTCTCCTCCAACCGCGAAGCCGGTCAGCTTGTCATAATCGGTGGTTTTCGCAGTCAGAAAGAGAATAGGGGCATCTGTAATTTGACGCAGAAACGGGCAGATTTCCAGCCCGCTTCGGCCTGGAAGCATCACGTCCAGCACGATGCAGTGATAGGTTTTCTTTTTACATGCAGCAATCGCGTCTTCACCGGTAGTGACCGTATCAATATCCAGGAATTGCTCTTTGAGCAATACCGTTCGGAGCATATGCAGAATCGCCTGTTCATCATCAACAAGCAAAATTGAAACTTCATCCATGACGAAATAGAGCCTCCCAGCTTTTTATATAAGTATCATACCATTCTGAAACGCTGTGTTGCGTACCGGTAACCTTAACGGATGCTTAATTTTGGAGAAGTAGCTCGCCTAAAAGTTATGATAGACGTAAGAGTAAGTTAGACGGTAGATAAGATTGATGTCGTACACTGGACTGGAAAGATATCGTTCTAACAAAGGAGTACAGGGAAATGACTAGAGTATATTCGAAAAGCTGGAAGCTGCTTGCCGCAGCGATTGGCATGTGTGTGATGTTGTCTGCCTGCGGCACCTCGGAAGCATCTGAACCACAAGAGCAATTACCAGTAGAACAAACAGCCAAGGAGGACGCAATGATTACACCTGACAATTTCATCGATACCTTAATGAAGGGATCGAAGGAAGACATCTACAAGCAGATAAGTCCGGAACTACAGGGAATCATATCGCTGGACGAATTCAAGACGTCTGTCGATAGCTTTATGGAAGGCGTTACTTCATGGAACAAGGTTACGGAAGTTAAGCTGAACCATCTGGTTGATCGTTCGTGGAAGGATCAGATGGGGACTAAGGGGCTTCAAGCCTCTTTTGCCGAAGATCACCAGATTGAGGGGCTGCTTATTCAGCCGCTTGAGACGCATGAAGCAACGGACAAGGCATTGACCAAGACAGAATTCCAGTTTCCGTTGAAGGGCGAATGGTATGTGTTCTGGGGAGGAAACGATGTCTTGTCCAACTATCATTATGCTCATGAAACACAGCGTTACGCCTTGGACATTGTCCGCACACAGGATGATGCAAGTTATCAAGGTGAGGGAACGGACAATGAGAACTATTATGCTTTTGGTGAGCCGCTCTATGCAGCAGCAGATGGAAGGGTGGTTGAAGTCAAAAATGACATCCCGGATAACACTCCGGGCGTGATGAACGCTGAAGAACCAGCAGGGAATGTTGTGGTCATTGATCATGGAAACGGGGAGCACAGCATTACAGCACATCTCAAGAAAGGCAGTGTAGCCGTCAAAAAAGGGGATAACGTCCAGCAGGGAGATCTCATCGGACATCTTGGTAATTCAGGGAACTCCAGTGAAGCGCACTTGCATTTTCAAGTATCGGACGGACCCGATCTATTCACGTCCCGTTCGATTCAGATCCGCTGGGCCGATCAGAGTCAGAGCCTGACACGCGGGAATTCTTTTCAGGGACTGACCAATTGACGAAGCAAGCAGATTGTGCTAGCATTGCTTTAACTTAAAACGAAAAGGCTATGATGAGAAATAGTAACTATTAAGGATCTCACAGAGAGAAGATGGTTGGTGCGAATCTTCATTGATCTAATAGTGAAGCAGTCTCGGAGCTGTGGACCGAACAGAGGAATCTTAGTAGGCTTCAACGGAGTTCCACCGTTATTCAGGAAACAGTATCGGAGAAATCCCGTATTGATAGAGCGCAGAGCAATCTGAAGTTAGGTGGTAACACGGACATAATCGTTCGCCCTAAGTTGACAAGAAACATGTCAGCTTAGGGCTTTTTTGTTTTATTTAGCATAAATAATATTTGATGGAGGGACCCAGCATGGTGAGAATGACACCCGATGAGTTAAGGAGATCATATATTGATTTTATGAAAGGAATAGGGGCGAGCCAAGTGCCTTCTTCTAGCTTGTTACCGGAAAATGATCCCTCGACGTTGTTTACAGGAAGCGGAATGCAGCCAATGGTTCCCTATTTATTGGGGGAAAAGCATCCGGCAGGCAATGAGATCGCTAATATTCAGAAGTGCTTGAGGACAGTGGATATCGATGAAGTAGGGGATACGTCGCATCTGACATTTTTTGAAATGATCGGCCGGTGGGAGTTCAAAGCCAATGAACATAACTATAAGCAAAAGCAAATCGATGCCATTTGGCATTGGCATATCATCGAATTAGGGATGGATCCGGGCAGGCTGTATATCAGTGCTTTCGCAGGAAGTGACGAATTAAATATACCGAAAGATGCGGAAGCGATTCAACTCTGGTCAGCAAAATTCAAATCCGTTGGGATAGACCCCATCATTGAAGATGATCCCTGGCAATATGGGGCATCTAGAGGCGGGAAAATATTCTTATACGATGAAAAAGAAAACTGGTGGAGCCGGGCCGGAAGTCCACTCCATATGCCTGTTGGTGAACCTGGTGGACCCGATAGTGAAATGTTTTATGATCTTGACCCAGATGGTGATCCACTGGATCATCCTGCTTCTGTAAGTGAGAGGTTTTTAGAAATTGGGAATAACGTATTTATGTGTTACACCAAAGAAGACACAGGATTCGTAAAAATGCAAAATCCCAATCTTGATTATGGAGGCGGATTAGAAAGGGTTGCAACAGCCCTTAATGGTGATAAGGATATCTATAATACGGCTTTCTTCCTTAATCCCAAGAACAAGTTGATGGAGTTAAGCGGTCAATCCTATACTGACGATTTAAAGTCGTTTAGAATCATACTGGATCATGTAAGAGCGGCTACTTTTCTCATTAATGACGGTGCAGCGCCAGCAAATAGTGATGCAGGGTATATAACAAGAAGGCTATTAAGAAGGGCGATTCGTGCAGGTAAAAAAATAGGGATACAAGGAAGCTTTGTGGGTCTGTTGTCTGAAGTTTATATTGATGAAGCAACCGCTTATGAAGATTTAATCGGCAATAAAGAGAAAGTTATCGAAATCGTAAATAAGGAAGAAAATCTTTTCTATAGAACGTTACAGCAAGGAGAAGTTGAAATCCAAAAACACCTTAAGAATAAGGGTAAAGTTACAGGTGCAGATGCCTTTTATTTTTACGAAACCTATGGGTTTCCCTTGGAGTTGACGGAAGAGTTTCTTTTAGAAAGTGGATATAGCATGGAGGACAAGGCGTCTTATATAGAGGCGGCAAAGAAACATGCTGAAATGAGCAGAACTGCTTCTGCGGGTAAATTTAAAGGTGGATTAGCTGAACATTCAGCAGAAACAACCGCGCTGCACACGGTATCTCATTTATTACTTGCTGGTTTAAGGGAAGTTCTAGGTGATCATGTTCACCAACAAGGAAGTAATATTACTTCCGAACGATTACGGTTTGACTTCAACCATGATGAAAAACTTACGCCCGAGCAAATAGCTAAGGTGGAGAAGTATGTCAATGATGCGATTTCATCAAAAGCAGTTACTTATATTTCAGAGCTGCCTAAACTTGAAGCGAAAGAAAGTAATGTGGAAGGGAACTTTTGGGATAAATATCCGGATATCGTTAAGGTGTATACCATCCAAGATCACGAAGGAAAAGTATGGAGCCGGGAAGTATGCGGAGGACCTCATGTAGCAGATACCACAACCTTAGGAAGGTTCAGTATTCAAAAAGAACAATCTTCTGCTGCTGGAGTCAGAAGGATCAAAGGAGGACTTTTTAAACATTAGACTTTACAAAGTGAACTAGCTAATATATATTTAGATCATAAATAAGGCTAAATTTTCCATAAAATAATCTATTATGGAGGTGTAGGAGACAAACAACAATCAGATTGGAATTTTTGACAGGCAGCACAGGGCGTTGACGATTGGTATTATGCTGGTTCTAACCACCGTGGCTTTCGAGGGGCTGGCTATTACAACAATTGCGGCGACAATGGCACAAAGCTTGCAGGGTATTCATTTATACGGTTGGATTTTCAGCGCATTTTTATTATCTCAGCTGATTGGAACCTTGGTTATCGGTCAAATGGTTGACAAGCGCGGCGTTTTTACCTCCTTGCTCGTGTCGTTTAGTATTTTTGTGCTGGGAACTGTGGTTGCGGCTGTTTCTTTGGATATGCACATGCTTATTGCAGGAAGAGCCCTTCAAGGTTTTGGGTCGGGAGCTCTGATCACATGCATTTATACCTGTGTAACGTTGCATTATTCGGATGCTCTGCGCACTCAGATTTTAGCGGCATTCTCCATGGCATTTGTCCTGCCTTCCTTAATAGGACCTTACCTGGCAGGCCTTATTGCCTCCTATATGTCATGGAGATTTGTTTTCTGGATGGTTGTACCCCTGATTGGATTGGCATTGAGTCTCACCTTCCGCTCTTTCCGTGAACTGCAACTTCGGCAGGTACTGACGGGTCCAGCCCCAAAAGCAGACTCAAAAACTCTTCATGCGATTCTGCTTGCCATTGGAACGGGGCTACTACTCACAGGACTCGGTATGATAACCGATTGGACAGGAATTGTACTGACTCTGGGTGGTTTAATCGTCATGATCCCACCCATGCGGATACTTCTGCCTAAGGGCACTTTTGCGGTAAAAAAAGGATTGCCTGCTACATTAGTTTCCAGGGGGCTGTATGTAGCTTGTTATTTTACAACAGAGAGTTTTGTGATTTTGGCACTAACCGAAGTAAAGGGGGTATCAGCAGATCTTGCCGGCCTCATTGTAGCAGCAGGTTCTCTGAGCTGGTCCGCCGCAGCGTGGTTGCAGGCGAAGCTTGATGTAAGGGATCAAGGCCGTGGCCGAAAGCACAGAGTTATGGCAGGTATCGGGATTATGATCGCCGGGACTGTACTTGTGATCCTGGCCCTTATGCTGTCGGAAGGTGGAATCATACTCATCCTGCTCTCGCAAATGATTACCGGCTTCGGTGTTGGATTGGCTAACCCTACGACCGCAGCCATTGCTCTACAACATGCGGAGCCCGGGAAAGAGGGAGAAATATCTTCGAATCTGCAATTTGTGGATTCCTTCTATATGGGCGTAAGCATAGGAGTGGGCGGTGCTCTAATCGCCTTGTCCGAAACTTTACAGTGGGGCATATCGACAGGAGTGGTGATAGTGCTAACCCTCCAATTACTATGGGTCTTATTAAGTTTCTTCGCATCTTTACGAATCACCGAACTCGTTCATCAAGACCATCATCCGATCAGCCAGTCGAAAGAGAACCTTCCCATGTAACGGATGACCATCGCGTAGCTAAATACATCACGAAGAACGGAGGAAAAATTGCATTGGGAGGTAGATAGAATGGCACGTGTATTAGTGGTCATTACTCCGGCTGAAGGCCATGTAAATCCGTCGTTAGGATTAGTTACCCAGTTGATTGACAGTGGAGAGGAAGTTGTCTATGTATGCGTGGAGGAGTATCGCTCCCGAATTGAACAAACCGGAGCCTTGCTCATAACCTATCCATTTCCGCAAGATGCCTTTTCTCATGATCCCGTGTTGAAACCGCAGGAGTACAATCATCCTTATCAGTTCATTTATATGATGGTAGGCGGTATCATTCAGAGGATTATACCCGAGGTGTTTCGAGTGATCGGCAATCAAAAGTTCGATTATTTGATCTTTGATTCACTGATTGGCTGGGGAGGGACTATTCTTGCAGAAAAGCTCGGAATTCCCGCGGTATGTTCGATTGCTTCCTTTGCTTTCGTTGATCCGCTGGGGACTGGCGGAGGCATGAATGAGCAGGAGATGGATACGAATACGATGGAGCTGTATGAGGCTACGATGAAGATAACACGGGAGTTAGCGCAAGAGTATCAAGTGAGACTTCCCGCCATGGAAGAGATTCCGGCACATACAGGCCGGTTAAAGCTTGTGTATACAAGCCGTTATTTTCAGCCGCATGCAGAAAAACTGGACGATCGTTTTATTTTTACAGGTCCTTCGATCATACCGCGTCAAGATGCTGAGACCTTCCCGTTCGAGCTGCTTCGTGAACGTTACCCCCATACCGTATACATTGCTATGGGTACTATTTTAAATAAAAACTTGGATTTCTATCGGCTTTGCTTTGAAGCATTTGGGGATATGCCGGTGAATGTGGTTCTATCTTCAGGAAGATATACGGATATGGAGCCGCTGGCTGATCAAATTCCTCCTAATTTTATCGTCATGCCATACGTTGCACAGCTCCATATGCTACAGCATACGGATGTTTTTATTACACATGCCGGAATGAATAGTACGAGTGAGGCGCTATATTACAACGTTCCGTTGGTAATGATTCCCTTAACGTCGGATCAGCCTCTTGTAGCCAATCGGGTACAGGAGTTGGGGGCGGGTATCACTTTAAATAAACTTAACCTCAGTGCAACGGATATGAGAGAGGCATTGTTAGAAGTCCTAAGCAATCCATTATATAAACAGCAGGCTTGCCTCATCGGTGAATCTTTAAGGCAGTCAGGCGGTTATAAGCGGGCCGCCGAAATGATTATGAGTCATATGGCTGTGATTACTAAATAGGATTTCAAGCTTCCATTCATTTTTCAGACGCAAAAAAAACGAGGGCCTTCCCAGTTAGAGGAAGGTCCTCGTTTTAGTTGGCTGCCTCAAACCCGTTAAACCCGGCAGTTATTTACAAGCATCTTGGCAACCAGTTTATCCATAGTTAAATAAAATCCACTGGAAACTATTATATGAAAGTTGTATATTAAATCCACATTCTTGAATTACTATATGATGTAATAAATAGTATTTATCTGCAAATTAATTAAATGGAGAGTAAAAATTATGAATGAAAAGAGGACATAAGATGAGCAACTTAAAAATTTTACCGATGCAACACCCGATCATTACTTCATGGCAATGGCAGGCGAATTCGTTCGCCGTATTAGGCAATTATCCGGAAACAGAACCTTGGATGATGAATCACTTTATTCAGCTTCAGCTCACCTCTAATCCAGACTGGAGCAGCTATGTGGATTTTTACCGGACGCCTACATTCGAATTCTGCCCCTGGCTATTTCATCAGCATTTGAAGCGGGAAACGGTTCGTTATTTCAATGAGGACATTTGCTCCTTCTTCGTAGACTGCATCAATCTGAACAATTACATTTACGCCGTATTCGATCATGCTTATTTTTTGCAGGGGCAGGATCGGCTGCCGCATGATTTGTTTATCTATGGGTATGATCAGGAGCGTCAAGTGTTCCATGCGGCTGATTTTACGTTTACGGGGAAATATTCGTTCGCGGAGGTTTCATTCGAGCAGCTCAAGAAGGCGTACCATGCGATTGAAGGGGACGAGGATTGGCTATTCTCCGGTAAAGGCGGCGTATCGCTAATCAGCTTCAATGACTCACTGGGCTATGATTTTAATATATCGAATGTGGCAGCGCAGCTGGAGGGGTTTTTAACAGGGCATAACCACTTTGAGAAGAGCAGGGAAATGACTTACCGGACGAATCCTTGCGTATATGGACTGGAAATCTATTCGAAGCTAATCGAGAATCTTTTAAAGATTCAAGAAAAGGAGGCGGAGGCGGATTACCGGCCGTTTCACGTGCTTTGCGATCATAAAGCGCTGATGCTCCGCCGAATTCCCTTCATGGAGCAGAACGGATATTTGAAGCCGGGCACCAATCTTCTGGAAGGTTACCAGAGTATAGAAAATGATGCACTGATGTGCAGAAACTTGCTTATCAAATACATGAAGACAAACGAATCGTCAATTATCGACAAAATAATTACAACAATGAGAAAATATAGAAATCAAGAAGCAGAGCAAATTGAAATCTTATTATCGAATCTGGTGATAAGCTAGTTAGTAATTTATGAAAGGAGGGAGTGGTGAAGCATGATTAAACAAGGTGTAACCCAGCAGATTATTCAAATCATCGAGCAAAAAATATCGTCTTCCTCTGGATCTTCCTTTACGGATGTTACCATTACGGCAGATACACTGCTTCGCGATGTGTGGCTCAGGCTGGAATCCATTCAAGTCGTTGAATTTGTCGTGGAGCTGGAGACTTCCTACGAGCTTGCGCTGCCGGATGAACTCCTGGGCCAGATTGACAGAAGCTCAATGAAAGTATCTGATCTGGCCGCCATCATCGAAGGTGAAGAGGGGTAGCGGCTTATGTCCGGATCTCGCTCACCGGTATCGGCTCATTGACATCCGCCGTGTAAACCTTAAAGAAATAATCGCTGCCCTCAGGAGGGTGGAGCTTAGATTGTGGAGCAACGCCTCTTGCATGTTTTTCCATTTGCTTCAGCATGCTGGTTCTGGATGGCCAAAGCAGGCTTAATTGCGAGCCGTACTTCAAGACTGCGTTTATTTTAGCTTTCAAGTCCCAGTACTGCAGCTTGATCCTTTGTTCATGCAGTCCTGCGGCAAGCTCTGTTCTCCAGGTTATATCTTGATTAAAGCATAGGTATGGCAGGTCTTCGTAGTACATCAGACGGATTTGCCCATCTGTACCGGCTCTAAGCCTGTACCGCTCGGTGGACTCCCGGACGAGACAGTGATCAATATGTCTTCCGATTCCAAGCGGTACAAAAACGCCCGCAAAATTTTCAAATATGATTTGCTCTGAGAGTACGGAGACGATCTCTTCTATCACCTCATGTTCAGACCCCACTTCCGCCACGAACAGATTCTGCAGCTTGCTGTAGACAGGGCTGCCGTCTTTATTTTTCCGGTAAATGCATTCCAGCAGGTTCAGGTGAATCACAGCTGCACCGAGTGCTTCAGCAGCATGAATATCCTCTTGCCTGCGCACATCCATCGTATCCATTCCCAGCCCGAATTTTTTGTGCAGAATTCTGGCTAGCATGGACAAATCCGTCCCCATCCCTGTAAAGACTGTAGCAATCGTAACCTGGTAATTATTTTGTATGAGCGCATGGATATAATCGCCGCAGGATAGGATAGCATCATCCAAATGGGCAGAAATAAATAAATAATGTTGTGTCATGGGTACCTCCCGGGTTTTTGATTACAATTATATTCCAGATAGAAAGGAAGAGAAGATATGTTTGAAACTATTACAGAAATTGTTATAAAAGTCAAAGAGGATGAAAGCTTCCGGAGCTCTCTTACACCAAAAAGCGATTTGATTAATGAGGTCGGCCTGGATTCACTGCAGATGATCAATTTCATTCTGGAGGTTGAGGACCATTTCGGCGTAGAGATTGTGTACGAGGATTTGGATTACAGCTACCTGCTGTCCGTTGAACGTTTCATCAATTTTCTGAACGGCATGGAGAAAAAAATTGGCTAGAGCACTGGTTGCCGGAATCTTTGACGCGGAGTCCCACTGGAGAGATGAGAATCTGGCGCTGTTGCCCGCTGTTCGCGATAAAGAAAGAGAACGCATCGTCATGGCGATGGATGAGCTTATGTTTCCGTTCTGCGGCAGCGGAGACGCTCTGTTAACCCGTTTTGCGATGGAGGATGCTCATAAGGCATATCTAACAAGCCTTGGTTTCTCCTTTGAGCATTTGGTCTGGAAAGAGCCGGAAGCTGTGCCTAATCTTTTTGAGGCTATGGCATCCGATCCTCAGCGTGATGAGCAGTACGGGGCCTTTGACGTTTTGTCCCCTTTCTCCGTCGTGCCTTATACCCACGAGGTCATCGCCAAATATGAGTATGAGACCGAACTGCCGGCGATAGACAAGGTAAAGCGAGTCAACTCGAAAATATACTCTACCCTGTTAACCTGTAAACTGCTTGGCAAAAGCTTTGGACAGCCGGTCTACTCGGCAGAGAAGTTATTGATTCTTGGGCATAGCCTGCTGGCGGAGCATGGACCTTTCCTTATTAAAGATCCGTTCGGAGTTTCCGGAAAAGGCAACATGCTGCTTAAGTCTCAGCCCAGCCTGGAACGAGTGGCGTCATATATCCGCAAGCAGGAAGGCGAAGGAAAAGAAACCGCTTTTGTAATTGAGCCTTTTATGGAAGTGGAGTGCGATTTCTCCTGCCAGTTCAACATCATGAGGAACGGTTCGTTTCACCTTCTCGGCTTACAGAAAATGCTGAACAAGCAGTTTGCCTATTTGGGTTCCGAATCTATGGAGGAAGAGGAGCGCATGGTGCTCGAAAGAGCAGGCTACTTCGATGTGATGATACAAGTTGCCAACGATCTCTTTAAGGACGGATATTTTGGACCGGTATGCATCGATTCCATGGTATTGAAAGACGGAACGCTGGTACCGATTGTTGAGATTAATGCACGAAAATCTATGGGATTCATTAATCAGCGTTTGGATGAGACGCTCCAGACTAACGGAAAAAAAGGCTTCTTCACCTTCGGATCGGTCGGCTTCAGAGAGCGGTTCGATTATGAATGGTGGCTTGACGAGCTAAAGAAGCATGACATTTTATACCCGAACCGGAAAGGAAACGGAATTTTCCCGCTGTCTTCCGCTACGTTATTTGCAGGAGTACCCGGACCCGGGAAGTCCTCTTCCGCAAGCGGCAATTTGTTCAAAGGCAGACTCTATATGACCATTATCGCTGATCACATGCTGGAAAGGGAACGTTATTTGGAGCAGATGAGGCTCTGCTTTGAGTCGAAAGGAGGGAAATGGTATAGCTAGCGCAGCTTTTAGACAGATCACCCTGCTTGGCTCCGGCAACTCGTTAGGCGTTTATGTACCGGTCATGCAGCTGAGCCGCCAACTGAACAGTCGGGGCATACCCACAGAAGTGTGCGTGCTGGAGGATCTGTACCTGGATCACATTAAACAAAGAGTGCCAGCCTACAAAAAAGCTTTTCATCAAAGCTTCACCGTAGCGAAAAAAGGGGCCGAGCTGGCCCGTGATATTTCCGATTGTCTGGATTCTATCAAGCTTCGGCAGCTCTTTGAAGGCTGGGAGCGGGAAGGCAAAACCCGATTTGTTACCGCCACCGGCTTCTGGCTTCCGATTATACAGCAGTATCAGCTTTTCACCGGCGGTCTCCGCCTTGAGGTGGATTGTCTCCATTTCGACGCCATTCACTCTCCTTCTTATTTGGTATACGAGGACATAAGTGATTCGTACAACCATATATGGTTCTATGACCCGGCGGGCAAGGGCATGTCCTATCGGATTGCCATCACCGATGAGGCTCCGGTACCGCTGCATATGAGGGAAGAACGGTATATTGCGCACGGAGGGGGATGGGGAATCGGGACCTATCCGTCAGCCGTACAGGAGCTGCTTCAGGCGGGTAAACGGCTCAGTGTACTTGCCTATTACCGTGAGGATATCAAGCCCCACGAGCAAATTCATTATTTTATGAATGATCCCGAATGGAGCCCCTGGGTAAAAAACGAAGACGGCTCCTTCCAGTTCCCCCCGCTCGCTAGGATCGAGTACGGGCAAGCGCCAGAATACCGGAATCAGCAGACTTATCCGCCGCTATTCAATGTCATTCGGCATTCTGCTGCGATTATCAGCAAGCCGGGAGGTTATTCCTTGATGGAATCCTTGGCGGCCGCCACTCCTTTCGTCTTTCTTGAGCCGTTTGGAAGGCATGAGGCGAGCAACGCGGCCTACTGGATTAAGCAGGGCTTCGGGATATGGTATGAGGATTGGAAGGCCGAAGGCTATTCCATG
Organism: Paenibacillus rhizoplanae; assembly: GCF_042684125.1. NCBI lineage: Bacteria > Bacillati > Bacillota > Bacilli > Caryophanales > Paenibacillaceae > Paenibacillus > Paenibacillus rhizoplanae. The sequence goes on along the minus strand of NZ_JBHUKY010000072.1, from coordinate 72,389 downwards.
GATTCGCTAATTCGCATACATGAGAACCTAATGCTGGCAAGAAATCATTCGATTAATTATGGAGGTGTCCTTGATGCAGCCCAAAACAACCCAGAAATTCGATGAGCAGGTGTTTAACGATCTTAAACGCACGATTATGAACATGTCGCGCGCAAGCCGCATGCGGGAGGCGGACAGCCGATATGCGATGGACGTTCCGGAGGATATCGGGATTAAGCTGAACAACGGCTGTAATTTGCGCTGCAAGCATTGCTACGAATGGAACGAAGACGGCTTTCACCGGGATATGGCCAGGGAGGACCAGAAGAAGGAAATTGATATTGCTCTTGTAGAGAAGCTGCTGGCGTTTACCCGGGAGAAGAAATCCAAGCTCTACCTATGGGGCGGCGAACCGCTCTATTACAGTCAATTTTCACTGCTGGCCGACCTGCTCGAACAGGATCAGCGCACGGTTACGATTTGCACGAACGCTATTTTGCTGGAGCAGCAGCTGGAGTCACTGCTCAAGATGGGTGAAGGGCTGGTCGTCCTTGCCAGCCTGGAAGGATTCGAAGCGGAGAATGATGCAATAAGGGGCAAAGGCACCTATAGGAAGGTCTTACAGGCGGTCCAGCTGTTGCTGGAGCTTCAGAGAAAGGGCATCTTTAAGGGCAAGGTCTCGATCAGCCTGACGATGAACGATGCCATGATTCCAAAGCTGTTTTCCTTCATGAAGTATTTCGAGGATATGGGCGTCGATTCTGTCTATTTCGTCTATCCCTGGTATATCTCCTCCACATCCGCAGCGGAGATGGATGATGTGTACATGAAGGAGTTCAGCTGGCTGAATCCGGTAGAGCCCGGAAGCTGTAGCTGGCACTCCTTTACCTACCGCATTTCACCAGAGAACGTGGAGCCGCTGAAGGAAGAGGTCCGCCGGATAACGGAGCATACGTGGAGGAATCGGATACGGTTTATGCCGGCCTTGGAGCTTGATGAAATCGTCGATTTCGTGAATGGGGCTCAGATGACAGGGATGAAGCGGAAGAAATGCCTCGCCATCTCCACCCGGATGGATGTGCTGCCCGGCGGGAATGTGACGCCGTGCAAATTCTTTCCGGAGTTTGCTGTCGGTAACATAAGCGAAGCTCCCGTTAAAGAGATTTGGCACGGGGAAAATTACGGCAAGCACCGCGAGCGGTTATCCTGCGGATTGATGCCGGTCTGTTCCCGCTGCGGACTGCTATATCACTACGGCCGGTAAATCCAACTTTTCAAAAATTATAGCAGCGCAAGCGGCTGAAACGTAGGGAGATGTAACTATGAACACGACTTGGCCTCTGTCAGGAATTACTCTGGTATGCACCGAATGCAAGAGTGGTCTTTATGAGACGGACGACGGTTTGATCTGCGAGACCTGCGGCCTCGGATACGCCCGGGAAGAGGGGCTCGCGAGCATGTTAATCAACCGCCCTGTAGCGGAGAAGCTTGCCGAAGGCTCAGCGCAAAAGGAAGCGGTCATCGGCATGTTTGACTCTATTAACCGGTCGCTTGAAGAGAAAAGACTGTCCAGATTTTCCACCTTTATTAACTGGGGCTATGCCCCAAAGAACGAACAACCCGGCAGTCTTCAAGGTTTTAACCAAAGCAGTATCCGGCTGCTTCGCGAAATCATTGGCGGCCTGGATGTTTCAGGCAAGGATATTCTGGAAATCGGCTGTGGACGGGGAGGCAACGTGAGCGAGCTATGTAAAAGCTATGGGACCCGCAGCGTGGTCGGCATTGATCTGACACCGTCCAATATTCAATTTTGCCAAAGAAACAACCGGTATGAGCAAGCTTACTATTGTATTGGCGATGCAGAGCAGCTGCCTGTTCAAACGGAAAGCTGCGACATTGTGCTGAACATCGAGTCCTCGCATTTGTACCCGCATATCGAGCTGTTTTTTGCGGAGACCTACCGTGTATTAAAGCCGGGCGGGTTATTTTTGTATGCGGATATTATGAGTGCTTCCGACGTGCCGCGCTATGAGGATCAGTGGCAAAGACTAGGGTTTCGCACTGCATTGATCCGGGACATTACCGGCAATGTATTGCAATCGGGAGACGATGCGCTGGGTAGCCGCCTGCATGCGCTTGAGGGCTCCTTTGAAGGGGAAGACCGGGTATGGGAATGGCTGGAGGCGCCCGGCACGCAGAATCATACGGATATGGTCACAGGCAGAAGAGTATTCACAATTGTTCATCTGGTGAAAGATGCCTCCGGCACCAAAGGGGAGCCTAGCCATGATTGAAGGAAAGGAAGCTGCGAGTAAAGCGTGGCCATTAACAGATCTTAGCTGGGTATGTCCGAGGTGCAAGCAAACGCTTGAGAAGATGGAGTTCTCATTAGACTGTACGTCATGCAACGAAAGCTACCCTATGGCCGCTGGCTCGATTCCATGCCTGCTTGTGGAAAGTGATGCGCTGGAAACAATGGAGCATAAGGCGCAGAAGGAGGCGGTTAAAGAGATGTTTACGTCGTTTAACCGGGCTTTGGAGCAAAATGGCGTCTCACGCTTCTCCACGTTTATCAATTGGGGCTATTCAGAGGCGGAAGATGAGAAGGAGACTGCAGGCAGCCTGCCGAGAGGGGTCAACCATCAATCGCTTCGGCTTCTCCAGGAAATCATGCACGGAGTCGATGTGCAGGGAAAAGACGTACTGGAAATCGCCTGCGGCAGAGGCGGCAACGTACGGGCTCTCTGCAAAAGCTACGGGCCGCGCACCGTCGCTGGCCTCGATTTGACGGAAGCGAATATCGCCTTCTGTCTGGCAGGCAACCGGTATGAACAGGCTACATTCTGCGTCGGGGATGCGGAGGAGCTTCCGCTTCCGGATGAATGCTGCGATATCGTGCTGAATATCGAATCCTCGGATCTCTATCCCCGGATCACCCGTTTTTATGATGAGGTATTCCGGGTGCTGAAGGCTGGAGGCTTGTTCGTATATGCGGATGATCTGGATGCGCTCAAGTTCGAGACAGGTGAGCGGTATTTACTTGAGCTGGGCTTTGAGATGTCGCTGGTACGCGATATTTCCGAGCATGCTTTGCTGGCAAGCGATTTGGCCAGAGGCAGCCGTCTGGCAGCGCTGGGCGATGCTCTCGGGAAGGAGGACGCCGTATGGGAGACCATGGGCGTTCCCGGAACTCCGATTTACGATGATATGCACTCGGGAAAGCGAAGATACAAAATTCTTCACCTGAAAAAGAAGGTGTGAAGCAATGACGGCTCCCTTTTTGACCATTACTGATTCTAGTGTGTATATTCCTTCGTTCCGGGTTCCAGTCGATCAGGTCATCCAGGAAATAAATGACGATGGCGTTTCTTTCCGCTTAAGCGCAGCGGAGTACAGAGACAGCGGCTTTGGGTATGTCCCCATCGAGCGGAGTGAAAGTCTGGAGCAAATGATATATGAGGTATGCGCCCCGATTCTAAGCCGGATAAGACGAGATGGCATACAGCTCTCGGCTATTCTCTTCTCATCTGTCACGAGCGCCGGAGTGCAAGCACAGAGCTTGTTCTCCAGGCTGCTCCGCGAGTTTGACTATGGTACAACGCCGGTTATTCAGCTGGAGGAATACGGCTGCTCCACCATTCACTTGTCGCTTTATTTAACGAAGGCTTATTTCGCCGGTGAAGGCCAAAGCGACGATGCGGTATTGTTTGTTGCGGCAGATCAAGCGAACATTTCGCATCACCGCAGCGATTCCTATATGCTTTACGGGGATGCGGCAAGTGCTGCTCTATATCGTAAACCTGCAGCCCGAGGGCAGCAGACTCTAATTGCCAGGCTTAAAGTGGATGGGTTCGTTTACGATCGTAGTCCTGAACGAGTCAAAATGTACTTTTCAACCTTTTATTTAGCTGTCCGGCAGGTTGTGAATCAGGTTTTACGCGAATCGGGAATGGTTATGAACGAGATAAGCCTTATTTTCTGCTCCAATCTGGGGCTGCACACCTGGAGTACTCTTGCCCGGGCGCTCGGCTGCCCATTAGACAAATTTTACGCCTCTACGCTTGAAGATGCGGGGCATCTCCATAATACGGACATTCTGCTTAACGTAAATGAGGCGGTCAGGACCGGCTCTTTGAATAGGGGAGACTTCTATTTGGCGGTAACCATAGGCTTCGGGGGCTACTACGGCTGTTCCTTGCACAAATACGAGTAACACGGGTAAGGCGGTGAGCACGATAAAGACAGAACTAAAGGTTAAAATTCTTTATTCGGGCAGTAGGACGGAGGATCAAAATCAATCATTGGCAGACATAGCCATAGCTCAAATGGAAGCGAACAGGCATTGGCTCATGGACATGGATGTGCTGGTCCTTTGCCATCATGTGAATACCTCCCATGCTGAGCATGTTTGTGCAAAAATAAGAAGAGAGCTTAATCTAATGGACGTGCTGCCTCTGGCACTCGGTCATTCCGGAAGCCTTGCGTTTCCTCATGCGCTTTCACTGCTGGAATGGCTGATGGCAGGCGGCACCTATCGCAGGGCGGTATGTGTTCTGGCGGATGATCACTTTGACCAGAGCAGTCTGATGTTGCCGGCTCAACCGGCCCCATTGTCCATCATTGAGATAATGCCGCAATGAACTACTATTTGACGTGCATTGGAAACGCTCCATATAATGAAGAGACGAGAGTGACAGGGGGGCATCGAATGGGAGCATGGGGAATCAAAGCATTGGAAAGTGATGAAGGGCTGGATCTGGTGGCAGCGATCGAGGACTTGCTTCCTCGTGACACATTGGATTTGGGTGAGTTGATGGCGAAGTTTGGTGAGGATGACTTCCTTTATGACGGAACAGTGCTCGCCCTCGCGGAGCTGTATATCGAGTTTCAAGAGAATGGCAGTTTGGATTACGATCATGAGGAGGAAGAACGCGCCTTGACGCAAGTACGGGCGTTCACGGCCGATCATTCCGCGCTGAAGGCTTTGCTCGAGCATTTGAACGTGATTTGGACTGACATTGAGGGGGAGTGCGAGGGCGATTTAGCGGAACTGTGGCGGGAATCGTCAAGCTGGGACGAATGGCGGGCACATGTGCAGCAGCTCATTTCCAAGTTGGAAGCGCGGCTTGCCAAAGATTAGTAGTAGAGTGATTCAATGTAAACAAAAGCGCTGCAATCCGAATGATAGGGTTGCGGCGCTTTTGTTTAGCTGATTTTCCGAATAAATAAAGGTGTTTTTGCATTGTTAAAAATAGAGATGGATATTAGATTAGTAGTATTGACTTAGAGTGCGCTTAAACTCGTATACTGGTCACGTACGTTGCAAGTAAGCGGAAGTTAATTCAGCAGTTAAAGGGAGGAAATAGTGTGAAGCATTTTCCGTTGGGGAATACCGGATTGCTAGTAAGTGCTTATTCTTTAGGCTGTCTGAATTTTGGATCGCGAACCGACAAAAAAACCTCATTCCAGTTGCTTGATCATTTTTTTGAAGCAGGGGGAAACTTTCTGGATACGGCCAATAATTATGCGATTTGGAACGAAGGCTGTGTTGGCGGAGAAAGCGAGTCTTTGCTTGGCGAATGGATGAAAGAAAGAAAAAACAGACATCAGATCATTTTGGCCACCAAAGTGGGAGCGAAACCGGCATTGCCGAAAACTGAAAAATGGGAAGGCTTAAGCCGCCAAGCGATTGAGAAGGGAATTGACGAAAGTCTGCTAAGGCTTGGAACAGATTATGTAGATTTATATTATGCTCATGTAGACGACAACGAAACTGAACTCGAGGAAACCCTGGAGACTTTTGATTCCTTGGTCAAAGCCGGTAAAGTCAGGGCTATTGGCTGCAGTAATTATCGGCTTTCCAGGCTCCTTGAGGCCAAGGCGGTCAGTCAGTCAAAAGGATGGGAATCCTATTGCTGCATCCAGCAGCGATATACGTATTTGCAGCCTAGAGTGGATGCGAATTTCGGAGTGCAGGTCAGTGCGGATGAGGATTTACTTGCTTACTGCAGTCAACACGATGATTTTACGCTCATGGCTTATTCCCCCCTTCTTGGAGGCCTATACAACAGAGAGGATGCTGTCTTACCCGATGCATATCGGAGAGAGGAGCAGATGACCCGATTGCATACTCTAAGGAAGGTTTCTGGAGAGCTGGGAGCGACACCGAATCAGCTTATCCTTGCTTGGATGCTGCACAATCATCCGAGAGCTCTTCCCATTGTTGCTGCAAGTGGTCTAACGCAATTGGAAGAAAATTTGGGGGCGCTTAAGCTCCAGATTAGCTCAGAACAGCTTGATCAATTGAAACAGATTATAAACTGATGTAAAAGGAGCGTACTCGTTATGATCGGTAAAGAACTGACCATTCAGCAGGCTGCTGAGATGACGGGGTTAAGCGTTCATACCCTTCGTTATTACGAAAGGATCGGTCTGATGGACCCCATACCTCGTGCCGAGAATGGTCATCGGGTATACCGGGAGCATGATTTTGAATGGATCATATTACTCGCAAAACTTAAGACTACAGGAATGCCGATCGCACTTATGCAACAGTTCGCTGATATGATGCGACTTGGCAATGAGGGCATTCCGCAGCGCAGAAAACTTCTGGAAGAGCATGAGCGGAAATTAATCGAGCAGGTTCAAACGATTCATCAAACTTTGGACATTCTGCGGAATAAAATTGATTACTACCGTTCTTGGGAAGATGATATCAGTCGCGAAGAAGACAGTTTGGAGTCAGCTCGCTGACCAGTTCAGTCATGACCGTGAAGTTTCCTGAAAAGGGGGCTTTGCCGTATATGACCACTATAACCAAAAAGAGAAACGTTGCTGGCAATAGGCTGGCAGCGTTTTTCTTTTTATTTTCCCCAATGAACATTTCATGTGAACATATACCAGTAAACGTTTTACATAATAATAATTAACCAACCTTATCAATTCCTAATAAACTCACTATATAAGCTAATGTAACCGTTGACAACAAAAAATAATATGATAATATATGTTTGTAAAACGTTTTACCAATGGAGATGATGACAATGAAAAAAGTATTCTACAAACCTGCGAATGGCTGGGTAGGAGACGTAATTCCGTTTTATGATCAGGGGGAGTACAAGCTGTATTATCTTCACGATGAGAGAGTGGGGGGGGAGTATGGCAACCATACCTCATGGAATTTGGTGGCCACTGGAAACGGGCTTGATTTTGAGGATTACGGAGAGGTTGTGCCGAATGGCAGTGAGACAGAGTCAGACCGGAACGCGTATACCGGATCTGTGATCCGGGACAAGGAAGGCCTGTATCATCTATTCTACACGGGACATAATCCCAACTCTGCGTTCTGCAAGGATGGTAAGCCCTTACAAGTTGTACTGCGCGCCACTGGCACCGACGGTATTCATTGGACGAAGGATCGTGAATTCCAGCTTTACGGGGATGAAGTGATCTATGAGGCATTTGATTGGCGGGACCCTTTTGTATTCTTCAACCAAGAGAAGCAGGAGTACTGGATGCTGGTCACTACCAGGGAAATGAACTCCTCTGAGAAAAGAGGCGGGTGCATCGCACTTCTGACATCGGACGACCTGCTGAGCTGGGAATTCCGCGAGCCCTTCTACAGCCCGGACAAATACATTACGATGGAATGTCCCGATTATTTCCAGATGGGAGAATGGCATTACCTCGTCTACTCCACGTTCAGTGAGAAGTTTGTCACCCATTATAAAAAGAGCAAAACGATTGACGGCTTATATACCTCACCGGTATTGGACACCTTTGACGGCAGAGGATTCTACGCAGCCAAGACAGCCTCAGACGGCGAGAAGCGGTACGCCTTCGGCTGGGTCCCTTCGAAGAAGGGCAGCAATGATTATGGAGATTGGGAGTGGGCAGGCACGCTGGTTGTCCATGAAGTGTACCAGAACGAACGGGGAGAGCTACTGGTGAGAATGCCTTCTTCCATCTATGGACATTTTAATAGGAACGAACCGATTATTCTCCAAGAGGCGGACAATTGCCTGAAGCAGGGGGACAGGCTGCAGCTGTCTTCGCCGGATGGGCTGGCGTATAGCGTGCTTAACCCCTTGCCTTCTCAGGTCATGCTTGAGGCTTCCTTTACGGATTGGCAGCATGTTAAGGACTTTGGGATCGCAGTTCGCACGGACCAGAAGCTGGACAATGGTTATTTCATCAAGTTTGATCCTTTTCACAACCGGATCACCTTTGATATGTGGCCGAGAAGGGAACCGGGATTTTTCCAATGGCAAATTGCCGGGGACAAACCGCAGATGATTGAGCTGGAGCGTCCACTTAATTTCGCCGCTTACAGCCGAATTCGTATTCAGCTGATTCTGGAAGAAGATATCCTCTGTCTGTATGTCAACGATGAAGTCGCCATGACCACACGAATTTATAATTTCAAAGATGGACATTTGGGTTTTTTTGCCAATGAGGGTGCTGTGAATGTGGAGGACATCCGCATGAAGACGGCCACTGACCGTTAACTGGCAAGGATGAGCTTCATAGAACTTATACCGATTAATCTATTGGAGGGGTTATTACAATGACAAAAACAACTTCTAAAATGTTCGCCGGACTTGCCATTTTATCCTTGGCAGCAACAGCTCTGGCGGGCTGCGGCAGCTCTGCGGACAACAAAAATACAAACACCGCTGGTTCAAAGGACGCACCTAAGGAGCAGACGGTAACCTGGCTCTCCGCCAGACCGGAGAATGGAGCGATTGTCCAGACGATCCGTGAGCTTGCCGACCGCTTCGCCGCCGACCACCCGGGCTTTAAGCTGGACCTTCAGGTGACAGCGGACAGACCCTCATATCTGACTAAGCTCAGAACACTGGTTGCTTCAGGACAGATGCCTGATTTCATTGACAGCGATGCCGACCCTTTTGCCCAGGAGCTTGTAAATGCAGACTTACTGGTGGATATGGGGAAATTCCTGAAGGACGAGGGGCTGTACGATAAATTCTATGAACCCGCGCTGAAATACCAGGAGCTGCCGGATGGAAGCCTGTATCTTCTGCCGATGGAATATCACATGGAAATGACCTGGTATAACAAAAAAATATTTGCAGACAACAACCTTACGGTGCCCAAAACCCTTGACGACCTGCTTACAGTCAGCCAAGCGCTCAAAGACAAGGGAATTACGCCAATCGCAGTGGACGGCGTTGATGTATGGCCGGTATTGCGTTATGCGGCCATGTATCCTTTCCGGACCACAGGTAATCAGTTCATCCGTGATTTGAGCCAGGGCAAAGCCAAAATGTCCGATAAGGCAGGCATGCAGGCGGCCACCTTCGCTGCTCAAATCGGTAAATACTTTCAGGAGGGATTCGCAACCACGGATTATACGACAGCCAAAAACATGTTCCTGAACGGAGAAGCTGCCATGTACAACATGGGCACTTGGGAAATCCCATCCTTCGTGGAAGAAAGCCTGCCGGAAGGACTTAAAGGCAATGTCGATTATTTCTATCTGCCAACCACCAGCAATGCGGTTACACCGGAGAATGAATTCTTCGGCAACAGCGGTATCGGACTAGGCGCTTCTGCCAAAACATTCGATGGGCTGCCGAAGGAATTCCTGAGCTATGTGCTGAAAAACTATAGTGATGTCTATGTTGCCAAACAACAAATGTCACCGCTGAAATTCACGATTGACGACGAGTCCAAATTCTCCGAACTGTTCCTGCGGATCAAAAAGGATATGGACAACTATGGCTCAGAGTTCGCCAAACCTTGGGATACTCTGCTTGATCCGAATACCAACTCGGTGATGAGTGATCTGATTACCAAAATGACTATGGGCTTTATGACACCTGAGGATTTTGCCAAACAGATTGATGAAGCCATTGCCAAGAATACAGGCAGTAAATAAGTAACCTTGATATTTTTCCGCCCGGGCTTGCAGAACCGGGTGGAGCCTTTTATCAAAAATGATGGAATTCCACAAACGGGGTGACCCTAAATGAATGTACTTAAGGACAAAAAAGCATGGCTGGTCTTCATCTTGCCTGCTTTGATATTTTATCTGGGTACGGTCTTTGTTCCCATTATCCAGTCACTGAACTACAGCTTTCAGCAATGGAATGGCATTCAGGAGCCGCGCTACACCGGCTTTGATAATTATATTGCGATGTTTAGCGATTCTTACTTCTGGAATTCAGTGCAAAACAATCTGGTGTACGTAGTGATTGTGGTATTTATGCAGGTGTTCATCGGCTTGTTCTTTGCCCTGCTCCTGTCCTATGTCACGAAAGGTGCAGGGATCTTCAGAACCCTGTATTATTTGCCGGCGGTTGTTGTAACTGTGGCTATTGCGCAGATGTTCCGTAATTTCTACTCGCTTCAACCCCTGGGTCTCATGAATATGTTCCTGGACTGGGTGGGAATGGGGCATCTGCAATCGGCCTGGCTCTCCAATCCCCATACGGCGTTAATTGCTGTGTCCATTCCCGAGGGATGGCGGTTTATCGGGATGTATATGGTGATCTTCTATGCCGCTCTGATTGCGATCCCCAAAGAAATCGAAGAAGCAGCCAGAATTGACGGTGTAAACGGCTGGCAACTGATTCGTTATATTAAGCTTCCGAGTATCATGCATGTGCTGAGCCTGGCTTTGATTATGTGTACAACCGGGGCGCTGCGTGGTTTCGATATACCTTACATTATTGGTGTGCCCGGATCTGCTACCGAGCTTGTCACCACCTATATGTACAAGCAGGCATTCTCCACCATCCAGTATGGATATGGAAGCTCAATTGCCGTGTTCATCGTTATCGAAAGTCTGCTTGCAGTATTGATCATCCGGGCTATTTTTAATTCGAAGAAAGGAGATGCCTGATATGCCTGCGAGAAAAAAGCTCTCCTCTTCACTTTTGTATCTTCTGGTGATTGTGATTCTTTTGATTCAAATCTACCCGGTAGTGTGGCTGATGCTGTCCAGCTTCAAGTCGAGCATCGAGCTGACGACACGGCCGTTTGCCATGCCGTCGTCCTGGTCGTTCGAGAACTATGCCAGTGTATTCCGGGAGAGCAGTCTGCTCCTGTATATCAAGAATACCGCCATTGTAACCTTTACCTGTCTGGCTCTAATTATTGTACTCAGCGCGACGGCAGGATTTGCCCTTGTCAAAATGATTAACCGGCTGAATTCGAAGCTGCTGCTGTTCTTTACAGTCGGCATCATGATTCCGATTCAGGTTACACTGATTCCTCTGTTTATTATGTACAAGGATTACGGGCTGCTGAATTCGTATCCGGCACTAATCCTGCCGCAGGTCGGTTTCGCTCTGCCTCTGTCCATTCTGATCTTTACCAGCTTCTACAGGTATGTTCCCAATGAGCTTATCGAGGCTGCAGTGATCGACGGCTGTAACATCTATCAGGTGTTTATCCGCATTATTTCACCGCTTACGGTCAATACAACCATTACAGTGGCATCTATTAACTTTATTTTCATCTGGAATGATTTCGTATTCTCCAATACGTTCACGAATGACAAGGCATACAAGACGATTGCGGTCGGGCTTCAGGAATTTATCGGAGCTTTTGGGGCAACGGATTGGGGCCAGACTTTTGCAGCAATCAGTATCAGCATTATTCCCATTATTATTACGTACTTGTTCCTGAACAAATATGTGATGGCCGGGGCGTCAGACGGCGCAGTCAAAGGATAAAGGATAAGGAGACGATAAACGATGCAATCCATGGACCAGCTATTTGGCAGAATGAAGGGCAGGAGCAGAGCGATTACAGCAGAGAATCCGCAGGGCCTTAAGGGACAAGGGGGCCAGGCGGAAGGGCCTCTGGGCATTGCCCGCAAAGGCAAGGCGTTCATCTCACTCGCTCAGGGAGAAACCGCAACGCTTGTTGATATTGAAGGTCCCGGGATCATTCAGCATATTTGGATAACCGTAACGGATAAGACCGAATCCGGCTGGTTTGTCCTACGTGATCTGGTACTCCGCATGTATTGGGATCATGAAGAACAGCCTTCCGTTGAAGTTCCGCTAGGGGATTTCTTCTGCAACGGCTTCGGTGCACGGGCCATTGTCAATTCACTGCCGGTAGTGGTGAATCCGGTCGGCGGCATGAACAGCTACTTCGCCATGCCGTTCCGCCAAGCTGCCAGAATAACCATTACGAATGAGCATCCGCAGGACATTGAGGCATTCTTCTATCAATTCGACTACAGGCTGGTTGATGAGCTGGATGAGGATACAGAGTATTTTCATGCCCAGTACCGCAGAGAGAATCCTACTGTGCTGAGGCAGGATTACACTTTAATTGATGGAATTAAAGGGAGAGGCAAATTCATCGGCACATATATGTCCTGGACTTCCCTATCCCGTTATTGGTATGGTGAAGGAGAAGTGAAATTCTATATCGACGGTGACCGGGATTGGCCGACAATCTGCGGCACCGGAGCAGAGGATTATTTCGGAGGCGCCTGGGGATTTGTGAAATATGATAACGGTAACCCGGTACAGGAGCAGACTTACTCCACCCCGTTCATGGGTTTCCCTTATTTTGCGACGAAGGATGACACCCGCTCCCATATTTATGACGGGGCGGCTTGTCCGATGCGGGGCTTCTACCGCTGGCACATCCTCGATCCGATTCTGTTCGAAGAGGAACTGAAGGTGACTGTGCAGCAAATAGGGCATGACGGCCAAGCCTTATTTGAACGCAGTGACGATATCAGCTCGATCAGTTACTGGTATCAGACAGAGCCGCATCAGGCGTTCCCGGAATTTCCGGACGTAATGGAAAGACGTCCCCGTTAAGCATGGACGTATAGTTGTGCAAGTAAATCCGCAGAGGTGCAGCAAATGGCAAAACAAAGAGTTACACTAGTACAGGTCGCCAAGGATGCAGGCGTGTCGCCGGCAACGGTCTCCCATTTCATGAACGGTAACTTTCACCGGATGGGCTCCGAGACCCGGGAGAAAATAAGCGACTCGATCACCAGACTAGGGTACCAGGTGAACCCTGTAGCCAAAAGCCTGATTACCGGCAAAATGCATACCATCGGACTCGTTCTGTCAAACAGCACTTATGACGGTTATTTCGAAGATTTATATTTCCTGCACTTCGCCAAGGTGCTGAAGCAGCATCTGAAGACCATGGGGTACAAGCTGATTCTCCTGGACTTCGATGAAATCTTCATGAATATCCAGATGGTAGATGGGATTATTGTAAAGGCGACCCTGGAGACAGAGAAGTTCATGCCGAGGCTCATGGATCTCAATGTTCCGGTCATCACCATCGGGCGGCATAATTTACCGTATGGTGCTCATATCGTACGGGTGAACGACTATCAATGCGGCCAGACAGGCGTAGACCATTTAATGTCGCGGGGGCATCACAAAATCATTATTCTGACCTATCCGCACGGACAGGTCCCCGGATTTGACGACCGGTTGAATGGTGCCTCCCAGTCTTTGCAGGAGAAGGGGAATCTTACAACGGTCATTACGGGAGATATGACGGAGAGCTTCGGCTACGAGACCGTCGCGCAGTTGGCCGGGAATGGACAGCTGCCGCAGGCGTTATTCTGCCTGAACGACATTTCAGCCATTGGTGTGCTGAAGGCTTGCAAGGATCTGAAATTATCCGTGCCGGAGGATCTCGCGGTACTCGGTGTGGATGACATGCCGACCGTATCGGAACTGCTAAGTCTCTCCACCATCCGGCATCCGATTAACGAGCTGGCCATGAATGCCTCAGAGCTTATGATTCAATCCGTTGAATCCAAAGGGGAGCCTGCCGAGCCTGTCGACAGAATGTTCCCCATTGAACTGATGGCAAGGCATACCAGCTGAGCAAGACAAGGAAGAATGCGTGAAGGATAGAGAAGGTACGGGCTGTCGAGAACTTTTCGGCAGCCTTTTTCTAAATAGGCTATTCTGCGAGAGGAGAGAGGGCAATGTATAACGTGCTTGTCGCCGACGATGAACCGCGTCACCGCCGCGGCGTATCTGATATGGTTAAGCAGCTCCGTCCGGAATACCGGATTTTCATGGTGAAGGATGGACTGGAGGCTCTGCGGATTATCGAGGAGAACCGGGTCGATATTATCCTCACAGATATTAGGATGCCCAATATGGATGGACTGACTCTGATTGAACATATGGAGAGCCGCAGAGAACGGGTCAAAATTGTAATTCTCAGCGTGTACGGAAATTTCGAGTATGCAAGACAGGCGGTGAAGCTTGGCGCCTTCGATTACCTGCTGAAGCCGCTGGCACTGGGAGAACTCTCCGAGATCCTTGACAAGCTCGACACGGCACTGGAGAAGGAACGGCTGAGTCTTCAGACGGGGGCAGTTCTTCAGCAGAGGCTCCACTCGGCAGCTCCGGTCTATGAGCAGCACCTGCTCAGCCGGTGGATGCGTTCTGCTGCAAGTGAGAAGGAGCTTCAGGAAATCCGCACTCTCTTCCCCGCTTCAAACGGGGGGTTCGTGATGCTGGCAAGGTTTCAAAAGCAAGAGATTACCGGGTCCTATACGCCGGAGGATTTCGAGGAACTGAAGGCCACGGTGAAGAACTGGATGCGGGAAATCTATCAGACGGTCGGTCCTTCGCTATCGTTCAGCCTGGAAGGAGAGCACCCGATCATTGCTTCCGTGGTGACCCCGGCCCATTCCCTGGAGTGGCTGATGAAGCGGGATCTGGAGCAGTTCCGGCAATTCATCCGCCAGATCCGGGAGGAATATGGCCTGACTTTGACTTTGGGGGCCGGGAACTGGGTGGCCGATCCCTATAGCGGGGCTCCGGCATCCTTTGACCAGGCGCAGAAAGCGCTCGAGTATACCTTTTATACGGGCGAGGGGCAGCTTGTCCTTTACGATGAAATCGCTTACAACCCTGACAAGCCCAGCTTGAAGATGATTCCTGCGGATACGGGCATGACAGATGCCTTGGCACGGATGGACAGGGCTGCGGCTGCTGAGGCCTTGAAGACGCTTATTCAGCGGCTGCTTGAAGGGGATTATCCGTCCCCGGCTCATCTGAAGGACTCTGTTCTGTACGCTCTGGTTCATGAAGTCAAGGGAAACGAAGCCCTGCTGCGCCAAGATGAAGCGAGTAATTTCATTTCAGAGATGGAGTTTCAAATTCCGGCCTGTGAGAGTCTGGAGGAAGTGGAGGCGCGCGGGGTCTCTGTTCTGAACCGGATCATCGGGAGCATCGGGGAACGCAAAAATAACAAAAGCGGGCGGACCATCGGCCTGTGTAAGGCCTTTCTGGAGGAGCACTATATGGAGGATCTGTCGCTGGAGTCTGTCGCACGGCATTTCTTTTTCAGCTCCGCCTATTTCAGCAGTTTTTTTAAACAGCACACCTCCATGACCTTCACCGAATATCTGCTGCGCCTGCGCCTGGACAAAGCCAAAGAGCTGCTCCAGGACGGGGACCGGAAAATCTCTACCATCGCCTTAAGCGTGGGATTTCGTGATGCGGGTTACTTCACCAGAGTGTTCAAAAGGGAGACTGGACTGGCACCGGAGGAGTTCCGGAAGAAAGATGTATTGTAGGTGGACTATGAGACTGAAGAATAAGCTGGTCTTATCTTATATCGTGCTGATTACGCTACCGCTCACCATCCTGGGCTTTGGTTACTATTATGCAAGCAAGGACATTATGCTGAAGCTGGCCCGCGACAACGTCAGTGAGATTGTGCTTAAGAACAATCAGATCATCAACGAACGGCTGAAGATCATTCAGGAAGACAGCTTATCGCTGATGGTGGAGTGTGAGCTGTACCAGATTTTTGATGAGCCAAGTCCGGCCGTGGGGGTACAGCTGCTGGAGAACAATAAGAAGGTGACGGGGATTCTTGGCAGATACTTCTCGCAGTCAGCCGATCTGTATTCCACTGAACTGGTCACGCAAGGGTTCGTGTATGGCAGCAAAAGCAAGAATACTTATCCCCCGGACTACTTCTACATCTCCGAGCTGTACCGGCGCGCCGCTGAGGGGAAAGGGCGTATCGCCTGGGTGCCGACTTATGATTATACCCGGATGCATAATCTGCCTGAGCTAGCGGGAACAGATATTGATTACCGTTATATGTTCTCGGCAGTCCGGCAGATCAATCCCTCCTGTGTACGGAATGACGTCATTGTCCGGGCGGGCGGGGCATCCGAGAAACCGGTGCTGGTGATGAATTTCAAGGAAGATGTGTATGCAGGTATCTTTAGGGACAGTATCCCCATTAAAGGTTCCATATTCATGGTGGCCAGTGAGGACGGCACAATCATCTCCCATCAGGACAAGTCGCGCCTGGGGACCGTGGAATCCGCCGCCTGGCTGAAGGAGGTGCGCCGCGAGGGCAGCGGGACGGCATATGTAACTACCGGCGGGCAGCGGATGATCGCTTGCTTCGCTGTGTCCCCGGTGACTAACTGGCTGTCGGTAGTGCTGATTCCGCCCGGCGCATTGACCCATGATATTGCGGATACCATTCTGTTCTTTATGATTACACTGGGGGCTCCGCTGCTGGCTCTCTCGCTTCTGTTCGCTTATCTGATCTCCGCACGTATCTCTTCTCCGGTAAGCAAGCTGCTGCTGGCCATCAAGCGGGTAGGCGGCGGTGATTTCAATGCGCAGATCAAGGTGGAGGGCAGAGATGAGCTGGGCCATGTATTGATGAAGTTCAACAGCATGAATGAGCGGGTCAGATCATTGATTGATGAGAATTATGTGGTCAAGCTGCGGGAGCGGGAGACGGAGATCCTCGCGCTGAATATTCAGCTCAATCCCCATTTTCTGTATAATACGCTGAATATTATAAATTGGATGGCTGTACACGGAGAGAAGGAGCAGGTTAGCCATATGCTGATCAGCCTGTCCCGTATGCTGCACTATACTACGGACAACCGGAGAGACCAAATGCTGCTTAGAGAGGATCTCGCCTGGCTGCAGGACTATATAGTGATTATGGCTAACCGTTTCGAGCACCGGTTTCGTGTAGATTTCGATATTCAGCCTGAACTGCTGGAGGTGAATGTACCGAAGCTGTTCCTTCAGCCCTTGCTGGAAAATGCCATCATTCACGGCTTCCGGAATATGGAGAGCGGCGGGCTGATCACCATCTACGGACAGCAACAGGGGAATACCATCCGGTTCTGTGTAGAAGATAACGGCAGCGGGATTGAGCCGGAGCGGATGGAACAGCTGCTGAAGGAGGAGAATGCCAATATAGGTCTGAAAAATGTGGACAAGCGGATCAAGCTGCTGTATGGCAGCGAATATGGCATAGAGATTGAATCGGTCCCTGAATTCGGGACCCGCGTGAAGCTGGTCATACCGTATCCCGGCCCGCGTGAATAATGGCTGATATTCCAACCTTTCCCGCCGGCCAATGGCCTGCGGGGTTATTTATTATCATTGACCGTAAAATCGTACAAGAAACGAAAGATCGTACCATAGGCAACAGCGGCAGGTCCATTTACACTGTAATCAGCGACTGCAGCGCTTACATCCGAATCAAGGGGGATATACAAAATGAGCAGGCACACTGGCAGAACCAAGCTAATGTTACTCTTCTTAATGATTATTGCATTACTTGTAACCGCTTGCGGAAATGGCGGCGGGAACCAAAAAGATACGGCAAATTCAGGTTCAGGCAATACTCCGGCCACCGGAGAGAAGGTCAAGCTGAAATTCACGTTCTGGGGCAGTCCCCAGGAGAAGAAGGCAGTGGAAGACGCCATTAAGGCTTTTGAAGCCAAGAACCCCAACGTCACCATAGATTCCATCCATATCCCGGGCACGGACTTCTTACAGAAGCTGAATGCCATGATCGCCGGGAATGAAGCACCGGATCTAAGCTACTCGGCCGCCTGGAAGCTGAAGATGGGGGAAGAAGGCCTGATCTATAATTTCTTCGATCTCATGAAGGATGACCCCAGCATCAAGAAGGAGGATTACCTTCAGTACGCCTGGTGGAACTGGGATACCGATAAAAGTGCGGGACCTTATCAGGCTTCGGTAGTTCCATCTCTGATGTACAATGCAGATCTGTTCAAAGAGGCGGGGGTTGAGCTGCCGCCAACCAAAGCGGAAGAAGCCTGGCAATGGGATGAATTCGTGGAAACAGCCAAGAAGCTCACCCTTGACCGGAACGGCAAGCATCCGGATGATCCGGGATTTGATCCCAAGAACATCAAGCAATACGGTGTGAAATACAGCCTTAGCTGGTTATCCTACATGCCGCTGGTTCTGTCTAACGGCGGGGACTATTTGATAGGGGACGGCAAGGAATTCGGGCTCTCCAAGCCTGAAGCAACCGAAGCGATTCAGAAGATTGCTGACCTGATCAATGTCCATCATGTTGCTCCTTCCCCGGTTCAAGCCAGCAGCATTCCGGCGCCGGCCACGGCGCTCCAATCCAGAAAGGTGGCAATGGTCATAGACGGAAGCTGGAACCATCTGGACCTGAGCAAGGCCAAGATCAACTGGGGCGTAGGTGTACTGCCGGTGCTGAAGGACTATAAGACTTTCTTCCTCGGAGGCTCCCTGATTATCTTCAAGAGCACCAAGCATCCGAAGGAAGCCTGGGAGTTCTCCAAATTCCTGACGGATCCGCAGAATGTGCTGGAGCTTCATCAGGGACTCTGGATGCCGCAGATGAAGCAGTGGTATGAAGATCCGAAGCTGGTGGACAGCTGGGCAAACGAAGAGCTTCCGGGCCGTCCGGCCGGTTTCCAGGATGCCGTTATGCGTTCCACCTACGAACATGCAGAGCCTTCACCTGAGAATAATATCCGTAACTTCGTAGAGATTGACGCTGCGGTAACTGCGGGGCTGGATCAGGTATGGCTCGGCACCAAAACGGCCGCCGAAGCGATGAAAGAAGTGGAAGCCAAAGTTAAGCCGCTTATACAAGGAACCTATTTGAAATAACGGACCTTGCCGGAAGGCGGATCTGCCGGATTCTTGGGGCACATCCGCTGCCGGCAATGCCCGAAGAGAGGATACATGTGTATGGAGCCCGTCTCTTCACTGGGTGTACAACGCGCAAAGACCAAGCGCAATTCCTATAGGAATGAGCTGTATGGCATCTTGTTTGCCTTACCGGCCATTCTTGGGCTGGTGATATTTACGCTGGGTCCCATGATCTACAGCCTGTATATGAGCTTCACCGACTATTCCGGCTCCAATTCCCCCTCCTTTATCGGACTGGATAATTACACCAGAATGTTTAGCGGGGAAGACCAGTATTTCTACAAGGCGCTCGGAGTTACCCTCTATTTTGTCGTACTTAGTGTGCCCACAGGTATTATTTATTCCTTTCTCCTGGCCATTCTGCTGAACAGGAATATCAAAGGCAAAGCCATCTTCCGGACCGTCTTCTATCTGCCGTCCATCGTGCCGATCATCGCGATTTCGTTCATTTGGCTATGGCTCCTGAATCCCGATTTGGGGCTGGCCAACGAGCTGCTCCGCGCCATCGGCCTTCCCGGCAGCCAGTGGATTTTTGGAGAAAAATCTGTGGTCCCCTCACTGGCGCTAATGAACCTGTGGACAACGGGAGGTACAATGATTATTTTCCTGGCCGGATTGCAGGATATTCCCCGCTCGCTGTATGAAGCCATTGAGATAGACGGGGGCTCCAAGCTGAACAAGCTGCGGAATATTACCATTCCCATGATGACGCCGACGATCTTTTTCAACCTGATCATGGGGATCATTAATGGATTCCAGGTGTTCTCGCAAGCCTATGTCATGACTAACGGCGGACCCAACAATGCCAGCTTGTTCTATGTCTTCTATCTGTACCGGGAAGCCTTTCAGTTCTCGCGGATGGGAAGCGCAAGCGCCATTGCCTGGGTGCTGTTCATCATCATTATGCTGTTGACCTATACGGTCTTCAAGACATCAAGAAAATGGGTGTATTACGAGGGAGATGAAGCCAGATGAGGACCAAGGCATGGGTTGAAAAGGGATTGGTGTATTTGGTGCTTATGGCCGGAGGCCTCTTCAGTCTGCTGCCGCTGATTTGGCTCATCCGCAGCTCCTTGATGGATATGGGGCAAATTTTTGAGCTGCCGCCCATATGGATACCTAATCCCTTCCGGTTTAGCAATTTCAGTGAGGCGCTGACCATTCTGCCATTTGGACGTTATTTTATCAATACCACAGTTATTGTGATTTTTTCGATGATTGGTGTGCTTGTTACCTGCTCTATAAGCGCGTACAGCTTTGCACGGATGTCCTGGAGAGGACGCGACCTTATCTTTGGCCTGCTATTATCCAGTATGATGCTGCCTTATGCGGTTACGCTGATTCCGACCTTCATCGGCTGGAGCAAGCTTGGATTAACCAATTCGTTCATTCCGCTGATTGCACCGGCCTGGTTCGGTGGAGGGGCGTTCAATATCTTCCTGCTACGCCAGTTCTATTTGAGTATTCCCCGCGATCTGGACGAGGCGGCTTATGTGGACGGTGCCAGCCACGGGCGGATTTTCATCTCCATCATCATTCCTCTGACACGGCCCGCACTGGTCGTTGTAGGACTGTTCACCTTTCTGGCTTCATGGAATGACTTTCTGGGGCCGCTGGTCTATCTGAACGATGAGTCCAAATATACACTGGCGCTTGGCCTGCAGCAATTCAAGGGCATGTACGCTGCGGAATGGCATCTGATGATGGCGGCAGCTACGGTAGTGCTGGCTCCGGCGATTATCGTCTTTTTTATCGGACAGAGGTACTTTATCGAAGGTATTACACTTACAGGCATCAAAGCCTAAACCTGCAGAAGGAGTGAGACAATAGGATGAATTCATTATATCAGCGCAAGGAAGGGCAGTCCCGCAGACTATCGAGCTGGGATCAGACCGGGGGCAACCG
The DNA here is from genome assembly GCF_042684125.1 of Paenibacillus rhizoplanae. Taxonomy (NCBI): domain Bacteria; kingdom Bacillati; phylum Bacillota; class Bacilli; order Caryophanales; family Paenibacillaceae; genus Paenibacillus; species Paenibacillus rhizoplanae. The sequence goes on along the minus strand of NZ_JBHUKY010000072.1, from coordinate 51,528 downwards.
GGATTTCATCGTGATTGGAGCCGGCCAGACGGCAGCGATCGCAGAGATTGAAGGATCGGGCATCATTCAGCATATCTGGATGACAATCGCAGCCAAGAATAAATATGCATTCCGCAAAGTGCTGGTGCGTATGTTTTGGGATGGAGAAGAAGAGCCTAGTGTAGATTCGCCGGTAGGTGATTTCTTCGGCGTCGGTCATGGGGTTGCCAGCCACTATGTCTCCATGCCGCTCAATATGATAACAACACAGGATGTCATTGAGGATAAGGCGGCGATGAACTGTTTTTTTGAGATGCCGTTCCGCAGCAGCGCACGCATCGAGATTATCAATGAATGCGAGGATGAGTTGGTATTGTACTTCTACGTCGACTATGTGGAGAAAGAGATTCCGGAGGACAGCTTCTACTTCCATGCTTCCTGGCGGAGGGAGAATCCTACACAGGGGACGGTCGATCTTGCAGCGTTGAAGCTGGAGCATGACGCGCAGGAAAAGGCCAATTATGCCGACCAGAAAGTATATGAGCTTAAGAATCTGACGGGTGACGACAACTATGTGCTTATGGATGCGGTGGGAGAGGGGCATTACGTCGGCTGCAATCTCAGCATTGATCACCTGAATCCGATGCCGGGCTTCAGCTGGCCTGGAGAAGGGGATGACATGTTCTTCATCGACGGCGAGCCTTGGCCGCCCCGTCTGCATGGCACCGGTACGGAGGATTATTTCTGTGCAGCCTGGGGTTATCCGTCCGGTAAATACGACAGCCCGTATCACGGGATATCCCTGTACGCGCCCATCCGCGGCAACGGGGACGCATGGAGGGAGAGTAATACGATCCTGTTCAATGACTACTCCGGCAAAATTACACAATACCGTTTCCATATTGTCGATCCGATCATCTTCCGGGAATCCCTTCGCTTCAGTATCGAACATGGTCACGGGAACTCCCAGTCCAATGATTATTCTTCGGTGGCCTACTGGTATCAGCGTGAGCCTCACAAAGCTTATCCGGAAATGCTGCCCGTAGCCCTTCGGCTGCCGCTGCCTGAGAAGGACAGCGCGAAGCAGTTCTTCCAGACATACTGAACCCAGTGGTCGAAGGACACGAACAGGGTTCCATTGGAAGTCGCCAATTTGGCGGCTTCTTTTGTTTTTTCTTATGGAGAACAAGGTGAATAAAAATGTATTGACCATAGTAGGGTTCATGGGTATAATTTACAATGATAATCGTAATCATTACAATTAATTTTTGTTTTTATGAATCTGCGGTTTTAAGGATGTGAGATATGCGCCGGGAAATCTCTTTTGTTAAAGTAAGCCCTACACAGAATATGACCATCCTGGTCAGAAGCAGCCATGAGGAAGACGAATACGCACCGATTGCCCTGAAAATGATGTCTTACGACAACGTATATGCCGAACAAGTCGGATTCATTAAGGAAAGCAGGCTGCCTGATGCAGATGCAGCACTCCGTATGGCCGGCGGTGAGTTTTGCGGAAATGCCTGCATGGCCTTGGCCGTACTGATGGCCCATCAGCAGACAAGCACCAGTGACAGCAGATCGGTTAAATTGGAGGCTTCTGGAACAGATCAATTGATTCAATGTATGGTGACAAATACTAATGAAGGTTATTGCTGCAAGGTCATGATGCCGGCGCCCCGGAGCATTGAAGCCAAGATATTCAAGTATGACGGCAATCAATTCATGGTCGGTCTAATCCAGTACTCCGATTTCCTTCATGTGGTATTAGAAGTGGAGCGGTTTACTAAGCCGGTCAAGAAAATGGCCCAAAGCTTAGCGAAGTTGCTCGAAATCACTTCGACCCATCAGCTGATCGGCATTCTGCTGTATAAGCCAAGCTCCGGCGAGCTTTTACCCCTTATTCATATTCCTGTGCTGGACAGTATGGTCTGGGAAAGAGGGTGCGGATCAGGAACAGCTTCCATTGGTGCATATATGGCCTGGAAGAACAAGACTCCCTTTGAAGGGGCTATACTGCAGCCTGGCGGACTCATCAAGGTATCTGCGGATCTGGACAAAAGTGAGCTCACCGGCATAAGCATCTCAGGCAATGTCAGCATTGTAGCAGAAGGTACAGCATATATCGATCTTTAATCACCGGAAGAGAGAGGAGAAGGATGGAGATGCTTTTATCTAAACTCTATGAATTTGCAGCCAAGTTCCGGAAGATGGCAGATGAGTTTGATGGTACAACCAGGCGAAGTTTGGAACTCACGGATATTATTGACGATTACACCGGTTTTATCATGAATCCTCGCAATCAGGAAATTTGGGAAGAAAAGATAGGACCGCTAGACTCCAGGGAGGTGATGCGGCTTACAGCAGAATTAAGAGAGGTATCGGCAAAGTGTGTATCCATTATGGAAAAGTACCGCGCTCTACACTTCTTGAACGGGAGTGAAGAACGAAACGAATATTTTGCTAATATTGAATCCGGCATTGAGCGTGAATTCGGAAGCTTTGAGGTCGGCTCAGAATCCAGGGTAGTCATGGTTGGCGCAGGTGCGTTTCCGATGACGCCGATGCTAATAAGCAGGCGTACGAATGCAGAAGTCCTCGGAATCGATATTGACGAAGAAGCGGTAATCCTGAGCAATAAAGTGCTAAGCAAGCTAGGGAATCATTTGCCTGTACGTCTTCTAACAGGGTCTGTTATACAGTATGAAACAGAATTGAAGCAGGCAACACATATCATATTCAGTTCAACTGTGGCGGAAAAGTATAATCTGCTGGATCTCATGTATCCGTTAACCGGCCAGCAGGTCGTTGTAGCGATGAGATACGGGGACCGGTTAAAATCCCTCTTCAATTACCCTATGAAAGCTGTTGATGAGACGAAATGGAAACTTGCCGAGCAAATTCAGTGTCCTGATCAGGTTTTCGATGTAGCGCTGTATCGCAAGGCTCAGCCGGCAATTTAACAAAGGAGGCTGCACATGGACGACTTCAAGCATGTATTATTACTCGGAACCGGGCCAGTCACCATTCAGCTGGCGGTTCTGTTCAAGAATCATTTCCAGTCCCAGGTCGGAATTGCCGGAAGAAACTCACACAGATCAGAACAGGTCATGGCCGCACTTCGTGAGAGCGGGAACCGGTTATTCACTACAGTACAGAATGAATCACACCGCCTGATGGAAGGCGAATGCTGTGCGGACCAGGTATTTCAAGGCTATGAGTCGATAACGGGAGCTTGGGATACTGTGATTTTATCCGTAACAGCCGATGCCTATCTGCATGTATTGGGCAGTCTGAACAGAAATCTGCTACTGCATGTGAAATGCCTCATTCTAATTTCTCCTACTTTGGGCTCTAACAGCTTGGTCCACAATTACATAAAAGAGCTGGGGTCTAACGCAGAAGTTATCAGTTGCTCCACTTATCTGGGAGATACTCGCTGGATTCACGGTGTACCGTCGAACGGCGCCATTACTACCGGAGTTAAAAGAAAGGTGTTCATCGGCTCTACCCGGGGCACTTCATACAATCTTGATTCGCTGAACCAGCTTTACAATGTCTTAGGGATTGCGCTTAGTATCATGAGGTCCCCGCTGGAGGCGGAGAGCAGGAATATCTCCTTATTTGTTCATCCGCCGCTGTTCATGAATCACTTCTCGCTCAGTGCAGTATTCGGTCAGAGTCCCGGCAGGAAGTATGTATACAAATTATTTCCGGAGGGGCCGATTACCCACCGGTTAATTCATGAAATGCTGGAGTGCTGGAAGGAATTATCGGGGATCTTCGAAGCGCTTAACCTGCCAAGCTTAAATCTCCTGAAGTTCATGACAGACGATAATTATCCGGTCCGGCCGGAAAGCTTACCGCAGCATGATATTGACAACTTCTTGTCACTGGAACCTATTCATCAGGAATACCTCTTATATATCCGTTACGCTTCCCTGCTGATCGATCCGTTCTCTAAGCCGGACCCGGAGGGGAAATACTATGATTTCTCCGCAGTTCCGATCCAGCCTGTATTTATAAACAGGGAGGGAGAATGGGACATTCCACGGATGCCCAAGGAAGATTATTACCGCATCAAAATCATTCAGGGGATCGCCGGTCAGCTGAAGCTGAGTTGTCCAACGATTGATAAGTTCATTGAGCGTTATGAGCAACAATTAGTGAGTTCCGCTGAGGCGCTTCAAGGGCAGGCTGTATCCGGGGCATTTCATGTCCAATCATTTTCTGAAGATATCAGAATAGTAAATATGGGGGAGTTCAAATGAAAAAAAGATATACCATTATCATGGCAGCACTGACCTCAATGGCTGTATTAGCCGGATGCGGAAAAGCAGAGAACGGACAGACGAATGCATCCAAGCCAAACCAAGAACTGGTTTACGCCACTGTAAAGGATATCAATGATATGAATCCGCATTTGTATCCCGGCTCTATGCCTGCGCAAGGGAAGGTATACGAATCATTGGTTGAGAATACACCTGAAGGAATTAAGCCCCTGCTTGCAGAGTCATGGGATATCTCGGCGGACGGGACGATCTACACGTTCCACCTGAGAGAGGGCGTTACCTTCCATGACGGAGAGCCGTTTAATGCGGAAGCTGTTAAACAGAATATTGACGCAGTCCAGCATAATGCCGCCAAGCATACCTGGATCAAATTGTCGGCCAAAATCGTGAATACCAGAGTCATCGACGAATCCACCTTTGAACTGACCTTGTCAGAGCCTTATTATCCGGCACTGCTTGAGCTTTCCATGACGAGACCATATGTCTTCCTTTCCCCGAAGGACTTTATGAACGGGGAAACCAAGGATGGGGTTAGCGGTTATAACGGTACAGGCCCTTACCAGCTGACAGAGCATAAAACGGACCAGTATGCGGTGTTTGAAGCCAACGACAATTATTGGAACGGCGCACCGCCCATCCACAAAATCACAGCAAAGGTACTTCCGACAGGGGAAACAACATTCCTGGCCCTGCAAAAGGGAGAAGTGAACTTTGTCTTTACCGATGACCGGGGGACGGACAGTATTGATGCGGAGGCCATGGACAGGCTGGCTGAATCCGGAGACTATCAGGTAGTGAGAAGTGAGCCGATGAACACGAAAATGATCGTGGCCAACAGCGGCAAGGCAGACAGTCCCGTACATGATAAAGCCGTCCGCGAAGCCATCTGGCATGCCATTGACCGGGAAACCATCGCCCGGCAAATCTTCAGCGGCAAGGAGACTCCCGCCGACACCTTATTTTCTTCCAATGTGAACTATGCTGATATTGGACTACAACCGCGTGCCTATGATTTGCAGGCAGCAGAAGGTCTGCTGGAAAAAGGCGGCTGGACACATGCAAGCGGAGAGATCCGCATGAAAGATGGCAGAGCCTTAACCATGAAACTATATTATGACGCGGCTTCCTTATCCCAGAAGACACAAGCGGAACTGATTCAGAATACCGTTCAAGGCATAGGGATGCAGCTGGAGCTGATTGGTGAGGACTCTTCCTCTATTGCGAACCGCAGAGCAACAGGCGATTATGATCTCTTGTTTAACCAGACATGGGGACTTGCCTATGACCCGCAAAGCACAGTCTCTGCATTTACTTCGGAAACAGCTTATTATCATGCCACAAAAGGTATTGCCCGCGCGGAGCAGCTTATCAGCCAAATAGAAGAGGTCATGGTGACCACCGATGAGGAGAGACGAAAATCTCTGTATAAGGATATTTTGACAAAGGTCCATGAAGAGGCCGTGTTCATTCCGCTTACAAATGGTAATCTTACCGTGGTTGCTCCGAGCACTCTGCAGGGAATTACCTTCAAGCAAACTCAATTCGAGCTGCCCTTCGTGAGCATGCACTTTAAATAACCGGAGATGGAAGGGGAAGATCTTGTATGAGCGGATTTATCCTCAAAAGGACACTGCTGGCAGTTCCGCTGCTTATCATCATTTCGTTTCTGACCTTTGCTCTGAATCATCTGTCGCCTCTGGAACCGGCTGAGGTTGTTCTGCGGTCACAGGGAGTACCTCAAATTACCGAAGCGTTAATCGCAGAGACCAAAATAGCACTGGGCATGGACCGGCCGTTTCTGATCCGGTATTTCGATTGGCTGGGCTCCTGCTTCCGGCTGGATTTCGGCGAATCCTATATAACAGGAACTCCGGTGTGGTCCCTGCTCGGGCCGGCCTTTCTGAATACTCTGAAATTGACGATGGTATCAGTCGTTGCGATTCTGGCGTTGTCTGTTGGACTCGGAATCCTCTGTGCTTTGAAAGAAGGCCGGCTGCTGGATCGTTCAGTACGCGGAATTTCCTTCTTCCTGACTTCCATGCCGTCCGCATGGCTTGCAGCAATGATGATCTGGTATTTCTCTGTCAAGCTGGACTGGCTGCCGACCAGCGGCATGGATTCCTTAGCAGGGTACATCCTGCCGGTGATCATACTGACCGTCAGTTATGCCGGAATCTACTTCCGTATAGTCCGAAGCTCCATGTTGAGCCAGTTATATGAGGATTACACGCTATATGCCAGGGCTTGCGGGCTGCCTGAACGGAAAATTACGATGCGTATGTTAAAGAACTCCATGCAGGTCGCCGTATCCGTGTTCTGCATGGCCGTGCCCATTATTCTGGGAAGCACAGTGGTCGTGGAAAGTATCTTCGCCTGGCCGGGACTTGGAACATTGACCGTGAATTCAATCCTGGGCCGGGATTTTCCGGTCATTCAGGCTTATGTTCTGGTTCTGGCTGCCTCCTTCGTGCTGTTCAACACCTTGTCAGATCTCATTAATGCAGCATTGAATCCCAGATTGAGGAAGGAGTTCTAAATGACTGTATTTCATAAAATGTGGAGCGACAAGCTGGCCGCCTTGTCTCTGACGGTCACCGCACTGGTCGCAATCATTGGAATGTGTGCGCCCTGGTTCGCACCCCATAGCCCGGAACAAGTCCATATGGAGCTGCGTTATGCTTCACCGTCCTGGCAGTACCTGCTGGGCAACGATCATCTGGGACGCTGTGTATTGTCCAGATTAATTTACGGAATCCGTCCCAGTGTCCTCTGGGTGTTTGTGGCGCTGGCGGTATCTGCGGCCTTTGGGGGCCTTCTCGGATTCCTGGCCGGCTATTTCAGGGGCAAGACGGATAACATCATCATGAGAGTCTGCGATATCATGCTCTCCTTTCCCGGTTATGTGATGTCGCTGGCTGTAGTCGGTATACTGGGACCGGGAATCCAGAACATTCTGATTGCCTTCGTCATTATGAAATGGGCCTGGTTTGCACGCGTCATCCGCACCTCGGTCATGCAGTATGCCGATGCTGATTATGTAAGATTCGCTAAGGCGCTTGGAATGGGCAATCTTGCCATCATCATGAAGCAAGTGCTGCCGGTAGCGCTTCCGGATATTGCGGTGATCTCCAGTAGCGCATTCGGCACCATGATCCTGCAAATCTCCGGCTTGTCCTTTCTCGGATTAGGCATTCAGGCCCCTCATGCAGAGTGGGGAATGATGCTGAATGAGGCCAGAGGGGTAATGTTCTCCCGGCCGGAGCTTATGCTGGCCCCTGGACTGGCTATCGTTATCGTAGTTTCGGCGGTTAATTTCTGTTCTGATGCGCTGCAAGCGGCACTCGATCCTAAATTACAAAGGAAAACCCGCAAATTCCCGCGTAGTTTGGCAATGTTCTCCTCCAAAACCAAAGGGGAAGAGGTGGCATAAATTCTATGAATACGCTGGAGGTTTCGAATTTACGGATATGGGACAACCTGACCGGCACAATAATCGTTTCGGATAGCTCCTTCCAGGTTAGACAAGAGAGCTGTCTCGCTATTGTGGGGGAGAGCGGCAGCGGAAAGTCTGTCACCTGCCGGGCAATCATGAGGTTGAACAAATCCAATATTCATCAATCAGGGAGTATGCGGCTGAACGGGGTTAATCTCGCTGAGCTTTCCGAAGCGGAAATGCGCAAGCAAAGAGGCAGGCAGCTGTGTCTGATTATGCAGAACGGCATGCGAGCCTTCGACCCTTCAAGCGTAGTCGGCCGTCATTTCAAAGAGACACTGCAACAGCACTACGGCTGGAACCCGAGTGATATCACGTCCAGGATGGCCCAAGCAATGGAGAGCGTCATGCTTAAAGATCCTGTTGCCCTCATGAATAAATACCCGCACCAGCTTTCCGGGGGGATGCTGCAGCGGATGATGATTGCGCTTGCGATTGTTCTTGAGCCCACGCTGATTATCGCCGATGAGCCTACGTCCGCCCTGGACACCCTTTCACAATTTGAAGTGATGGAACAGCTGATTTCCTTACGGTCAAACACAGGCTGCTCCATGATCTTTGTGTCACATGATTTAGGCATAGTGAAGCAGATTGCTGACGACATTGTGGTCATGAAGGACGGCGAGATTCTGGAGAGCGGAAGTGCAGCTGATATCTTTTCGAATACCCGACATGAATATACCAGACATCTAATAGAAGCAAAGCAGGTGCTGAACCGGCATTTTAGCAGCAGGATGGGGGGGTTAGACCTTGTTGACCGTTGATCAGGTGGAGAAATCCTATACAGGCGGGGGATTGTTCTCCCGTACAAGCAAGAAGATATTACACAATATCAGCTTTGCATTAGAAGCAGGCGAGGTATTAGGAATTATTGGCGAAAGCGGGAGCGGTAAGTCTACCCTGGGGCGTTTGCTGCTTGGCATTGAGAAGCCTGACCGCGGGACCATACAATTTGAAGGAATAAGCATAGGTGAACGGGCAGGCAGAAGGGGAAAGATCAGCGCGGTATTCCAGGATTATACTTCTTCGATTCATCCCTATTATACTGTTGAGAAAGCCTTGGCTGAACCCCTTAAGCTGTCAGGGCAGAAAGGCAGGGAAGTCGAAGAGAGAATTGACCTCCTGCTGCGTCAGGTGGGACTGGACTCTTCTTACCGCAAGAAATATCCCCATGAACTGTCTGGAGGTGAAGCACAGCGGGTGTGTATTGCCAGAGCCGTTTCGACGGAGCCACAATGCATTCTGCTGGATGAAGCTGTCAGCTCACTTGATGCTTCCGTTCAATTTCAAGTGCTTGAACTGCTTAAGAAGCTGAAGGAATCGTACGGGATGAGCTATATCTTCATCACTCACGATATCCAGGCAGCAGTCTATCTGTGTGACCGCCTGATGTTTGTCCGTAACGGACAAATCGTGGAGATCGTATCTGCCCACCAGTTAACCGATGTCCGTTCAGAATATTCCAATGACATGCTTCGGATGGCTTTACGCTTAGCCGGCTCAGGTGAAGACCGCAGCGTTGACCTTGAGAACCGGAAGGAGAGAATACTGTGAAGGGAGCCCTGTCCTGGCCCTTTCTGCGCCTGTATCTGTTGACCCTCTTATACTTCAGTGCAAACTCTATTCTTAATGTAATTATCCCTCTTAAAGGAGAGTCCCTGGGCGCCAGTAACTCAACCATTGGCCTTGTTATGGGCGCCTATTTGTTTACAACCATGTTTCTGCGGCCCTGGGCCGGCCAGTGGATCCAACAGCTGGGTCCGGTTAAAGTGCTGCGTGTTATTTTGGTGATCAACGCATTAGCCTTGTCCCTATATACATTCACCGGATTAGGCGGATATTTCATCGCCCGGATGCTGCAAGGGGCCTGTACGGCTTTCTTCTCCATGTCGCTGCAGCTGGGCATAATTGATGCCTTACCGCAGAAAGACCGCTCACAAGGTATCTCCATGTATTCGCTTTGTGCATCGATGCCCGGCGTAATAGGTCCTTTACTGGCTATAAATATCTGGGAAACCGGGGAAATGAGTGTTTTTACAATAACACTTATCGGAATGGCTGTCCTTACTGGAGCTGTAGGCTTCAGTGCCACGATGAAGACGGAGGCGGATAACCGGCCGGCTGCTCAGAGAACCGGCATGCGGGGTTCGTTTACCCAACTGTTCACGAATCCACATTTATTCCGCTGCAGTATACTAATGCTGGTATCTTCCATTGTGTTTGGTGCAGTCACAACCTTTATCCCTTTGTATGCAGCTCAGGTTAACCATGGAAGTGCAGCCGTATATTTGATGCTGCAGGCGGCGATGATTGTCGCGGCACGGTTTTTTTTGCGGACAAAGATTCCCTCGGACGGACGATGGCATCCAGTGTTTGTAACTTGGATTATACTCGCACTCACGGCGGCGTCCTTATGCACGGGGCTATCTATTATCGGAGGATTTGCAGTCTTTTATAGCGGCGCTTTATTAATGGGATTAGCCCAGGCCATGCTTTACCCGACCTTAACAACTTATTTGACGTTCGTGCTTCCGGAGAATAACCGGAATGTACTGATCGGTTTATTTATTGCTATGGCTGATCTCGGCGTATCGCTGAGCGGAGTGATTATGGGTCCGGTTGCCGATTTATTATCCTATACCTGGGTGTACCTTATTTGTTCAGTCTTGGGAGGTTCGTTATTATTCTTTATCTATAAACAGCAAGGTGAAAGATTCAGAAGCTCCGGTTAACGGAGTGAATCGGTATGACTGCTGGGCATAGGTAGCACCTAAAAAGCAGCAATTCTCTTCATGAGAATGCTGCTTTTTTTTGTTAAGTATATGGCTTTACTTCATCAGCTCAACCTTAGTAATGTCCACGCTGGTAGGTTGTCCATTGAAGCTGTAAGAATTAATCTTTTTACTATTGTAAACCGCAAGCTCTTTCACGAAGGAGATCGGAAGGAAGATCGCTTGATTATGAATTTCCTTCAGAATGAAATCGTAGGTTTCCTGGATTTTTGTAATATCAGACATACTATATAATGATTCGATAATTTGGTCACCATCAGGAACGAGAGAGAGTGCCTGAGCTGCAAAATTATCTACTTTTAGAGAAGCATTCATATTACTGATGAAAGTATAAGGGTCATAGGTAAGACCGTACGTCTGGTTCAGAATAATAGTGAAATCATTCTTCATCGTTTCTGCATAATAAGCCATTCTGTCCATACCTTTAACCTTAACCTCCATACCCAGCTCCTTGAACTGCGAGGTAAGCGCCAAGGCCAAATCGTCCATAAGAGAAGAGCCGGTTGTATACAGAATTGAGCCCATTAGCGGGACACCCTTCTTCTCGCGGATTCCGTCACCGTCCTGATCGACCCAGCCGGATTGTTCCAAAAGAGAAATGGCTTTCTCTTTATCATAATCATAAGGAGATAATTCAACATTCGTATATGGCATAGACTGGTCGAATACTCTGTCTGCCTTCACCTCAATTCCGGAGAAAAGACTCTCGCTCAGTCTTTGCTTGTCGATCCCGTAACTAGCCGCTTGACGGACATTCAGATCATCAAAAGGAGCTTGAGAAGTATTGAACCCGAGCAAACGAGTGTAGGACACGGCATCAGAGGTTATGGCTCCATAGCCGTCTGCTGCTTTCATCTCATTGTAAGCGTCATAGGAAATCTTGTCCGCCCCTACGATTAGATCTACCTGGCCGCTGCGCAATGCGAGCAGCTTCGCATCATTATCAGCAATGACCTTCACATGGAATTGATCAACTTCCGGCTCCGTGCCCCAATACTCAGGATTCTTCACGAAGGTATACGTAGTGCCATCCGTATCGCCGGAGTACATGTAAGGGCCTGTCCCCAAAGTGGCCGTCTGCAATCCATCGTCGAGTGTACCATCTTCCTTGAAAGCGTTAGGAGAGACCATAGCCATCGGATTGATCATCGTTAAGTCTTTGAGCACCCCGTAATAAGCATTCTTCAAATGTATCTCTACCGTAAGCGGATCTACTGCAACTATCTTGTCAAGTAGCGTACTGGTTGTTCCATAAGATCCATTATAGCTTCCCAGCAGGACAGGGATGGCCTCCAGATTCTTCTTCACGGCTTCAGCGTTAAACGCTGCTCCATCGGAGAATTTAACATTGTCTTTCAGGTGAAAGGTGTATACCAGCCCATCTGTTGAGATGTCCCAGGATTCTGCGAGACCAGGCGTGAATGTACCATCTTCGTAATTCACCAGGGTCTCATAAAAATTGACTGCATAATACATAATTCCGTAGTTGGTACTGCGTTCCGGAGTCATGACCGGGTAGAACCCGTTGGAGAAGTCCCAACTCTCTGTAAGTGTGATTTCACTGGTTGCCGGAGTATTCGCTTCAGTATCGGCAGAAGAGCTGCAAGCTCCGAGAATAGCAGTAAGTATGACCATTGACAATATAACCGGTATTCTTTTTTTAAACATGTTCATTCCCCTTTAGTTATGTTCATTGGATGTGATGTGATTGAAGCGGAAGTGCGGCTATAAGCATTTTAGAATATTCATGCTGAAAATCATCATACGAAGCCGCATTGTTAAGCTGCTCCACAATCGAACCCTCTTTCATGACCAGGATATTACTGGAGAGATATAACGCTACATCAATATCATGGGTGATGAAGAGAAAGGTGCTTTTTTCTTCTTCTTTTAGCCGCACGATCAAATCAAGAATTTGCTTTCTGACTGTGACATCAAGCCCGCTGACAGATTCATCAAAAATGATGAACTTCGGAGATATGCTTATCGCCCGCGCGATACAGGCACGCTTCTGTTGACCCCCGCTTAGCTCATGTGGGAGGCGAGTCAGAAGAGCTTCAGGCAATCCAACCTTGTAGGCGAGCTCTTGTATTCGTTCCAGCTCCCTTGGAGTATCCTGCGGACTCAGGCAGCGAAGAGGTTCAGCGATCGAATGATATATCGTCCGTCTTGGGTCGAGAGCGCTTTGAGAATTCTGCAGCACCAGCTGGAATTCCGAGCGTTTCCTCCGAAGCGCCTCACCCTTCAATGTAGCTAAATTAATCTCATCCAGCCAGATTTCTCCACTCGTCGCCGTTTCTATTCCCGCAAGCATTTTTGCCAAAGTGCTTTTGCCGCTGCCGCTCTCGCCAATCAGGGCATATCCGGTGTCATCCTGAAGAGTGAGTGAGATATGATTGACGGCATCGACAACGATTCGCTTCCTTGATTTATCTTTGACAGTGTACTGCTTATGCAGGTTACGGATAGTAATCACAGTTTCACCTCCCTTTTCAGCAGACTAGCCTGTAGCAGTTCCTGAGTATACGTATCCCTGGGGGAGGTGAAGACCTCATGGATTGTGCCGGTTTCGATAATCAATCCTTCCTTCATTACGATGACCTCATCTGCCAGTCTGGCGGCTACTCCGAAATCATGGGTAACCAGAATCAGGCCGATCCCACTTTGCTTGATGCTGTCAAGCTCATCCAGAACGATCCCCTGGTTGCGGACATCCAGTGCCGTAGTTGCCTCGTCAGCAATAATAATTTCCGGTTCAAGGATTAGTGACAAGGCAATGATGATACGCTGCAGCATGCCGCCGCTTAAAGTATGCGGATAACTGTTCATGAGTTGTTCACAGCGTGAGAGGTTAAGCTTCTCCAGAGCAGCAAGCCCGAGCGCATAAGCCTCCGCTTTGGTCATCTTCCGGTGGACCTGAAGAGTTTCGATGATTTGTGCACCGATTTTGGAAGCCGGATCAAATGCAGTCATAGGGTTCTGGACAATCATCGCCATTTTGCTGCCACACAGGGAACGAAGCAGACGTTCCTCCAGACCGATAAGTTCAGTTCCAAGGTAACGGATGCTACCCGATATATTGAACATTTTATGATTGAGCAGACCCATGATCGCTTTACAGGTCATACTTTTGCCGCTTCCGCTCTCCCCAACAATTGCAAGAGTAGAACCTTGCTTCAAGCTGAAGCTGGAATGCTTAACAATTGGCTGTTGGGTGCCTCTGAGTTCAATAGCAAGGTCCCGAACTTCTAGCAGAGTAGTCATTCGCCTGCCCCCTCTGGTGTGGTAATGTCTCTAAGTGCCTCCCCGAAGAGATTGAAGCCAGCCGCTGCCAGCAGTACGCACAAGCCCGGATACAGGAGAAGCAAGGGATGAGAATAGACGCTTGATCTTGCTTCGCTGAGCATGGCCCCCCATTCCGGTGTGCCGGCTGGAAAGCCTAGTCCAAGGAAAGAAAAGCTGGATACCATCAGAATCAGCGAAGCGATTCCAGTGCTTAAGTAGACGATGAATTGCGGGAATATATTCGGAATCACATGATGAAAAATGATCCGTGCATCGCTGCACCCGGCAATTCTGGAAGCTGTGATATAATCCTTACTCATCTCCATACCCGCATAAGTCCGCACAATTTTGGCGAACCACACCCACATGGAGAACAATATTGCCAAGAGGATATTGCTGATTCCTTCACCCAATGCACCCACCAGCGACATCACAACTACCAGAGGCGGGAAGGCCATGAAGATGTCGCAGATGATCAAAAAGCACTGTTCCACCTTCCCGCCTATATATGCGGCTGCCGTTCCGAGAACAATGCCAATACCACCCAGCAGAAGCATCATTGGTACGGCTATACCAAGGGAATAACGTGCTCCATACAAGAGCCTTGAGAATACGCACCTTCCAAGCTGGTCAGTTCCAAGAGGATACGCTGAGCTGGCCGGTAAATATTTATGAAGCACATCAATTCGATTGGGATTATGCGGAGAGAGCAACGGCGCTGCTGCTGCAGCCAGAGTCAGTGCGATTATAATGGTTATGCCCAGCAGCGCCTGCTTATTTGTGAACGTACGCTTTATCATGCAGGGGTATTCCCTCCAAACTTTAATCGTGGATTCAGTGCCAGATTGAACATATCTGCAAATATATTGCTGATGACAAAAATAACTGCAATGACCAGCACACATCCGTTAACAGTCGGTAAATCCCGGGCAATAATGGCATTTACCAAATGCGTACCTATTCCCTGCCAGGAAAAAATGCTCTCGACCACCGCGCTGCCCACAACCATATAACCAAGGTATTGGCTGAATAATGTAATCAGCGGAGGCAGAGAATTCTTCAGCACATGTTTCCACATAATGGTCCGCATGTTAAGTCCTCTGGCCTTGGCATACAGGACGTAATCCTTATTGAGATTAGACAGAAGAGTGGCCCTGAACAATCGGATGGTGGAAGCAGCAATCGGCATTGCAAGCGACAAAGAGGGGAGAATGAAGCTTCTGATACTCCCGGATTCTACTACGCTGAAAATAGGAAATGTAACAGCAAATATAAGCAATAGTAAGAAGCCCAGCCAAAAGCTTGGCAGTGAAATCCCCAGAATGGTAAAACCGCTAATCAGATGATCCCAAAAGCTGTTTTGTCTCAGAGCACCAAAAATACTGACCGGGATCGTCAAAAGAATGACCCAGAACATGGATGCAGCAACTAGGCTCAATGTCATAGGCAATCTATCAGCGATGTCGCTGCTGACTGCATTTCTGGTTAAGAGTGATTCTCCAAGGTCTCCTGTAAGGGAGTGGACCAGCCAATTCAGGTATTGCTGGTATACAGGCTGATCGAGCCCCATACCCTGACGAATGTCAGCGATTTGTACAGACGTTGGATTCAATAAGGTGCGCCGGGCGAAGGCTTCAGCAGGGTCAACTGTCGAGAGTGCTGACATAAAGAAGGTGAGGACCGTTACACCGAACAACACAATAAGCAGTGAGGGAATACGTTTAAGCAATGCGATAGCCATCATTTACACCTTTCTTGAGAAGGATATTGGACAAAGAGCATACAACCCGCGATTAAATCGTAATCGTTACGTATTATTATATGGCAGCTGTCCTAGATAACAACCCTATTTACTGCCATCTTATCGTTTAATCCGTTTTTGGGTAAAAGCGATCCGGATAGAGGCAGGAAGGACTATACCAAAAAGATTGACAATGATAATAATTCTCATTACGATTATATGATTAAGAAGCGATTGGGGAGAATTCAATGAATAACTTGTCTGAGTGGTATGAAATTACAAATCTAAATTCTCCAATCTGTCCCCTCACTGAAGGATTAAATAGGTTATATAGCTATAGTCCCCTTATGCAGCAGAGGTTCAACGTTCCTGAGAATATCGGACAGGGCTTCTGGGAACGGATTAAGGTCAATTCTTCTATTGAAATAGTCTCCTGCGATATGTATGTGCATGAGCGCACCGAGATGAGCAGCAGAGATCAGGATAACAGCATGAAGTGGAGCTTCTGCCTTGGTGATCCCATTGATTGGACAGAAGAGGATTCGCGCACAACGTATACGTTAAACGGGGGACAAATGTCAATATTCGGGCATGAGCCCTCGACAAGCAGTGGCCGATATCATGCAGGGAGCCACATTCAAGGGATCACTGTGAAAATGTCTTCAAGCTTCGCTAAACGCCATGAGCTACAGTCTATCATGCAAACAGTATACGGTGGTTCAGTCCAGCCATTTCAAATGTATCCGATGACCACTGCAGTGAACCGGATTCTAATAGACATTTCCAGCTGCGACTATGAGGAGGATATTAAACGAATCTATCTTGAAGGGAAGGTTCTGGAGTTAACTGCGGTTTGCTTACATGAAGCCGGCCGCTCTCAAACTGCCACAGCTCAAATGTCCAGATCCGATATAGATTCTTTAATGCAGGCTAAGCAGATCCTGGACCAGAATTACCTGTCTGCACCAAGTCTTCAACAGCTCTCCAGACAGATCTATCTGAATGAATTCAAACTAAAGAAGGGCTTCAAGCTACTATTCGGCAGCTCCGTTCATGCTTATATCATTGAACGCAGACTTGATGCGGCTTATCAACTTCTGGAGACGGCCGATTGTAATATAACAACAGCCGCTATGATGTGCGGATTTAAGAAGCCCAGCCACTTCACAGAGAAGTTCAAGCGGAAATATGGTGTCACTCCCTCTCAATACTTCAAAAAAGGTAATTATCAGCAATGATCCTTTTAATACTATAAGTAATCCCGATTTGGGGTTTATGGCGCACGGCTATCATGAGAATATTCATAGAGGAGTGGAAAGAACAGACTGACTATAAACTGTATAGAAGGCAAGGAGGTATTGCATGAAACAAAAGTCGGAAATATCAGGATTAATCAGCATAGCCGGCGGGAAAAAAGGTCTGCTTGTTACAGCAAGCTTCTTTTCTGTATTGTCGAGCTTTTTGCAGCTGGCACCTTTTGTTGCTGTCTACAAGATTATCGAGGAACTGCTGATACATGCAGGACAGCCATCTGAAATAGATAAGGACGTGTTGCTTTTCTGGGGGGCGTTCGTATTTGTAGCGATGATAGCTGCATTGCTCACTTTTTACATCAGCGGGATGAGCTCCCATATTGCAGCCTTTAATATTCTGTATACGCTGCGCGTCCGACTCACTGACCACGCGGCGAAAGTTCCAATGGGCTATCATACCCAAACAGCGACAGGTGAACTCAAGAAAATTATCGAAGTCAGTGTAGAAAAGATCGAGAAATTCATTGCTCATCAGCTACCTGATTTAATCAGTGCCATTATTATACCGCTGCTGCTAACAGGTTACTTGTTCTGGCTGGATTGGCGTATGGCATTGGTGCTTCTGATTCCCATGAGCTTCGCCTTCTGGATGCAGGCACGCATGTTTGCCAGCGATGAGGGTCGTACAGCCTATCGTGATTTTCAGTTTGCAGTGGAAGAGATGAATGCTACGGCAGTGGAATATGTCAGAGGCATGCCGGCTGTCAAAGTATTTGGTATCACTGCGGATTCCTTCTTGACCTTCAGGACAGCAGTGCACAGATATCGTGATATTTCATTAAGAATCACTGACCTGTGTAAGACCTCCTACAGTATATTTTTTGTCATTGTAAGTTCGTTGTTTTCGTTTGTTGTACCTATAGGTATATTTTTGGTCAGCCGTCACTCCGGTGAGCAGGCATTCGCAATAACCTTTATCCTGTTTCTGATTATTACGCCAAGCCTGTCAGCCCCGATGCTGAAGCTGCTGCATTTGGGCAGCGGGCTCCGGGAGATCATTGAGGGCCATAAGCGGATCGAGGCTGTGTTCGCAGAAAACATTGTGGCTGAACCGTTAAATCCTCAAATCCCTGATTCTTACGATATCTCCTTCGATCATGTTTCTTTTGCTTATGAACAGCAGGACAGCGAGAATTACAAGCCTGTCTTGAAGGACATCCAGTTCACAGCCAAATCCGGCGAGATGACAGCACTGGTAGGGCCTTCGGGAGGAGGAAAGTCTACAATAGCCAACCTGCTTCTACGCTTCTGGGATGTCCAGGAAGGCACAATCACTATAGGAAGTGTTCCTGTTCGTGATATGGGGACAGAGAATCTTATGGAGACGGTCTCTTTCGTGTTCCAGGATGTACATCTGTTCTACGATTCAATCGAAGAGAATATCCGTATGGGGAATACAAAGGCTACCAGACAGGAGGTCATCAATGCTTCTGTGATCGCTTGCTGCCATGAGTTCATAGAACGGCTAAAGCACGGATACGATACCAAAATTGGTGAAGGCGGAACTTATCTATCCGGAGGAGAGGCGCAGCGGATCGCTATAGCCAGAGCGCTGCTCAAGAATGCGCCGATTCTTGTACTGGATGAAGCTACGGCTTATGCCGATGCCGAGAATGAGCATAAAATTCAGCAGGGTCTGGTTGAATTAGTAAAAGGAAAAACCGTACTGATCATTGCTCACCGCCTCTCAACCATACGTTCAGCAGAACAGATTCTTGTCGTGCAGCAAGGAGAAATTGTGGAGCGGGGGACGCATTATGAATTGCGCAGCCAAATGGGGTTATACGAAAAAATGTGGCAGGCTCACATCAGTGCAGCAGTATGGCAATTAGGCGCAGAGAAGAAGGGGACGGGCCATGAATAATTACTTCTATAATATATCCGGCGGCCAGCCGCGCAGCTTGTGGTCATCCGCCATCGCAGCTTTATTGGATGGGATTGCCAAAGTAATTCCGGCAGCTCTACTAGTGGATATTTTCAATACGCTATATATGTCATTTGCAAATTCGGGGAGTCCACTGGATATCCGGAGGATGTGGCTCGTCAGCATCATTCTGCTTCTTTGGCTTGCTGTTGAATATGCAGCCTACGTCTCTCTATACAACAAAACCTATAAAGCGGCTTACAGCTTGTCTGCGACAGGCCGTCTGACGCTCGCCGAGCATATTCGCCATCTGTCGCTGGGGTTCTTCGGCAGACGGGATCCGGCGGATATTACGAATCTGCTGTTAAGTGACTATGGACAGGTCGAGCAAACGATTTCTCATAATGTCCCGCAGTTAATCAGTGCGGTTATTCTACCTCTATTGGCACTCGCAGGACTTGTTTTCGTTGATTGGAGAATGGCACTCGCCATGTTTGCCGCGATTCCACTGGGGGCATTGCTGCTATGGATGACAGATTCTTTGCAGGCCAGATTAAGCGCCAACCATGTCGAGGCCAAAAATGAGGCTGCCAGCCGCCTACAGGAATATCTGTCCGGTATCCGTGAGATTAAGGCACATAATATGGGCGGGAAGCGGTTTGAACGGCTTCGCCTGTCCTTCGATCAGCTGAAGGGGGCTTCCATCCGGCTAGAAGGGATTATGGGACCGCTGATCATGGGGGCGATGCTGCTGACCCGTTCCGGATTAACAATCATGATTTTTGTGGGCAGTTATCTTCTCGCAGGGGGGACGCTGTCACTGCCTGTCTTTCTATTATTTCTTTTAATTGGAACCAAGGTATTCGAACCTTTGACTGCTGTGTTGATGAATTACGGTGAAATTAGATATTCCGCATACAGCGCTCAACGAATTATGGATGTTCAACAGGAGATGCCTATGCAGGGGACAAGAAGTAACATGCTGCCCGGGGATATTGTCTTCGATGCAGTGACCTTCGGATACGACGCTGGGTTACCGGTGCTGCAGGATCTATCTTTCACTATAGCCCCTAATACAATTACTGCACTCGTCGGACCCTCAGGAAGCGGGAAAAGTACGGTCACACGGCTGATTGCCCGATTCTGGGAGGTGGAACACGGAAGAATCACCATTGGCGGAGTATCTACCCGGGAGATAAACCCGGAGAAGCTGCTGGAGAATATCTCCATGGTCTTCCAGGACGTCTATCTCTTCCAGGATACGATCGGCAATAATATTCGTATCGGCAATATGGAAGCAACTCAGGAAGAGATCGAGCAAGCCGCCAGACGGGCCTGCTGTCATGAATTCATATCCAAGCTTCCGCAAGGCTATGATACTCCGGTAGGTGAAGGCGGGTCAACATTGTCCGGTGGAGAGAAGCAGCGGGTGTCCATTGCTCGGACATTGCTCAAGAATGCATCTATTGTCTTGCTTGATGAGGCTACAGCGTCACTCGACCCGGAGAACGAGGCAGCAATCCAGCAGGCGATTAACGAGCTTGTTGCGGATAAGACCGTCATTCTGATTGCACACCGACTGAAGACCATTCAGAATGCGGACAAGATCCTGGTTCTTGATCAAGGCCGTCTTGTCCAGCAGGGCAAGCATGATGCCTTGCTGCAGGAGCAAGGCATCTATGCCAATCTGTGGAATCTGCAGCAAGGAGCAGAGGGGTGGAGATTGAAGTAATGCCCCCTGCTGGTTGACATTTTAAACGAAAAGAAAGTATGATGATTTAAAGCGTAATTATTACGATTAAATACGGTCAATACTGATGAAAAGTTAAGGAGCCACACACGAATGAATAAAAACAGCAACAATCAGCGTCTTCCCAGAGCAAAAGGAATAGATATGGGGACGTATTATACACCCAAAGAATGTGCCAGGAAGGTTAAATACCTTGTACTGCCCGAGATGAACCGAAAGATTGTCGAAGAATTTATAACCATCCTAGGGATGAGGGAAACTTTTGAGGAGCACCACGTACCCATTCCCAATAAAGTTGTCATGTACGGACCGCCGGGTACCGGGAAAACTCTGACCGCATTCTACATGGCTCAAATGCTGGAGCTTCCACTTATCTTGGTTCGGCTGGATGCGATTATTCACAGCCACTTGGGTGAGACCGGAAGCAATATCCGCAAGATATTCGAGTATGCCAAAGCAACGCCTTGCGTTCTATTTTTGGATGAATTTGATGCGATTGCCAGAACACGAGAGAGTAACGATGAGGTTAAAGAAATGGCACGGGCGGTCAACACGTTACTGCAATGTCTGGATGATTTTGGCGACAGCAGTATTTTTGTAGCAGCAACCAATTTAGCGAATGAGCTGGACAGGGCGATCTGGAGAAGATTCGATACGAAAATGACCTACTCGCTGCCTGATGAATTCAGCAGACATCAATATATTGAATTATTAATCAACGGTTTTGAAGGTGAACACGGATTGACTGAGGAAGTGTGTGAACACCTAGCCGGATGCAGCTTCGCAGATATTGAGCAAATTGTTCTTAAAGCCAAGCGCAAGGCGATTATCGAACATGGTCCGCTAACACGTGAACATATCTTTCTATCCTATGAGGAATATAGTCCTTGCTGAATACGCTGCAGGAAATGATAATGGGCAGCGTAAGTCCTAAGGTGATGAAGTTGGTTCAATATCCGGTGATAATTGTAAAATAGCTAGGATATAACATATAAAACCGTGGGAAACCCAGAGTTCCCACGGTTTTATATGTTTACTCAATCTATAGCAGTTTCTCCATAATCATCACGTCAATAAACTCTCCATTCATAATCCCCTGCTTCTCAAAAACACCAACCTGCCGATAACCCATTTTGAAGTACAAGCTTTGACCGCCTTGGTTGAACGGAAAAGTAAAGAGAACAATTTTATGAAAGCTGTTTTCCTTGGCTATCTTGTGTAAGGACTCAAGGAGAAAACTACCTACACCCTGCCCGCGATAGCTGCGGTCAATGTAAACCGATAGGTCAGCAACACCGCTATAGGCGCAGCGATGGGAGTAAGGGTTCAGGGAAGCCCAGCCAATGATTTCACTCTCTCGTTCCGCTACCAAAACGCTAAAGCGGCCTTGGTGATCGCTGAACCACGCCTTCATATAGGAGGAGTCTTTCGTCTCCGTTTCCAGCGTAGCGATCCGGTCCTCAATCCCCTGGTTGTAGATTCGAATAATACTCCCCATATCCTGTAAAGCGGCCTGACGAACAGTTAATGTACTGATCATACGAACATCCCCTTACTTTCTCGCCTTAATTACAGCAGAAACAATGTATTGGCCAACGTTCGCATCGGGAACCCAGTCCTTGATAAATGTTCTGGATTCGTCTTTGGGCTCAATACTAATCTCAGAGAAGCCACTTTCCCGAAGCATCTTCTCTACATCAGCGATGGAAGAAGCTCCGGAGATACAACCTGAATAGTATTCGTCCAGATCATTTTTGATCTCAGGGGGAAGTTCTGCTGTAGTTACAATGTCGGAGATCGCCAGACGGCCGCCTGGTTGGAGGACACGATAGGCCTCCCGGAATACTTGTTGTTTGTCTGGTGAGAGGTTAATCACGCAGTTGGAGATAATGACATTCATTGAGTTGTCGGCGAGAGGAAGATGCTCAATTTCACCTAATCTGAATTCGGTATTACTGAACTTACCCTTAATGGCATTTTCTCTTGCCCGGCTGATCATCTCAGGTGTCATATCTACACCTATAACGCGGCCTTGTTCACCTACCTGCCGGGAAGCGAGGAAGCAATCAAAGCCACCGCCGCTCCCGAGGTCCAGAACATGTTCACCCGCCTGCAGTTCAGCGATAGCCTGAGGGTTACCGCATCCAAGGCCCAAATTCGCACCCTCAGGAACTGCAGCAAGATCGCCACTGGAATAACCTAGCTTAGCGGATATGGCATCATAATCGGATGGGGAGTCACAGCAGCTGCTTTCAGAAGGTGCACAGCAGGAAGAGGGAGCTTCGACCTTTTTCACAGCGATCTTTTGATAGCGTCCCCGGACATTCTGGCGGATCTGGTCATGTGTAAGTTTGCTCATAATGATAATGTAACACTCCTCGTAAAGTAGAATAACTTGCAAAATGCAAATATAAGGCAAGAGAAATCACCCTTTTACAGGTGCACAGCAATTGCTGGATTTCCCCATGGCTTCGTTAAAGAGCTTAATGGATCGTAGCAGGGTCTCTACTTCAAATTCACTCATGTTCGAGAAAGCTTCATTTAGATAGGCGTTCATTTGCTGATCAATGGTTGTAGCCACCATTTTCCCTTCGGGAGTAAGCGACAGATTATAGACTCTTCGATCCGTGGGATCAGGCATCTTTTTAACCAAGTTCATTTTTACCAAAGACTGGACTTGTCTGCTGAAGGTTGTAATATCAGTGCCAAGTATTTCGGCGACTTCCTGCATAGAAGGATTGTGGCTTCGATCAATTTCATACAATAGATGGCTTTGGGTCGCAGAGAGATCACATCCGCCTACGCTGCAGCAATCCTTATTGAGTAGTCCTAAACGCCGGGTCATGATTTGTAATAATTCTCTTGGGGTTTCCATTGTTTTCACCTCATACCTAAGTTATAAAATATTTAATTGCAAATTGCAAGTGTTTATTTGTAAAGCACGAAAAAAACAGAACAGCGATTCCTTCAATTTTTGAATTGCTGCTCTGTTTATTTGTGGGCCAGCTTCTATTGGAACTCCCGCGGATGTCGCTTCATAAGCTCAGGAATCGCATGGCCACGTCCGGTCTCCTCCAGCCGATGTGCATAGGCCTTGAGTTGTCCTTTGGCATGGTAGGGGCCGCCTTCCTTCATCACCGTCCACAGCGGGTCTGTGTCGTAAGGCATGGTGCGCATCATACCGTCATGCCATTCATTCAGGCGGTACACAGCTTCGCGGCATACCTCAGGATGCGCGGCGGCGACATTGTGCTGCTCATGCGAATCTTCCTCCAGATGAAATAGCATTTCGGTGTCAAACAGATGATATCCATCATGATAGGTACGGATATACAACCATTGATCGAAACGAACGCTACGCTGGCAGACATGCGCGCATTGCGAGATGACCAGCGTAGCTCTTCCGCAATCCTGGCCTGTCTTGAGCGCCGGCGCGTAACTTTGCCCATCCCAGCTCGGCATCGGCTCGCGGCCCATGAGCTCGGCCAATGTTGGAGCGAGATCCAAATGATAATGCAAGCCATGGTCTACATGATTTTGTTTCATGCCGGGATAACGGATAATCATTGGAATTCGGCAAGTACCCTGGTCAGCCGTGCCATGCTCTCCGTAAATTCCAAGCTCACCCATATTCTCGCCGTGATCTGCCGTGATGATAATAACCAAGTCGTCCATGATGCCTTGAGCTTTTAAGGCGTCGAAGATAAGTCCGATGTGTTCGTCCATGTAGCGGATGCCGCAGTCATAGCCATCAATCATTTGCCGGAGACTGTCCATGTCGGTAATCTTGCCGGGAAGGCGCGGGTATTCTTCTTGCGCCTGATCGTTGTACATGTTGACCTCGCTGGCGCTGTGCGGACCAACCTTCCGCTTATGCATTTCAACCATCTCTTCGGTCATCCAGGGAGGCAACGGTTCGCCGGCAAACGGATTGCCGAATGATTCCGGAGCACGGTAAGGAGTGTGCGCGTCCCAATAATTTACATACAGCAGCCAATTATCTTTCTCTGCGTTCCGAGAGATCCAGTCCAGGACAAGTGGCGTGACCTCCTCTCCCGATTCGGCGCCGCTTCTTCCGGTATTGTGAATCTCATTAAAACCGGCATAGAAGGGCCAGGCTGAATGACGTTCCCCAAAAGGACTGATCAGGGTGGTGTGCATGCCTTCTGCACGGAAAAGCGCCGGAAGACTCTCCCGGTTCAAACGGCTTTGAAAGCTTCGTTCTTCTCCCTCCAGACGAAGGTCAGCGGCGGTTCCGCCGTGTCCAACGACGCCGTTATGAATGCCGAAGCGGCCTGTCATGAGCGCGGTACGGGATGGGAGACAAGGTGCATCAGACGTATAATAGTTGGTAAACCGGACGCCTTCCCGTGAAATTTGGTCGATATGGGGGGAAGTGTCACGGTGGTAGCCATAACAGCCCAGGTGACTAGGTGATGTCGAATCCAAATCAAGCAGCAAAATTTTCAAATGAGTCCTCTCCTTCTGAATGTTTATCAGTGTCATTGCAACTTTGAAAAGTGCGTGGTAATGTTTCAACTACAAAGCTTTGCTCTTAACGTTGACCTAATTATAGATTTGATGCATAAGGCAAGTCGATGTATGATGTTCAGATTACATGTACAATTCACATCTTAAACTGTAGTAAACATCGATATTCTCAGCATTCAAACGTGAAAGGGAGGAGGCGGTTATTTGTATACCGTAGATTCGGTGTATCATGATTTAATGATTCCGGGATGGCGCACCATGCAGGAACGGATCAAACTTAATGTGTTGATTTTGGTTATCGAAGGGAAGGTGGTTTACTATATCGAGAAAACGCGGGTTGTTCTGGAGCAAGGTGACTTGTTAATTCTCCCCAACCTCATTGATCGGGCGGGAGAGGATCATGAGAGTGGACCACACCAGAAGTATACCATTCTGTTTACCTCCGGAGAAGAAACGGAGCTCCTGCCCTTTCTGCGCCAAGACAGGCATACCATACTCAAGCCGCGCAGTTTTGAAGCCCTTCGTCGTCGTTTTGAGAAGTTATTTATGGAAATGCGTGGAGTCAAGAGCTTCCGATCAATGATCTGTCAGGGCATTCTTCAAGAACTGCTCGGCATTACCGCCCGCGAGTTGGAACAGCCGGAAATCGCGCCAATGAAAGTCCAGTATGCTCGGACGATTCAGAATTATCTTTTGTGCCATTATCGCGAATCCATAGAGATTGAGCAGTTGGCCAAGCTTATTGGATGCTCAGAGAATTACACCATCTCGGTGTACAAGGAAGTGACGGGACAGTCGCCTATTAAATATCTGCATCGGCTTCGCATTTTGGAG
Organism: Paenibacillus rhizoplanae; assembly: GCF_042684125.1. Classification (NCBI taxonomy): domain Bacteria; kingdom Bacillati; phylum Bacillota; class Bacilli; order Caryophanales; family Paenibacillaceae; genus Paenibacillus; species Paenibacillus rhizoplanae. The sequence continues at coordinate 25,694 of NZ_JBHUKY010000072.1, read as the reverse complement.
GCATGTTATCTGCTGCTTAACACCAAAACAACGGTCGCGGCAATTTCCCAGTATTTAGGATACTATGATGCATCCTATTTTTTTCGCATGTTTAAGCAACTGACCTCCATGTCACCAAGTGAATTTATCGCTATAGGCCAGCCGCTGGACATGGAGGATTTCTTAGGATAGTGGCACCTGAAATGTCGAAGATTATTTCCAAATGAGTATAGGAGGGAATTATGACCGATACATGTGCAATAACGGATTACGAAGATTACGGGAGTTTTGGTGTATTATGGAAGACTGTTTCAGAGGATTGTAATTTGGCCTGCGATTATTGTTATTACAGTACCTGTGGAGGGAAGCCCGGTCCACGAATCAACCGGATTGATTCCGCTATCCTGAATACATTTATCCAAGAATATATGGAAATGAGCAAGGGAAGTGCCTCCTTTGCCTGGCAGGGAGGGGAACCTCTGCTCGCGGGGCTGGATTTTTTTGAAGAGGTCGTGACGCTTCAAGCGGCGTATGCCCCTGCACATACAGCAATCAGTAATGCCCTGCAAACGAACGGCACGCTGATCACCGATAAATGGGCAGCCTTGTTCCGGAAATACCAGTTTTTGATTGGCATTAGCGTGGACGGACCTAGCGATATTCATGATGAGCGGAGGGTGGATTCCCGGGGGCAAGGGAGCTTTGATCGGGTTATGAAGGGGATTGATTGCCTGCGTCGGCATCAAGTGGATTTCAATATTCTCACAGTGCTTCACCGGGGGAATATCAAGAAGGCCAAAGAGCTGATTGAATTCTATGAACGTGAAGAATTTGCATATGTACAATTTATTCCTTGTATGGACTTCCGCTCTCAGGAAATAGGCATGGCTGGCAGCTATGATATCACACCTGAGGAGTATGGACAATTCCTGTGCGAAGCTTTTGATTATTGGTATAACGATGGGCAGCCGCGGACGTCAATTCGCTTCTTCGACAATATGCTTAGTGTCTGTACGGGCCGAGAGGCTGAGTTATGTGTTCACCGCTCCGGATGCAGCACCATGCTGGTTCTGGAACAGAACGGGGATGCCTATCCCTGTGACTTCTATATTCATGATGACTGGAAGCTCGGCAATGTGGCCAAGGACAGCTTGAACGAATTGCTGTTGCATCCTGCACGGATGTCATTTCTTGGAATGAAGAAGACGCTGCCAGCAGCTTGCCAGAACTGTGAATACAAGCCGCTGTGCAACGGAGGCTGTCCGCGCAACCGCAAATGGGCAGATGATCTGAGTGTTTCGGACCCGGATTATTTCTGCTCCAGCTACAAGCGCATTTATGCTTATGCCGATGAGCGTATGAAGACGCTGGGAGCATCGCTTCGGCGGCAGCTGTTCACGGAGAATGTGCAGCGAAACTTTAAAGGTCGTCTTCCGGGCCGAAACGATCCTTGTCCATGCGGCAGCAGCCGGAAATTCAAAAATTGCTGTGCAGACATCACCGTGTCCTAGTCAAAATTCTGAGAGGACCGTGCATATGTTCAACATAGAAATGGCAGAGAAATTGAAATTACTGGGTGACAAAACCAGACTTACCATTATGGGATTGTTAAAGGATAGAGAATGGTGTGTTTGTGATTTGGTGGATATTCTAAATATGTCTCAACCCAATGTAAGCCAGCATTTAAGAAAATTAAAGGCGCAGGGACTCGTGAAAGAAACAAAACGGGCACAGTGGGTTTATTATGCTTTGGCTATAGAGGAAGATTCTTATATTCACACCATTTTAGATGCACTACCGGATACAGAATCGCTATTATTTTTATTAAAGGGCGAATATACAGCCTGTGATTGTAACTAAAAGGGACAGAGTTAAAGACGTGTATATTAGCACTTGATTATATAAGTGTATGCTTATATAATGATGGAGGTAAGGGGGACAGAAGATGAGCTTTAATCTGGATGAGTTGGATGAAGTGTCACAGACGTTGAAGCTACTGGGAGATAAGACCAGGCTGACGATGATGAAGCTTCTGGAGAAGCAGGAATGCTGTGTATGCGAGCTGGTTGAAATTTTCAAGACGAGTCAGCCATCTGTGAGCCAGCACTTGCGGAAGCTTAAGGATGCGGGGCTGGTCAAGGAGAACCGGAAAGGCCAGTGGATATTCTACTCGGTGAATCCAAACAGTATCCAGCATGAATTAATTCAGAATCTGATTGCCTTCGTTCCTTCACAAGATCATGAATTAGAAGAGCTCGATAAGAAAGGCTTAAGGATTTCATGTGACTAAATGGAGGTTAGCGGATTGATTTCAGTATTCTTAGCGGGTTTCATTTTTATTGTTACCTTAGTCTTTGTCATTTGGCAGCCTAAGAACTTGTCCATTGGCTGGTCTGCCTGCGGCGGAGCGGTACTCGCTTTACTTGCCGGTGTAGTCAGCTTTAGCGATGTTAAGGACGTCACTTTGATTGTATGGAATGCCACACTGGCCTTTGTTGCAATCATCCTGATCTCGCTCATCCTCGATAAAATCGGATTCTTCGAATGGGCTGCCCTACATATGGCCAGAGCTGCCCGGGGGAATGGAACCCGAATGTTCATCTATGTCACCATTCTTGGTGCGGTCGTAGCCGCGTTTTTTGCCAACGACGGAGCGGCGCTCATTCTGACCCCGATTGTGCTGGCTATGGTCCGTGCGCTGAATTTTGATGAGAAGAAGGTCTTTCCGTTCATCATCGCCAGCGGGTTCATTGCGGATACGACGTCATTGCCGCTGGTTGTAAGTAATCTGGTGAACATTGTATCAGCGGACTTTTTCGGGATTACCTTCATGGAATACGCTGGACGGATGCTGATGCCTACTTTGTTTTCCTTAGGGGCAAGTATTCTGGTTCTGTACTTCTTTTTCCGTAAAAGTATCCCCAAGAAATTCGACAGCTCCCAGCTGAAAAATCCTCAGGAAGCTATCAAGGATAAGAAAATGTTCAAACTATCCTGGTGGGTATTAGCGCTTCTGCTGGTAGGATACTTCGTGAGTGAGTTCCTGAACATTCCGGTGTCTGTGGTAGCCGGGGTTATCGCAATATTCTTCCTTCTCATGGCAAGAAGGAGCCCATATGTCCCCACGATGGAAGTCGTGAAGAGTGCGCCCTGGGCGATTGTATTCTTTTCCATCGGGATGTATGTCGTCGTATATGGTCTGCGCAATGCGGGACTGACGGATGTCCTTGCGGATGTTATTCAGGCTGTGGCCGATCAGGGATTGTTCGCCGCAACGATGGGGATGGGCTTTATTGCTGCAATTATCTCGTCCGTAATGAATAACATGCCTACGGTGATGATTGATGCACTGGCCATTGATGCTACGCATACCCCGGGACTGATTAAGGAAGCCTTGATTTATGCGAATGTCATCGGCTCTGACTTGGGACCGAAGATTACACCGATTGGCTCACTGGCTACCTTGCTGTGGCTGCATGTGCTTTCGACCAAAGGGGTGAAGATATCCTGGGGAACGTATTTCAAAACGGGTATTATCCTGACGATCCCTACACTGTTTATCACACTGCTTGGCCTCTATATAACATTGATTCTATTTTAAACTCAAAGGAGATTACGACTCATGGATAAGAAAAGCATTTACTTTTTGTGCACAGGGAACTCCTGCCGGAGCCAGATGGCCGAAGGCTGGGCTAAGAAATATTTGAGCGAGGAATGGATTGTGTACAGTGCCGGCATAGAGGCTCACGGTCTGAATCCGAAAGCCGTTCAGGCAATGAGCGAAGTAGGGATTGATATCTCAGCTCAAACGTCGGATATCATTGATCCGCAGCTGCTTAATAACGCTGACCTTGTGATTACATTGTGTGGAGATGCCGCAGATAAATGCCCAATTACTCCGCCTCAAGTGAAACGTGAGCACTGGGGATTTGATGATCCGGCAAAAGCGCAAGGAACAGATGAAGAGAAGTGGGCAGTCTTCCAGCGGGTTCGTAACCAAGTGGGCGAGCGCATCAAGCAATTCGCTGATACAGGTGAATAAGGCAGAGTAACAGCCGGGGCTTCCCGGCTGTATTTCTAAGGAGGAGATCGAGTTCATGAAAAAGATTGAAATTTACGATCCGGCAATGTGCTGTTCCACTGGTGTATGCGGACCTGTAGCTGATCCTGAATTGATTCGTATATCTGCTGTAGTTCATAACTTGAAAAAGCAAGCTGTAGATGTATCCAGATATAATCTGACCAGTGAACCGGATGCTTTTGTTACGAATGCTGAAGTCAGACAAATGCTGGTTAATGAAGGTCCTGAAGTATTGCCGGTTACTTTTGTGGATGGGAAAGTGGTTAAGAAACAGGGCTACCCCACGAATGAAGAGTTAGAGCAGTGGACAGGGATTGCCGCAGCTGAATTGACAGCCAAGCCCCGCATCCGTCTTGAAATCAAGACAAAGTCATAATAGATGCCATAATAAAAGAAAGAAGGCATACCATGTCTAATCTCTTTGATCCACTGACTATGCTGCCGACACCGTACCTGTTCTTCACCGGAAAAGGCGGAGTGGGTAAAACCTCAACAGCCTGTGCAGCAGCAGTAGCGCTGGCAGACTCCGGCAAACGGGTGCTGCTGGTGAGTACGGACCCAGCCTCCAATCTGCAGGATGTTTTCGGTGTAGAGCTGTTTAACCATCCGACTCCCATTGAAGAGGTTCCCAATCTTTTTGCGGCCAATTTAGATCCGGAGACAGCCGCCGAAGAATATAAGGCAAAAGTAGTTGCTCCTTACCGGGGAGTATTACCCGATTCGGTCGTCGCTTCAATGGAAGAACAGTTTTCAGGGGCATGTACAGTGGAAATTGCTGCTTTTGATGAATTCACCACGCTGTTGACGGATGAGAAATTGAAGGCACAGTTCGATCATATTCTGTTTGACACTGCGCCAACAGGGCACACACTGCGGCTGCTGCAGCTGCCTTCAGCCTGGAGCGGATTCCTGGATGAAAGTACGCATGGTGCCTCATGTCTGGGTCCTCTGGCAGGTCTGGAAGCTAAAAAAGTTCTATATCATGAAGCGGTGAAGTCCTTATCGGACGGTGCTCTGACCACCCTGATTCTGGTCACCCGTCCGGAGCATTCGCCCTTAAAGGAAGCCGCACGTGCATCCTCTGAACTTAAAGAAACCGGGATCCAAAATCAGCTGCTTGTAGTAAATGGAGTGCTCACTTCAGCTATTAACGAAGATCAAGTGGCGAAGAGCTTTGTAGAACGCCAGCAGAAGGCGCTGTCACAAATGCCTGCTGAACTACAGGCTCTAGCAAGCTACACTATCCCGTTAGCCCCCTTTAATGTTACAGGCATCGCAAGCTTGCGTGCATTCTTCGCTCCAGTCCAAGGGATTTCGGATCATGTACAACAGGTAGAGGTGAATGCTGACATCCCCACACTAGACGCTTTGATCTCCGATTTGGAGGGTAGCGGGATCCGGGTGATCTTTACAATGGGGAAAGGCGGTGTCGGGAAAACAACTGTAGCCTCTGCTATAGCTGTTGGTCTGGCCGAACGGGGACACCGGGTTCATCTCAGTACAACAGATCCGGCGGCTCATCTGGAATATGTATTCGGTGATCATTCCGGTCAGATTTCCGTCAGCCGGGTTGATCCGAAGGTGGAACTGGAGAAATACCAGCAAGAGGTGATCCGCCAGAATGCAGATTCCCTGGATGAAGAGGGGCTTGCCTTCCTGGAAGAGGATTTAAGATCGCCATGTACTGAAGAGATAGCCGTGTTTCGGGCATTTGCTGAACTGGTAGAGCGCTCTGCAGAAGAGATTGTGGTTATAGATACAGCACCAACCGGACATACGTTGTTATTACTGGATGCCACTCAGGAATACCATAAGGAAATCGCCCGCTCCTCCGGCGTCATTCCGGATTCCGTACAGCATTTACTGCCGAGACTTCGTGATCCGAAGGAGACAAGCGTCGTTATTGTCACTCTGGCGGAGGCAACACCAGTGTATGAAGCTTCCCGCCTGGAACAGGATTTGAAGCGTGCGGGTATTCCAACGAAATGGTGGGCGATCAATCAAAGCTTTGCTGCTGCAGGGACAACAGATCCTGTGCTTAGCGGGAGGGCTCATGCTGAACTGAACTGGATTCAGAAGGTAGAACAAAATGCTGAGGGGCATGTGGTAATTATCCCTTGGAAGCTTAGTGAAGTAACAGGGTATGAGCAGCTTAAAGAACTCTCGTAGCGGAAGCAACTGCTGCTAGAGAATAGAGATAGGGGAGAACTATAATGGCAAATTATCATGAATTGATCGAAGGTAAAGTATATATCGGCGGGGAGAATGCGCTGCTTGAAGCTCTGCAGGAGCAAGAGATTACCGATGTGTTTGACTTAAGGGATACCGGCACGAAGGCAGAAGGCTTCCCTGAGCATGTAACCCGTCATCATTTTCCGATCGTGGAAGATGAGGGTGGCCAGGAAGATTCAGTTCAAGCGGCAATCCAAGCGGTTACGGCAGCAGTTAATGAGGGGAAGACCGTGTATTTCCATTGCGCCGGCGGACGGAACCGTACGGGGACTGTGGCCACGGGAGTCCTGCTTGAACTTGGCCATGCTGCGAATGTAGAAGAGGCGGAAGCGTTGGCGAAAGAAAAACGTCCGGATATTAACATCAAGCAGGATATGCGTGAGGTATTGAAGGGGTTTTATCCATCCAAGTAAATAAAAACATATTTACAGAAGGGCTATTTCTAATGGAGATAGTCTTTTTTTGTTATAGAGTTGCAAAATACAACTGTTGTGTGTTACATTGTTTAGGCGGAGGGATGATGATGAAAAGAAAAGGGATACATAAACCCACAATTGAGGATGCCATTGAAATCAGTGGAATCGAAACGCTCCATCCTGGAGGGTTTGATTTAACGAGGCGAACAGCGGAGGTTGCAGAGCTTAAGCCGGGAATGCGGGTGCTAGATGCTCCTTCGATACCGTAATCAACGAATGCGCGGTCGGAATTCCGGATGATTCCCAGCAAGTACTTAATGAAATGGTTCGCGTAGTAAAGCTAGGAGGCAGAGTGGTGATCCATGAGTCCATTTTAAAGCGGTTATGGATGGCAAAATAGGCTATGGCCTGTATAGAGGGGTTAAAGGTGATATCCATGGAAAACGTTGATTTACTCCGTAATTTAATGAGAGCTCTGGATAAGAATATTGGAGCTTTGGAAAAAACTCAGCTTGCCTGTTGTGGCGCAACGATTGGACAATGTCATGCCGTCATGGAGATTGGGCTATTCGGGCAAATCTCACTCATCGATCTGGCCAATGTACTTAATCTTGATAAAAGTACAATGAGCAGAACGGTCAATGGTCTTGTCGAGAATGAATGGATTGAACGGATTACAGATCCGGATAACCGGCGGTATATAAAGCTAACGCTTTCCCCAAAGGGACAGATACTCCATGATCAAATCAGCTCCGTTCTGAACGCTTATTTCGGAAACATTATGAAGGATATCCCGGAGAATAAAAGGGAGCAGGTTGCAGAGAGCTTGGAACTGTTAATCCATGCACTAAATAAGAATAACTGCTGTTAGACATAGGTTGGTTCGATGAGGAGAGGTTGGTGGATATATTGCAGAAGACCCTAGACGCAGTAGTTGTCGGAGGGGGGCAGGCTGGGCTTGCATCCGGGTATCATTTACAAAAGGCAGGTCTGAATTATATGATCCTGGAAGCCGGTGAACAGCCCGCGGGATCATGGCCGCAATATTATGATAGTTTGAAATTGTTTTCTCCCGCCCGGTATTCGTCATTGCCAGGATACCCTTTTCCAAAAGCTCCAAATGAGTATCCGCTGCGCGATGAGGTCATTACTTATTTACGTCAATATGCGGAGAAAATCAAACTCCCGATAATGGTAAACCAAAAAGTAGCACAAATAGAATTTGGATACGGAGACTTTGATGTTATAACCTCAGCAGGAGACAGGTTTAGGTCAAAAACACTCATTAGCGCATCGGGCTCGTTTCATCATCCTCATCTTCCGAGTCTTCCAGGAGCGGATAGTTTTCAAGGCAGAATTCTTCATTCCTCCGATTATAAACACCCGGAATCGTTCCTGGGGAAGAGGGTTGTCGTTGTCGGCCGTGGAAACTCGGGAGTGCAGATTGCAGTGGAACTTGCCAATCATGCTAACGTATCATTAGCTGTCCAGCAGCCAGTCCGATTTACGCCGCAGCGCATACTGGGTCTTGATCTTCACTTCTGGTTAAAAATCACTGGCATAGATACTTTTCCTTTCTACCGAATCGGCAAAGAGCCGCCTAGTCCCATTTCTGTATTCGACCTTGGCGGATATCGTAAGAAAATGGATAACGGTAATCCGGATCAGAGAACAATGTTCTCAGCTTTTTCTCCTGAAGGTGTTATTTGGGAGGATGGGGAACGGGAAGCCATTGATGTTGTGATATTCGCTACAGGATATCGTCCTAATATCCCTTTTCTGGGTGGGACAGGTGCACTTGCATCAGATGGTAGACCTCTGCATGTTGCCGGTGTCAGTACAGAAGTTCCTGGACTTTATTATGTTGGATTATCTAATCAGCGTTCCTTTGCGTCAGCGACGGTTCGCGGAGTCGGGGCTGATGCTAAATATATCGTGCGGAATATTAAACGGTTTTTGAAAAAATGACGGGTACCCCTTTGAGCCGCAAAGAAGGCCGCTGGAATTATTACAGAATCAAAATGAGAAGGTGAGGGCATTCGAACGCTTGCATTCTACGAGTAACAGAGTTATTATAGATTCATAAAGTCTTTGATTTTCAATGAAGAAGTGTGGCAGCAGAGCCGATAATCTATAGGGGCAATTCAAGGAGATTGAATGTTCAATCGATTTTTCGGTTATTTAAAGATATTATGTAACTGGAATATCTTTATATCAATGCGATATGTAAGGAGGTGAGGAGGTTATAGGAGTTAACGAGTATCCGGCTCAGCGAGTCGGCATTGTAACGCAAGACAAAAAACGGCTCGACAAGCGAAATGAAACAAGTCGTCAAACAGGACGCAGATAAACAATTGAAATCTCACATTTAATTAAAGATATAATATATCTCTAATATATTCAACTTGAAAGGATGATCACGATGGCTATTCATCACGCGAAAGATTCTAATTTTAAAGAGATGGTGCAAGCTGAAGGTATAACGGTAGTGAATTTTTGGGCCTCTTGGTGTGGTCCATGCAGAATGTTCGCCCCTGTTTTAGAGGAGTTTGAAAAGGAAGCAGAGGATTCCATTAAAGTAATTAAAATTAATGTAGACGAAAATCCGGTAACCTCTTCACAATTTCAGATAATGAGCATACCGGCAACCCTTATATTCAGAGATGGAAAGCCCCTATATAAAGAATTAGGCATATTGCCGAAAGATGCCCTCCGGCAGCTTGTTGCCTCCAAATAAACAAACTTTTTTAGAAAGTACATTAAAAACTTTAAGGGGCATTCACTATGAATAATCATACGGATCCGCTGGGCGTAATGCCAGTAGGCAAACTTTTATTGAAATTCTCAATACCGGCTATCATCGGCGTGATGGTTAATTCAATCTACACGCTAGTCGACCGGCTTTATGTTGGTCGGTTGGGGGCTCTCGCCATGACTGGGATTGGGCTTAATTTCCCATTTATGTCCTTGATTACGGCATTCAGTTTCTTCATTGGCGTAGGCGCGTCCGCAATGATTTCCATTCGGCTGGGCCAAAACCGCAAAGAGGATGCGGAAAAAATACTTGGCAATTCGTTTTCATTTCTGGCTATACTGATGATTCTCGTATCCTTTTTTGGACTGATGTTCAAGGTGCCGATACTCAACTTATTTGGGGCGAGTAATGCCACAATTGGTTATGCGTCAGACTATATAACAATTATCTTATATGGAACAATATTTCAGGGGATTGCCTTGGGGCTTAACAATATCATCCGGGCCGAAGGAAATCCCACAAAATCCATGTTAACCATGCTGCTAGGTACAGTGCTTAATATTATTCTTGACCCTATCTTTATATTTAGTTTCGATATGGGGATCAAAGGTGCTGCATGGGCCACGCTGATTTCGCAACTCGTATCCTCCGCATGGGTAATCGCGCATTTTGTAAAAGGAAATAGCACTTTGAAATTACGAATGAAAAATCTTGTGCCAAGCTGGAGGGCTTTCAAGGAGGTTGCGAGTATAGGACTATCCCCATTTGTTATGCAAATTGCCGCTACTGCCGTTGCTATATTGATGAACACCGGGTTGAAAACATACGGCGGCGATATAGCGATTGGGGCTATGACCGTAATCAACTCTGTTATGATTTTCTTTTACATGCCTGTTATAGGCATCGCACAGGGAGCACAGCCCATTATTGGATTCAATTACGGTGCGAAACAGTATAAACGGGTAAGGGAAACTCTGAAACTGGAAATGATAATTGCAACCGCCATTTGTGTATTTGCTTTCTTATGTACGCAATTTCTTACAGTGCCAATTATCAAGGCTTTTAGTAGCGAGACTACCTTGATTCAAGCGGCGTCTTATGGTATGCGGATAATGCTGATGATGACGCCGCTTATTGGCTTTCAAATGGTATCTTCGCAATATTTTCAGGCAATTGGCAAAGCAAAAAAAGCAACCATTTTAGGGCTTCTTCGTCAAGTAATTCTCCTTGTTCCGCTGCTCGTTATTATGCCTCACCTATTTCAATTGACAGGTGTTTGGATGGCAAGCCCTATCGCAGATTTTATTTCATGCTCAATAACCGGAATAGTTTTATTTCGGGAACTTAAACAACTTGGTAAAATGGAAATTTCCTCTAAAGGAAAAACTTTGGTCAGTTATCAAAGCTTATAAGTGATTAGAATATGATTTACGATTGTGTAATTGTTGGCGGAGGCCCCGCTGGATTGAATGCAGCACTTGTATTAGGCAGGGCAAGAAGAAGGGTGGCGTTAGTCGACAACAATAATCCGAGAAATGCGGTTACTCATGCATCCCATGGGTTTATTACAAAGGGAGATCTTTCAGGAAATTGATGGGTTTAAGGAGCTATATGGAAAAAGTCTATTTAACTGTCCTTACTGCGATGGTTGGGAATTGAGAGATCAGCCCCTTGTTATAGTTGAAGTGCACCCCTTATAGTCGACATTGGATAAACACCTGGTGTTTATGCTGATGAAAACTATAGGGGGTGCTTTTCGTTATGACGGAAAGGGAACGGAATAACGTACAATTTTGAACTAAAGATGAACGCACTTGAGATGTAGATGCGGCTGCTATGACAAGAAAGGACTATTTACTACAAGAGAAGGAAAAGCGTCGTTATGTGGCGAAAATACCTAAAGAAGTTAAAAATTCTCATGGGAAAGGAGACCCCATGTTCATTGTTAATAAAGAACATTATGACCAGCATGAACTGGAACGCCGAATAAACGCGATATACGCATTATTGGGTTCCTCTGTTTGGAAGGAACGGCGGACAGCTGTATGCATGAAGGAACCGGCGAATATTCTGGCCGCCACGGAGCTGATTATCAGGAATGAGGGTTCGGTGCTTCTGATCAACGGCGATACCCCGATTGAAAGCGCTCTCCGGCAAGCCGAAGACGCAGGCTGTACGGGTCTGCTGACCGACGCAGGAGGCAGCGCCGTCTTTCACCCTCTACACTCACGCCTGGATCGGATGAATGGGGAGCCGTCCTTGCTTCAATTCAGCTCCGGCACGACCGGCGCTCCCAAGCTAGTTGAACGGTCTTGGTCTCATGTGCAAATGGAAATCGAGGCCTACAACAAGATGCTGCCCTGCAGCGGGGAGGATCAACCAATCATTCTGGTGCCCGTGTCTCATTCCTTCGGATTCATCACAGGCACGCTTTCCGCACTTAAGCGCGGAGTCAAGCCGGTTATCGTGACGGACAAGAACCCCAAGTTCGCCCTGCATCTCATGCAGCAGCATGATCGCCATGTGGTGTATGCGGTGCCCTTCCTCTTTCAAATTCTGCTCAGCCTGATGAGAGAGAAGGTGCTGCTTAGAAAGATGGTATCCTCTGGCTCCCCGATGTCTGCAGAACTGCTGAACAGGCTTGGGGGTGCAGGTGTGGAGGTGATCCAGCAATACGGGTGCTCTGAGGCGGGCTGCATCTCGCTTGGCGACCGACCCTCCGATTCTACGGATGCCGGGATGCTTCTGGAGCATATGGCAATGGAAAGGGCCGGAACCCGGGATCAGCCGGATGAAATAATCATTGCCACAGGCGGACGCCGGATTCATACCGGAGATATGGGATATTGGCTCAGCGGCAGGCTTCATGTTCAGTGCCGGATGGATGATCTGATTAATGTGTCAGGACTGAAGGTAGCTCCCTCCGAGGTGGAGGATGTCATCCGGAGGCTGGACGGCGTTCAGGAAGCTGTCGTGCACAAGGCTCCGCATCCCGTCTGGGGGGAAGCTGTCAAAGCTCGAATCGTTCGGAAGGGCGATGCGCTGTCACAGGAGGAGGTGAAGAGGTGGTGCGCGCGGTTTCTGCCTGCTTATAAAGTTCCGGGCTTTATTGCTTTTACGGAGGACATTCCGAAGACGAGTACAGGGAAGGTTATGCGAAAACAATTGGTAGAAGAGGAGTATGGTATTCATGGATAAGGAACAAACGGTATCTCAATTGAGGCAGCTCATGTCCGAACAATTGGAGCTCTCTCTCCCGGACGTCATTAAAGAGGAAGACCGGCTGTACGAAGACTTAAACGTAGATTCGATCATGGTACTCCAATTGGTGGTATACATCGAGGAAGTGTTCAACGTAACTGTGCCTGAGGAGGAGATGGATCCTGCCGTCTTCCAAACGGTCGGTTCTTTAGTCGATTTCATCCACGCCCTTAAGGGGGAGCACATCCCCTCAACAAGTCAAATCTTAAGAACATAGAAAAGGATGGATATGATGATGAACGTGAATGAACAGGATATCATACAATTCGTGATTGACCGGGTGGCCGATTTGACCTCCAGACCGGAGCTGGCGGAGGAATTGAATGGGGACGCCCCGCTAGAGGATGCAGGCGTGGATTCGGTGCTGTTGGTCAACCTGATGATACAGATTGAACAGCAGTACGACATTTTTTACGAGGACGACGAGCTTCTACAGGAGAACTTCGCCACCGCGCGCTTGATCTCACAACGCATATTGGCCAAACTGGCCGTTAAAACCGGGGTTTGACGTGAAACAAGCCCATTGCTTTCTGAACGGACTCGGTTATGGCTTGGAGCAAGCCGGGTGGGATGAACGTCCGCTCTATATCGGTGCTTGGGACGCGCCATTCAGCGTTACGGAGGACGGCAAGCTGACCTATTTCTCAGCGGACATCACGCCGTCCGAATATTTGCGTCTGTTCACCCGCCTCTACGGGGAAGGGGCCGTGGAGTGGTATGATTACGGGGCCGAAAAGCTAGGCAACCTGAAGAAGTTTCTGGAGGTCCTGCGGTGTAATCCGGATCTTCCTGTTTTGGTACAGCTCGACCTGTTTCATATGCCCTATCAAAAAAGAACGTTTCAAACCATGCATCAGCCCCATTTTGTCATCGTACACGGAATGCGGGGCGATCAATTCGTGGTATACGACCGCTATTTTGAATGGGAAGGGTTAGTGGCCACGAGCCATGTACACGATGCTTTTCTGAGCAATGAGTTGGGCGGGGGACTGCTGCTTCATCCCGAATGGCTCCATGCGCCGGACGCTCACGAGGTGGCGAGAATCTTCGAGGATACGATAGAGACCGATCCGGGTGAACGATCGCTAACCGGCATGGTGAGGCGGAGGATTATGCAGACGGTGGAGTCGCCCGGTATTTATCCGCCCGGGGCCTTGAAGGATGCTGTATCCCAGCTCGGCATCCTCGCCAAACGCAAATACAGCTACGGGCTGCTGTATCAATATTTTTCGGAAGCGCTTAATCAAGGGACGGAGCTGTATCAGGAGCAGCTGGAAGGATTCATAAGAATGTGGAGTACGCTCGCATACCTGGCGATCCGTACGTCCATGCCGGGACGAACCGGGGAAATCGGACTGCTGGTGGATAAGGTGGAGCAGCTGCACAGGACGGAGCAACAGCTGAAGGAGGAATTGATCGATGTCTATCATCGCTGGAAACCTCGATTTGCATGCTGAGTGCAGACCTAGGGTGGGCTGCTTCGACGGCCATTCCCCCCGGTTGAACGAACGGGTGATTGATGACCAATGGACAGGGTATCTGGCTGAATATACGGAGCTCATCCGCATTCCGCCGGTACGCTTTGCCAAGATCTTCGGGGGTTCGCTTCGCCAGTTCTCCAAGCAGCCGATGTCTTCGCTTCCGCAAGCATCGGAGCGGCTGGCCCGATTATGCGAGGAATACGGAATCGATACGCTTTATGTGAACGCTCCTTATTTCATGCCTTTCTTGATGCTGGTTCGGAGCTTCGCCAAGCTTCCGCTTCGCTTCATGGTTATCGCCCATTCCGTCGCATCCGCCCGTTGGCTGACAACCTGGCTGTCCTGTGCGCCTTGGATTACAGAACAGGATGTGCTGCTTGCCAGTACGGAATCTTGCAGACAGGCACTGGTTAATCTCTCACCCCGGTATGCGCATGCCTATAAGATCCCGTTATGCATCGACACCTTGCTAGCTGCGGAGCCGGTTCGGCCGCTTGCCGGTAAACGTCTGTTATCCATCGGCCGGCTGGAAGAGGTAAAGAACATTCATGTGCTCTTAGAGGCTATGGCGGAAATAAAGCAGCGTGTCCCGGACACTGTATTGACGATTGCCGGAGAATATACGGGGTCTTTGCAGGAAGCTGACCGATATAAAGAACGGCTTGAAGCCATCGTAGCGGAATATAGACTGGAGCGAACTGTGGAGTTTACAGGTCCCGTCCACGGGAGTGAGAAAGACCGCCTGTTCCGGGAAGCCAGGCTTCTGGTCAACCTCTCCACCGATCCGGGAGAGACGTTTGGCTTCAACCTCCTGGAAGCGAAGGCCCACGGTCTTCCTGTGGTCTGCACCAACTGGGACGGTTTCCGAGAGCTGCTTATTGACGGCGAGGACGGTTCCTTCGTCCAGGTAGATTGGTCCGGTGAACATCCGAAGATAGATCTGGACGTGCTGGTTCGCAGCTGCACCGAGGTTCTGCTGGATGATAAGCTTCACGACAATCTCTCGCAAGGAGCGCGGCGCAACGCTCTAATGTACGACTATCGAACCATCATGCCGCAGATCAGGAGGCTCCTGAATGCTCCCCTTGGACAGATAGCGGGTGAGGCGGAGGAGACCGCCCTGCTGGAATCTTCTATGAGAACGCTGAACGAAATCTATCATTGCAGCTTATTGGAAGCGACAGGCTGTTTGAGTGAATCGCCGCTGTCGGTTCTGGATTGGCAGCCGCAGGGTGACACGGAGGAATGGATGCGCAGGGTGAAGCCAATTATTCAACATTTTGCCGGGAGGAACAATCATGCACACGTTTAAACTGTTCCGACGTCTTGCTCCCTACGTGAAGATCAAATGGAATTTAACCTTGATCGCTTATGTTTGCACGTTCCTGCAATTGGGACTCGTCATGCTTCAGCCCTTAATCTTCGCCTATCTGATCGACCACGTGCTGATTGGCGGAAACCGTAAGCTGATTGTCCCGCTGCTTAGCCTTTCCTTGGGAATAGGTGTTCTCTCCATCGTGTTCCTGTTTATCCGGGTAGGTCTGTTCCGCTATCTGGGCATCTGTAATACGCTGGATATCCGGAACGAGCTGTTGAAGCATGTCCGGCAGATCCCCATTCCGGAAATTCAGAAGCATGGACCCGGGAAATTCTCGGCCTTGCTCGGGATGGATACAGCTACGATGGGAAATTTCCTCAACCACATCCTGGTCGAGATTACCTCACAGCTGTTTATGATGCTGATATCCCTCGGAATCCTGTACTATTTGGACTGGCGGCTTGGCATCGTTGCGACGGTCAGCATCCCCTTCCTCTTATGGGTGCCAGGGCTATTCCGCAACCCTGTGGCGCGTTATTCGTCCGACGTTCGAACCCATAATGAAGAGATCGGAACCTATCTCTATGAAGCGATCGAAAGTTCGCAAGAAATCCGGGCTTTAGGACTAGAGGGATGGGAACGGAAGCGGAATGAAACGATGTACAAGGGGCTGGTGAAGGCCAGCACTCGGGAAACGCTGTATGCCGTTATGTCGTTTCAAATCAGTGGTTTCGTGATTAGCCTGATCCTGGCTGCCATCTATTGGATCGGCAGCTACCAGGTGCTCCACCAAGTTATGACCGTTGGCATGATGGTTGCTTCCGTAACCTATCTGCAAAACGCTCTGAATCCGGTACAGCAGATTAACAACTATTTCAGAGAGCTTCAAGGCGCGGAAGTTGCAATGGGCAGAATCGAGCAATTTATCCAGACCCCGATCGATCCCTATGCGGAAAACGAGAGGAAGCAGGTTTCGCCTGCAAGGGAGCCTGAGCTTGAAGCAACGCCGTCCGATATCGAAGTGTGCAGTCTGCGCGTCGGGTACGGTGGAACGGAAATCTTGAAGGATCTATCACTGTCGCTGTCTCCGGGCAAGGTTTATGCTTTCGTCGGGCGAAGCGGGTCTGGGAAATCCACCCTTTTCCGGGCGCTTATTGGGATGATGCCCGTTCTCGAAGGTGAAATTCGAATCGGCGGACAGAATCTGGAGGAGATGACCCGCAGCGCGATCAGCCGCAAGGTTGGCATCGTGTTCCAGGAGCCTTACTTGTTCCGGGGTACCCTTATGGAAAATATTTCTGTCGGGAAGCTTGACGCGACGGAGGAGATGGTCATGCAAGCAGCTCTGAATGCGCGGCTCGGATCTCTGCTGGATCAACTGCCGGAAGGACTCAACACGAAGATTGACCACAGAGGCTTCCAGCTATCTGGCGGACAGCGGCAGAGGCTGGCTATTGCGCGTGTCCTCTTGCACAATCCCGATATTCTTATCCTGGACGAACCAACCTCCGCCTTGGACCAGCTTACGGAGATTGAACTCATGGATTCCATACGCCACGCCATGGCGGGCAAGACGGTTCTGGTAGCCACCCATCGCCTGCATACCATTATGAACGCGGACCGTATTCTGGTGATGGAGAACGGTTGTCTGGTGGCGGAAGGCGACCACGAAGAGCTCATGAAGCAATCGGCTGAGTATTATGCTATGGCATCGACCTTCGAACGCGATACATCTGTGGCCGGACAGGCATCTCATAAAGAGGGGGTTCTGGCATGAATGGCACAGGCACCCTCAGGGAGTTGTTTCAACGTGCACGAAGGCATGACCGGGGAATCACTTGCGCGGCACGAAGCGGCGAGTCCGATTGGACAAGTTATGCGGAACTGGGAAACCGCATGGACCTTCTCGCTGAACGGCTGAAGCAGGAGCAGCTGCGTCCGAATTTTATCGGGGCCGTCTGGATGGCTCCGACGCCGGAGTGTCTGGCTGTCATCGGGGCAGTCATTTTGGCGGGAGGCATTCCGCTCCCCATCCACAGCTACATGCCGGGACAAGACATGCTTCGCCTTATCCGCAAATTTGAACCCGAAGCTGTGTTCGTCTCTGAAGAGAAGCTTCCAATCCTTGCGGAATGGAACATGCAAGGGGAAGAGTTGCCATTCTACCTGTATGCAGGTATGGCAAGCGGACCGATTGCAGGAATCGGCGCTGCTCCGCGGCCGGTACGCCGGTACACGCCGCCAGAGGCCGCGCGTATGATATTCCTCTCCTCCGGTTCGACGGGAGAGCCGAAGGGTATCATGCTGAGCGACCACAACATGCTGTCCAATGTGGACGCGATCCTGGACTACACGACTCTGTGCGACGAGGACATCGTTCTGCTCTCGAAGTCACTGGGGTATTGCTCGACCATTGTTGGGGAATGGTTTGCCGCCATGGCTTGCGGAGCCAACCTTGTCCTAAGCGGGGGCTTCGTGCATCCCTTCGAGATGATCCAGTGCGTCCGTACGAACAAGGTGACCTTCTTATGCACTGTGCCGTCTGCGATCCTGCCTCTGATCCATTCCGCCAAATGGGCGGCGGAGGATCTGCTCACGCTCCGGCAGATGCTCATTGTCGGCGGCCCGATGCCTGCCGTCATGCTGCTTCGTTTGGCTGACCGTCTGCCTCACGTGCGGCTGACGCCCTCCTATGGACTGACCGAAGCATCTCCGCGCGTCTCGTATTTGCCCTACGCTCAGTTAAGGACGAAACCGCAATCCGCCGGGATACCCATTAACGGCGTCGAGCTGGCCATCGTTCAGGACGGAAGGGAAGCGGCAACAGGGGAGAGTGGAGAGGTGGTCGTTCGAGGGCCGAATGTGATGATCGGCTATTATGACGATCCGGATCGCACCCGCGAGATACTAGGCCCCCTCGGCCTGCATACCCGGGATACCGGGTATCTGGACGAGGATGGATACTTGCACTTGACCGGGCGAACCGATAACGCTCTCCTTGTCGGGGGACACACGGTGTACCCGGAAGCGGTCGAAAGCGTCCTATTAAGCTTGCCTGGGGTGGCGGACGCTGCTGTGTCGGCCGTAGAAGACCTTCAATGGGGACATCGTCTGATTGCCGTGGTAGTATCCGGAGCTTCCACAGAGCCTGTCAGCAACTCGGAACTGCATGCCTGGTGCGCAAAGCGGTTATCCTCGGCCTTGCGTCCCAGGGAATTCCGCTTCGTTACGGCTCTGCCCAAAACAGCCAGCGGAAAGCTGGATCGCAAAGCCCTGAAATCTATGGTGAAGGAGGAAGAGCATGTCCATCCCGCATGAAGAACTATTCTTTAAGGTGAGAGAAACGATAGCCGCTGTGGCCAAGAGGCTAACAAGCGAGGTCGAGCTGGACCATGCTTTGGTAGATGATCTGGGAATCGACTCCATTCAAATACTGGAGCTGCTGTCGGCTCTGGAGGATACCTTCGGCTTTGAGCTGGATGTGGACGATATTCGCCCGGAATCGTTCCGAAGCGTCCAGGCCGTATTGCATTTTGTAGAACGCAAGGTGGCTTCATGAAAGTGTTCACCCCGGGCCATTTGCAAGAGCTGGCCGACGAATTGCGCCGGACGTACCCGTTTTATAACCCTTATACGGACGTTGATTTCCATCAGCTGCCGATTACAAACAAACACTTGATCGCAGGCAACCGCGCTCTTTTCGAACATCCCGATGCGGGACGGGTGATCGAATCGTTCACCTCGGGAACTACCGGAGTGCCGTTCCGCTGCGTGAAAACCCCGGAGGAGAAATGGAAACTCTCGCTGACTCTGTATAAGCATAGAAAAAAGTGGGGGCTGCCGTCCAGGCACCGGATGCTGCTGCTGAGCAACCGTCTGCTGGCGGAGCCCAGGTCCCTTAGACATTATGCAGAACTGATGATCAGGGAAGATCCTCATTTTATCCAGGGGAGAGCTTCCGCTCTCTGCGCGTTGGCCGAATATATGCGTGACGGGGGATATTCGTTGCCGTCTTCCCTCCTGTTTACCCAGAACTGGGGCGAAACGCTGCATGGCTCCCAGAAGGAACGGATCGAGGAGGTGTTCCGCGTTCCATGCGTAGACTATTACGGTTTGGAAGAGTTCTGGTGTATCGCGTTCGCAGGCCAGAGCGGCCAACTGGAAATCGATGAGTCCGCCGTATATGTGGAAATTATCGATTCGGCCTCCGGACTCCATGTGGAGGAGGGGGAATTCGGCGAAGTGCTGGTCACCTCGCTGATCATGAGGAGTCTGCCATATGTCCGTTACCGGACAGGGGATATCGGAAGTATTCGCAGGGACCCTGAAACCGGCCGTCTCCTTCTTCAACTGCTTCCCGTTCGAACATCCCAGATTCGGCTGCCTGGAGCGCAGGTGCATTCCGCCGTCTTCCGGTATTTGGACAAGTTTTTTTGGGAGCTTGCTGCAGCCAGAGGAGTCCGCCAATTTCAGATCGTGCAGAATACTTACACCTCTTTTTCCGTCAGGCTGGCGACTGAAGCCTCGCCAAGCGAGTTCGAGGACGTGCAGACCAGGCTATCCGCTTTTCTTCACCAAGCGGCGGGCAAACCGGTGAAAGTGTCCATAGAAACCGTCTCAAGGCTCGAAGCCGATCCTGTCAGCGGCAAAATACCGTCCTTTGTTTGCCGTATTTCCTCAAATGAAGAAGGAGAATGAAGCTATGACGTCTCATACGGATACGCCGGATGCCAAGCCGGAAATGATGAAGCTGGCGGCGATGGAATGTGCAGCTTCCTGCATCTTGACACACTTATACCGGTCCGGGGCTAACCCTGATCTGTTTCTGCTGGATTACTGGAATGTCAATTATGTTTCGCGCATTATTACGGCGAGCCAGCATGTGCGATTGAACAAAAGCTTGCCCTTTCTGTACGGCATTCATCTGGTTTACAAGGGTTGTGGACCTGAGGCGCTAAAGCAGTCTGTTCTGTCAGGGAACCGTGCGGTAGTGAAATGCCGCCCATCCGATCTGGATTTTTTCCCTCCCAATATGCTGATCATGGCGGAGAGTGGATTCGATCATTATATCCTCGCAGATAGCTTCGATGAAGCACGTAACGCCTTCAGAGTATTCGATCCCATTGTCGGTTTCAACGGATTCCTGACCGGAGAAGAGCTTATGCGGGCATCGGCGGAGCCGGAAGAGGAGGAAATCATTTTCTACGAGCTTCAGCCGGATCAAGAAGGGAAGGTGTTCGAGTCTCCCGGCAAGCGTGATATCTTCGCTTATGCTGCCAAGCGAAACTACGAAATGTATGTCCGTTCTCAATACAGTTCGGGTACCGCCGCATTGGACAGCTTTGCCCGGGATTTGCAGGCATCTCTAGCTTTAAGCCCGGAACAAACCTCGAACTGGTTGAACCAGAACTCGATCGCCATTGCTTCCTTAACCAAGCTCCGATCTTCCATATGGAATAGCTTTGCCCGGCTGGGCGTGATGGACGAGGGGCAGGCGCTGGAAGGGAAGAACCGAATCAGCGGGATCGTGAAGTTATGGACGACACTGAATTTCTTGCTTGTGAAATACCGCAAGCACATCGGGGACGAAGCGCTGCTGCGCTCGGCTCTTGCCAGGCTGCGGGAAATTCGGGATGCGGAGCTTCAATTCCTGGCCTGGATGAATGGAATAGGCGGTGATCTGCCTGCGGTATAATCTATGCACAATTTCTTTTCGGCACGAGCTGGTATCCTTCCAGGAGCTGCTCCGTTATGCTCTTGATACGGGCTTCAACGGTATAGAACTGTGGGGCGTGCATGCCAAGGCTTTGCTTCGCCAACGGGGAAAGGAGCTGGGAGGTATGCTGGACGAAATGTTCAGCTACGGGCTCGAAATCAACATGCTGAGCGATTATATCCCTCTCATGGGGAATATCCCAATGGACGTTCTGCTTAAGGAATGGCAGGAAACCGTACAGGCGGCCAAAGCGTTCCACACAGATAAGCTGAGGATTTTCGCCGGAAGCCTGAGCAGTCAATCTCTTGATGAGAAGGACTGGGAGCTTTGCACCGAACGTCTAAATATCCTTTGCGCCGTAGCAGAGAGGGAAGGGGTCTATACAGTGGTTGAGACTCATCCGGGAACCGCTGCCGACGGCTTAGATTCCACACTTCAACTGCTCCGGCAAACCGGCCACCCTGCCTTGAAGCTGAATTTGGACTTTCTGCACATTTGGGAATCGGGCGCTGATCCCCTTGCCGCCTACGAACGCTTGAAGCCATGGATGGTCAATATCCATCTGAAGAATGTGGAATCCCGGCAATGGCTTGAAGTATTCTCTCCTAACAATATATATTCTCCGAGCGGCAGCCGCAGAGGTATCGTACCCTTGGCCGATGGAGAAATGGATTGCCAAACCATAATGAAGCGCCTTATCTTGGACCCTACCCGAGCCCCGGTATCTCTGGAATGGTTCGGAGCCATACCATTTCAAATCTTAAAGTCGGAGCTAGGCTGGCTTAAAGGGCTGGAGTCCGATCTCAAGCCGGAGAAAGTGGAGGTGACGGGATAATGAATAACGCACCTTATATAGAGCATCTGACCGGAACGCGCGCACCGAAGCTCTGGTACTCAAATATTAATTGGGAACAAGGAAAAGCCGCTCAAGAGATTCGCTTACCCCATATTAACAATGCGTCCGGAGATCGGCTCGTATCGCAAATGGATCTCTACCAAATTTATTTGGCTGACCGGGATGATCTTGTTCTCCTGAAAGAGGCTCCGGATCCTGAATTCCTGTCTTATTTGGAAGAAGAGAAGATAGCCATACCATCAATCGCGATTGGCGCACGGTCTGAATATACGGGTGAGTTTCGCAACCGGATTGCTGTTCCTTACTTGATGGACGAGCAGGAGGAGCAGTTTCTCAAGGATAACGGAGGGAGATGGATCGGCCCGCCAGCCCGATTGTCCGTGGAACTGAACAGCAAGATCGTAACGCGTAAATTATGCGAAGAAATCGGCTTTCCAGTCAGCGACGGTATGATATGCGAGGGGCTTGACGCGATCCGCCGTACTTGCGCCGAGTTGGAGGGACGGCATCCTGGAGCCCGGCTGGTTGTAAAAACCGCTTACGGTTCTTCCGGTAAAGCGCTGTTCCATATCCATCGAGGCTCGGATTTGGAGACGCTGCTTGGATATTTAGAGAGGCAGATCTCTCGGGGAGGCGGGCAACCGGTTGTGACGGTGGAACGCTGGCATCAGGTCGAGCGCCATCTGACGGCACAACTCTGGCTGGGGGGAACAGATTGCGAGATCCTGGCTATGACCGAGCAGAGGATTACGGATGCAGGAGTTTACAGGGGGAGCTGTCTGCACCCGGACCTGCCTGAATCCTTGATGGCGGCTTATACCGAACAGCTGCGACAGCTGGGTAAATCTTTACATTCCCGGGGCTACGAGGGTTTCATCGGGGTAGACTCCATACTGGATGAAGACGGAACTTTAATACCGGTTATTGAGATCAACGCCCGTCTTACCATGGTCACGTATTTGCTAAAGATTCGCAAGCACTTGCTGGAACGCGGGTTTCCTAGAATGGAGACTCAATCCTATGATTTCAAGCTCCACCCTGGAGCCAAATTTGCAGAATTTGCCGAAAAGGTGACATCGATAAGGATCTCTGCCGAACAAGGTGGGGCATTCGTGTATGGTTTCCACCATGATAGAGAATCGGCAGACCGTATCCGACCTTGCAGGGTCTCGACTCTGAGCTGGGGTGTGGACGATGAAGCTGAGAAGCTTGCCCGTCAAGGGCTGGAGGAAGCAATCATGGAATGGAGGGGAGCTGTCGTATGACTATGGTTTCACAACGACTGTCTAATCAGCAGGAAGTGGGCCAGCCCTTTTGGCTGGAAGCAGTCGAGCAGTTTGGATCACCCGTTTATGTATATGACGTGGGAAAGCTGGCCTCCGATTATTTTTCGCTGCGAGACGCTTTACCCAAGGATGTGACGCTATATTATTCCATGAAAGTCAACCCCAATCCGGAGGTATGTCGTCTCATAAACGGCTGGGGTTCGCCGATCGAAGTCGCATCGGTTGGGGAATATGAGATTGCCCGCTCTAACGGGGTAAATCCGAACAGCATCGTGTTTACCGGACCGGGCAAAAGCGTGGACGAGATTCATCATGTGCTTCGCCATGGGATCTACGCGATTAATGCGGAGTCCATCCCGGAGCTATTCGTCATTCACGATGAAGCTGTTGCGCTTGGTATTGCCGCCCCCGTTATGTTAAGGGTCAATTTGTCTACTGGAGCCAAAGGCTCGCGTATGTCATCGGTCGGACTTGCCTCCCAGTTTGGCATCGACGACAGTGAAATTAATGAAGCGGTGCAAACCGCCATTAACCTTGAAGGGCTAGAGCTGATCGGATTGCATACGTACCAGGGCACGCAAAATTTTCACCTCGACTTTTATCGGGAGAGCGTTCCGATGATGTTCGGTCTCACTCGGCAGGTGCGAAACCAATTCGGCCTGCAGCTTCGATGCTTAGGGCTCGGCGGCGGTTTCGGCGTTCCCATGTTTGAAGGCGATGAGCCGTTTCCTGTCGAAGCTTTCGGGGCGTATCTTGCCGGGGAGTTAGAGCGCAACCGGGATCTGGAATTGGAAATGGTATTCGTAGAATCAGGGCGACGAATTGCCGCAACTATGGGGATTTATGCGGTCAAAGTGCTGTACACCAAGCTCTCCAAAGGCAAAGCCTTCGCCATTGTCGATGGGGGAACCCACCATCGGGCTTTTTCCAGCCTGATGGGACGAAGCTTCAAGCAGCCTCTGCCTCTTCAGCTTTGGAAGGCGGGGGAGCGCAAGCTATACGAATCCGGTGAAGGAGAAGGTCGAATCTCCTACAATGTTTGCGGTAAATTGTGCACTCCCGCAGATGTGCTGCAAGGCAGCGTCATGCTCCCCCTTCTAGAGCCAGGGGATTGGATCGCGTTTCCCCATTTGGGGGCATATGGCTTAACCTGCGGCAATGTTCATTTTCTGTCTCATGCTCTTCCGAAGGAAGTTATTCTTCGCCCTGACGGTACGTTAAATGATGTGAGCTGGCTATCAACCTAATAAGTGAGTTCATCATAGGGAGTTGACCATGTGACACCTACCCATCGGATTTTTCCTTATAATGACATATGGCTTGATTGTGTCAATAATAACTTGATGTCAATTCTCATTAGTCATAATTCATCGTTCGAGAAGCTGCCTCTGACTTTTAAAACGCAGTACTGGAAAAAACTCATCAACCAGACATTCCCCGAAGACAATTTTGAAAGCTTGCTGCATCAAGGATTAATGCTGCCGAAAGTTCAATATGACACTGAACAGCTCTATCATTATCTTCGCTTTGAGGATCAGCTTCTTGAGCAATCTGATATACCTTTCCTGGATGTGATTATTCAAAGCGCTTTAGACAAGAAGAAATATGTCTTTCTCGATGTGGACCGCTTTTTTTATTCCAGTGGAAGAGAATCCGGAAAAATACATTTTATCCATCCGACATTTATTCATGGAAAATGTGCGAGTGGGGATGCATACACAGTAATTGAAGATTGCTTATCTCCAGGGCGAATGCACGATTATCAAACTCCACTTGAAGTCATTATGGAATCTACCCAATACCTAATTAAAAGCGGCAAAAAAGTTAGATTCATAATGGTTTCTGTGCATGAAGGATCGATAAGGAATTTTAACCATGAATTTTCAGTACAGGACTCGTTTATCTCAGAACTCAGAAGCAATCTATTGGATGATAAAGTCGTTTTTCTTGAGCAATATGGTCTTAATTATCAGTTGGGACTAAAAGCGTTGACCGATTATGTAGAGGAATTCGAAGAACTTGTAGGTAATTTGAACGATACTAGCATATTTGCCTTGAGAAGCAGTTCTTTTGCACAGAATCATAAGAAGAATAACAGGCTTTTTAAGTTACTAGAAGATAAATCGTCCCATACAAATCTCTATAAGAAGTTAGCAGAACAAAGTGTGGAACTAAGTCATTTATGGGAAATTTATAGAACGACAGTTATTAACTCAACTTTCGCACCTAGAAAAATGGCTTAAACCCTTGAGCGCGTAAGGGAAATTCAGTAGATTCACTCGTATTGACAAAAAACACCTCGCTTGTTTGGTA
>NZ_JBHUKY010000071.1:0-968 GCF_042684125.1 Paenibacillus rhizoplanae | reverse complement strand
AGTTTGTAGACCCGGGGATTTACGAGGCGTACGTCTCGTTCGCTGGGTCCGGCTCTAAGGAATTGAGAATGCGCGGAGCCAATGACGTGCGGATCGACGCCGGCTTAAACGCGGTTGTTAGGGGAGCGTTTGACGTTATCCTAGAACCAGGTTTTGACGCTTATATAGGCTCCGCGTCTCCCGGTAATCGTATCGTAACCGCAGCGGAGTTAGACGCTATATGGGCAGCTCTCGCCGGTAAAGCGAACGTAAGTCACTCGCATACCCTGACACTAGCAAATCACAATCACGGTAGCACAACGCTCGTACCTTCAGGCGGCGGAACGTTCACGGTCTCTTAATTTCTCTTTCATGTCGCGGGCCGCTTGGATATACTTAGGACAATTACTATATTTGGGAGGCTCACGCATGAAAAAGAAGATTATCGGAATCGCAGCCGCAGCGCTTTTACTTGGAAGTTCGATCGGGTACGCGGCCAGCTCATCGCTTATTGGTGCGAAAGTGACCGGTTTGTTTACGGTAGAGCAGAACGGCAAGAAGATCGCAGATGCGGTTATTATAAACGGATCGGCCTACGTTCCAGTACGCGCAATGAGTGAGGCGACCGGAACGGGGCTGGCGGTAGAGGGGAAAACGATAACGATGGAAAGTAAAGCGACAGCAATAGCGGAGACAGGTACGACGGTTGCTGAACCGGTAACTACACGGGTGCTTACAGAGACTGAGAGGGAGACATTGCGTAGTAAAATGGTGACGGGAGAGCGGGCTATCGCCAAGTATCGGGAAGTTATCGCGCAGACAGAATCGGAACTAGCAGCGGCAACAGGGGCAACGGATGTCCAAGGATTAAAGGACTTTATTGCAGACCTCGAGTCGCGCATAGCCGCTACTGAGACGATTATCGCGGACATTAAGGCGCAGCTCGGCGAATAACATACGCACATACATTACGGCCGTCCTTCGGGGCG
>NZ_JBHUKY010000070.1:0-1228 GCF_042684125.1 Paenibacillus rhizoplanae | reverse complement strand
ACTAGTACAGCATCAGATTTAAATTAGTTAATTAATGGTAGATATGATATAGTCGAGAAAAAAGAGGTATCGACTATGAGAAAACGTGAATATACCGTTCACTTGACTTCGGAACAACAGAAAGAATTACAAAGCGTGTGCTCTAAAGGAAAAGTGGCTGCACGTTCGCTCCGGCGGGCACAAATTTTGTTATGGGCGGACGAGAATCGGGTGGGCGGCAAGCTCTCCGACATTGCCATTGCAGAGCAATTACACATCCACACCAACACAGTCTATCTGGTCCGCAAAACCTTTGCGAAAAAGGGATTACAGCCTGCTATTGAACGAAAACAGAGACTGACACCGCCAAATCCTCCAAAAGTTACCGGTGAATTGGAGGCGAAAATCATCGCGCTCAGTTGCAGTGCACCACCAGCGGGAAGGAGTCGGTGGACGCTTCGACTTTTGGCAGATAAGACCGTAGAGCTAGGATACATTGACAGTATTTCGTACGACACCGTGGACCGTATTTTAAAAAAACGAACTCAAACCCCATCTTCGTAAGTGTTGGTGCATTCCACCAAAACAGAATGCAGCGTTTGTAGCTGCTATGGAAGATGTGTTAGAGGTCTACCATTTGCCCTACGACAGCGAATGTCCTGTGATTTGCATGGATGAGAAACCGTTCCAACTGCTGGATGACGCTCGAAAACCGATCCCGATGAAGCCCGCCAAGCCGCTGCGTGAAGACTCCGAATACGTACGCCATGGGACCTGCAGTATCTTTATCTTCACCGAACCGCTTGCGGGCTGGAGACACGTCAGTGTCCGTCCTCGCCGTACCAAAATCGAATGGGCAGAGCAAGTTCGAGAACTGTTAGACGTACATTACCCCAGTGCACCCAAAATTCGTTTGGTGATGGATAATTTAAACACGCATTCGATCGCCTCACTCTATGAAGCCTTTGAAGCGGAAACCGCCTTGCGTCTAGCCAAACGGCTCGAAATTCATTACACCCCCAAACATGGCAGTTGGCTGAATATTGCTGAAATTGAGCTGAGCGTAATGACGCGCCAATGTTTAGCAAGACGAATTCCGTCCATGGAAGAGTTAGCAGACGAATTGGCCGAATGGGAATCTGCTCGTAACACCTCTCAACGGGGCATAGATTGGCAATTCACTACGGAAGATGCGCGGATAAAACTTAAAAGACTTTATCCACAATTTAAAGACTGATGCTGTACTAGT
>NZ_JBHUKY010000069.1:0-855 GCF_042684125.1 Paenibacillus rhizoplanae | reverse complement strand
AAGGGGCTGTCCCAAAAGTAGATTTTCTACGGCGGAAGAGAGTTCTCTTCATTCTTAATGCTACAAAAAGTGAGCAGAGCAGCGATTCTCCCGTTATTGGAGGATCGCTGCTCTGCGTTTTTGGTCATTGGCGGCTTGCTTCAGCAGATTATGTGCAAGGGAAAGCCACCCGACCTCAAGCGTCACTTTCTCCATGCCGCGAAGCAGAAATCGCCGGAACCCCCGGTTGTTCTTCAGTTGTCCGAATACACTTTCCGGCTCCGTCATTCGGCGTACGGCCAAGGTGTAACCTTCTTCACTCCGTAGAATTTCGCGCGCCTGTTTCTGGTATCGCAGCCGTTCCAAGCTGACGACCATTTCCCGATTTCCTGCCGCTTTTGTGCAACGCTCCTTTAGGGGGCAGCCTTCACAGGAGCTGCTTCGGTAATGCCGTCTGCGAATTTCATAGCCACTCTCTAGGGTCTCCTTGCTTTCCCTGTGGAAATGCAGCCTGTTCCCAGCTGGGCACGTCCAATGATCCTCGGCTGTATCGTATGTCCAGTTTTCGATTTTACCAACATTCGCTTTCCAGGCTTTAGTTTTTTCCTTGTGGTAGCTGCCGTACTTCACCACCGCCTGTATCTCTTTCTTTTCCAGATAGGCGTAGTTTTCTTCACTGCCATAACCTGCGTCTGCAATGACTGTCTTTGGCCATTTCCCGAGGATTTGTTGGGCTTTTTCCAGATGCGGCTCTAAACAGCGGGTGTCGGTCGGTCTTTGATGTATACTGTAGGTTAAAATAAATTGGTTTTCGGTCCCGATTTGCACATTGTATCCCGGTTTCAGTTGGCCATTTCGCATGTGATCTTCTTTCAT
>NZ_JBHUKY010000068.1:888-206210 GCF_042684125.1 Paenibacillus rhizoplanae | reverse complement strand
AAGCCTCTCTTTTGTGGTTTCATGATGATTCCTCCAAGTTAGGTCTTACCTGTTATTACCCGATTTCAGGATAGTTAGAGAGATAATCAACCGTAGAAAAAAAATAGGTTACATGTACTATGTCGGCAACAGTCGGTTAAAAATTTACATGTTTCTCTCGATGTAAGGTTTTACCTGCCAGCCCAAACGGCGGACAGGTAAAGGTTCTACTATATAGGTCTAATCCAGATCGTAAATCGAACCAACCTTAAGCCCGTACAGCTCATTGTAGATTTTCTCGGCAAAAGCATCGGTCATTCCGGCGATATAATCGGTCACCATATGCTCCCAGGTCCAGATCGGCTTCGCCGACTTCTGGTCCTTCTCGAACCGCTGCAGCCAGTCCGATGGGATAATGCTCCGGGATGTCTCTGGATCAAGGAATGCCTCCCACAGCCGCCGCAGTATCCACTCGCTTCGTTTCTGCAGACGTTGTACGCGTAAATCGCGGATCATCGTTACCCAGGCGAAGCTTTTGAGCACACTGACGGTCCGCAGCATGTCCTCATCCTCCCTGCCTTCCTTAATGAAGGTAACCTTTTTCCAGTCCCCGTCCCCGATCACGCCGAGGCTGGCGACAAAGGTACTGACCCAATAGGCCTTGACTTCACGGCGGGTGCGGGAATAGTCATTCTCACAGGTAGGCATTTTCTCCTTCCAGACCCGAAGGAATGAACTCAGCACCTCCTCCACCTTGAAGCGGATCGCGGACTTGTTCCAGCCGGACCAGAAGGCATCCTCAAGCGTGGTGATTTTCTCCACAATCAGCCGCTGGATGTAGTCGTCATGCATGAAATGCTCATGCACCTCAATCTTCCCGGCCTTGATGCCGTCCTCCAGGTCATGCGCCGAATAAGCAATATCGTCACACAGGTCCATCAGCTGCGCTTCCAGCGTCTTTTTGCCTGCCGGAATTCCCCACTGGGCGCGGATCTCGTGGATATACTCCCATTCGTGCAGATACATCCCCTTCTTCAGCACCGTCCCGGGAAAAGGATATTTGTTAATGCCCAGCAGCACCGCGTCCGAGAGGTTCAGGCCGTCGATATTCTCACGCTTCTCCAGGAACATAATCAGGCGGAAGTTATGGGCGTTGCCTTCAAAATGCTCATATTTGCGCTTCATGCTCTCATGAATCGTCTGCTGCTGAACAGGACCTGCGCCGGACTTGGCCACTGCCTCCACCGTCTTGCGGGTCACCAGCTTCTCCAGCAGGTTGTCCAGCACCTCTTCTCCCTTATGCCCAAATGGAGGATGTCCGAAGTCATGGGCGATTGCCGCACATTCCACCACCTCGGGGTCAATGACCAGGCCCGGATTCTCTGCAGCTCCTGTCTCTACTTCCGGGTAAGAACGCAGCAGGCTCTTGGCCGCTTCACGGGCAATCTGTGCCACCTCCAGCGAGTGGGTCAGGCGTGTCCGGTAGTAATCCCCGGTTCCGGCTCCGAACACCTGAGATTTGCCCTGCAGCCGCCGGAAGGTCGGCGAATGGATCAGACGCGAATAGTCGCGTTCATATGCGGCTCTGGAGGTCTCCAGCTTCGTGATTTCGGGATATTGTCTATGTTCTCTTTGTTCAATCAGTGTCATCTCCGCTGCCCCTATTCCTTGATCTGTATTTAGTAACTTATTATAAGTCATTTCCGCCGGAACTTTCACTCTAAAATGCAAATCGCCCTGCGGGCTGCTATAAATGCATAGCAACCAAGGGGGATAGAGCATTCTAAGACTTAAGCAGCAGGAACCGCTTATAAAAACAAGTGTGGAGTGAATCTGAGAGCCATGAGAACAGCCACCCGATTGACCGCCGCAGTTCTGGCAGCACTGGCGCTGATGTACAGCCCTTCCGATCTGGCCCTGGGCAGTCCGAACAAGGCAAAAAACCGCTACTACTATGAGGAGCGCGGCGATATGATCTGGGAAGTGCGCACCAGCCAGAAGGTGATTGCGCTGACCTTCGATGACGGCCCGGACCCTCTGGAGACGGACAGCATTCTGGAGGTGCTGCATGAGTATCAAGCGAAATGCACGTTTTTTGCAATTGGCAAGCGGATCGCCGCTTATCCCGATGTAGCCAGACGCGTGATTAGTGAAGGACATGAGCTGGCGAACCATACTTATAATCATGTCTATTTCAAAAGACCGATCTCCGGGGAGCAGATTCAGAAGGAGCTTGCGCTGACGGAGAAGGAAATTATGAAGATATCCGGCAGACACAGCAGCCTGTTCAGACCGCCGGGCGGAATGTACGATGAGACCTTGATCGATGTGTCCAACAGCATGGGCCTGAAGCCCGTACTGTGGTCCTGGCATCAGGACACCCGCGACTGGAACCGCCCTGGCGTCTGGAACATCTCAAACCGGGTCATCCGCAATGCCAGGAGCGGCGATATTGTCCTGTTCCATGACCATGTCCACGGGCCGTCGCAGACGAAGGAAGCACTGAAGATTATTCTGCCTGCGCTTAAGAAGCAGGGTTTCCAGTTCGTTACCGTCTCAGAGCTGATTGGGCTATCCGATGTGCAGCAGGCGAAGACGGACCGGCATATGACCTATTAGGGTCTCTGCCCTCTTCTCTCCCGGGCCTTCCCCGGATTGCACAGGTTCACAAAATAAGGTAGTCTTGAGCATAATAAGGCTATCCTAATATGGCTATTTGTGAATCTGCCGCAGTCCATCCCCCAGGAGGGTACAATACATGACCGAGAATACTTCCTATACAACCGAGGAAATCGCCCGGCTGCTCAAAATCTCCAAGCTCAAGGTCTATGATCTCATTAAAAAGGGCGAGTTGCCCTCTTACCGTGTCGGCAAGCAGATGCGGGTTGACCTCTCTGATCTGGAGAGGTACAAGCAGAATTCCCGCAACAGCGGGCCTTCTGCCCATCCGCTGCCCGGGGACGGGCTGACCGAGGCTGCACTGCCGCAGGCGCAGCAGACAGCCCCGTTCGCCGCGCCTTATCAGGCCTTCGCCTCCCCGCCGCCGCACAGCATGAAGAGCAGCGGTGTACATGTAGTCATTACCGGACAGGATATGTCACTTGATATTCTGGCGACCCATCTGGAGCGGACCCTGCCCTCCACCCGCCCGCTCCGTTCCTATGCGGGCAGTCTTGACAGCCTCATTGCCATGTATCAGGGCGAATCAGATATTGTCAGTACCCATCTGCTGGATGGCGATAGCGGCGAATACAACCTGCCCTATATCCGCAAGCTGCTCGTAGGCTTCTCCTATATTGTAGTGCATCTGCTAACACGCAGCGCAGGCTTTTATGTGCAAAGGGGCAATCCGCGAGGCATCCGCAGCTGGGGGGACCTCCGGCAAGACGGGCTAACGCTGATTAACCGTGAGCGCGGCTCCGGCGCCCGGGTGCTGCTGGATGAACAGCTGCGCCTGCATGGAATTCCGTCCTCCCGCTTGAACGGATACATTAATGAAGAGAACAGCCATCTGGCAGTAGCCAGCCTGGTGGCAAGAGGCGGGGCGGATGTGGGCATCGGCACCGAGAAAGCCGCCAGAATCATTGACGGCATCGACTTCATTCCGCTGATCCGCGAGCGCTACGATCTGGTCATGGTGAAGAAGCCGGAGAATGAAGTCTGGATTAACGCCATTCTGGATATTCTGCGCTCCGAAGCCTTCCGTAATGAGCTAAGCTCAATTCACAGTTATGACCTGAGCGAGACGGGCAATATTGTTTACGAGACTTGAATTCAATAGACACGGGCCGAACGAGGAGGAACGCATGTTATCCACAATACCACAGGCAGCGTTCAGGCTGGAGCGCTTGTTTTTTTCAAGCGTACACAGCTATTACGGAAGATTTGCAGAAGGGGAAGCTTTGCCCCGAAGGACCCTTCACCACCATGCCTTGTGTTATGTCACAGAAGGTAAAGGGCAGATTATCCTAAATGGGGGGCTGCTTACGGCGAATAAAGGAGACTTCTTTTTGTTGTTGCCCGAAACTTCAGTAGAAGGCAAAGCGCTGACGGCAGAACCGCTACGTTATATGATCATTTTCTTCTCCTGTATACAGCTTCGTAAGGATCACATGCACCTGGAGCTCCATTCTCCGGTATTTCCGGTTAACGGGAAGCTTGAAGCACCCGGCCATCCACGGGCTGCAGAGATCAGCCGGCAAATGACCTCCTTTCACCGCACCCGTAACCCGGAGGATATCATGCACGCCAAGTACCGGCTGCAACAGCTGCTCTCGTTGATACTTCAACCAGGTAAGCGTATTGTGCAGGACAAGGCTGTAGGGATGGATAATGTGCTCGCCTACATGAAGAACAACTACAACCAAGAGCTTAAAGTTGGGCAACTGGCTCTAATGGCGGGCTTAAGCACCAATCATTTTATCAGAGCGTTCAAGCAGCTTACAGAAAAGACACCTATGGCCTATTTGCTAGAGGAACGGATAAAAAGGGCTAAGCAGCTGCTCTTCTCTTCCGAACGTGTCAAGCAGATCGCCAAGGAAGTGGGCTATAAGGACGAGCATTATTTTAGCCGGGTGTTCAAAAAATCGGAAGGCGTTGCACCGGCCAGCTACCTTAAAAACAATCATATCCGTATTGCTGTTCTCTACTATGGTCTGGATGATTACCTGATGACACTTGGACTGACGCCAGTGGCTGCGCTGTCTTACCGGGAACGGGTGTCAAGAAATTATAGCCTCCCCTACCCGGGTGTGCTGGAGCAGGAAATTGTCCGCCTGAACGGTTCCCGGTTGAATTATGAAGAGCTGGCACGGGTGAGGCCTGATCTGATTATTGGGAGCGACCGTCTGTTACCAGGCGAGTTGCTGGAGTCCATCGCACCCACTGTTGTCCTTAAGCATACCGATAATGTGGAGCAGCAGTTGTCCCGGTTGTCCCGTATTCTGGGCAGAGAGCAGCAGGCTGACGACTGGATGAACTGCTACACAGAGCAGAAGCACCTCCTTAGATCACGGCTGGAAGCACAGAATGTACTGCCCACGGTTTCTTTTATCAGAGTCAGCTCCGAATTCTACCGCCTGTACGGTGCCTCCAATCAGACAGGAACACTACTGTACAGAGATCTTGGACTAAGCCCTCCCCTCTCATTCCCTGAACAGACCGGGGCGGTGGATTTTGAGATTGATGAGCTTCCCCACTATAACCCAGGGTACATCTTTTTGGCTGCGGACCCTACCCTGGAATCGAGGCAACGGCTGAAGACACTGCTGTCGTCCAACGAATGGTCTTCACTGGATGCAGTGAAGCAGTCCCGGGTATTCGATGCCGGAGATCTGTTGTTCAAAACCCTTGGACCCTCAGGCCGGATGTGGGCCATGTCTTATGTTGCATCCCGGATAGGTAGGCTGAACGATAGAATTATCCATGCCAACAGAGGGTTATAATCCATTGTAAAGTATGCATCGTTCTCCTATCATAATGATAATGATTATTATTATCTATTGCACAAAGGAGAATAGAAACCCATGAATAGAAAGAAATCCATCCAAATCCTGCTCCTTGCCGTTCTGCTGCTGATACTGGCCGCTTGCAGCAATGGAGCGGGACAACCGGCTTCCGGAGAGCAGAGTCCCTCCGCTTCCCAAACCAAGGATCAGGCGGCTGCGGAACCGGGCACACGCACAATTACCCATCTTAAGGGAGAAGCCGTGATTCCGTCCAAAATCGAAAAGGTCGTTGTTCTCGCGGCAGAGTACATAGATCATCTGTTGACTATCGGAGAGAAGCCCTCCGGTGTGAACACCGAGGTCCGGTACGGAGGAGAGTATCTTCCCTATCTGGCTGACAAGCTGCAGGGGGTACAAACTGTAGGTTCGGCGGATAATCCCAACCTTGAGGCCATTACCTTGCTTGATCCGGATGTGATTCTTATTGAGAGCCGGACGGCCGAGAATAAGTATGAGCAACTGAACAAAATCGCTCCTACTATCGTTCTTGGAAATGAATGGCTTGATTATGGCGACGATACTTCCTTTTGGACCAAGGATCTGCTAACCATTGCGGAGATGTATGACAAGACGGACCTGGCGAAGGAGAAAATCGCCGAACTGGAACAGAAAACGGTCCAGGCCAGCGAGAAAATCAAAGCGCTGGACAACAAAAAACTTGCCTATCTCCGTGTACGCGAGAAGGCGCTCCAAGTGTATGCACAAAAAGGTCATCCGACCAATGCTTTGCTCTACCAGGATCTCGGATTTGAGCCTGCAGCACTTACGCCGGAAGAGCAAAGAGCGGATTTATCTCTGGAGAAAACGCCGGAGCTTGGGGCAGACATTATCGTCCTCGAGACGGACCCGAATGCCCGGGATTTTTTGGGCAATATGCAGAAGAGCGCACTCTGGAAGAACATTCCCGCCGTACAGGAAGGAAGGGTTCATGAGACCGATTCCTTTTGGCTCTTCAAGGGCTGGGGAGTTATCGGCCGGGGTGAGATTATTGATGAAATAAACGCATGGATGGAGCCATGAGCGGCGTTGAACCTTTTGGGAGTCAGTCGATACAAGATTTCATGCAGCAGCATTTTGCCTTGACGGTCACGGAGAACCGGAGTAATTCTTTTCCGTTCAGTACAGAAGATCTATTGGATGAAGCGCGGCTACCGCTCATTATCGGCCAGCAATCGGTTCAGCTTGGGGAACCGGCAGGTCTTGTGGTCGGAACTTTGTTTGCCAAAAGGTACTCGGTGTTGATCATGGGACTGGCCGCCTCCATCACTCTCTTCGATACCCCGCTCTCTCTGCTGCCCGGTGCTTTACGGTTCCGGCTAACGGATGCAGGAATGATGCATTATGAAGCGGAGACGACAGCCACGGACAAATTGCCTGTTAATCCTTCGGAAGTACGCCAAGCCTGCCTTTCCGATTATATGGAGCACCTGCTGGCACATTTACGGCAGGTGCTCCAGGCTGTATCAGAGTATACGGGAGCCAAGGAGAAAGTCATGTGGTCGCTGATTGCGCATAATTTGCATAACCTGTATGGACGGCTGCATACGGACAAGGAACTCTGGGACTCTGAGGACCGGGGCCGGATCATCGGCCAGGATTATACTACCCTGCTTCAGCCGGAGAAGCCGGATGAATTATCCATGCGGTTCCGCAAGGTTGAGCATCCGAAGCTGCAAGGCCGTCCCTTCTATCTGCGTAAGCATTGCTGCCTGGCCTACCGGATCAGGATTGGGCCTGATGCCGGAGAATATTGCAGCACTTGCCCCAAGCTATCACCGGAAGAGAGATGGAATATATTTGACAACTAAGCAACGCCCATCCCCGCTTCAGGATGGGCGTTGCTTAGTTCTGTTCTGCTATTCTCTAAGACCAATATTAACAATAACATCCCGGTTATAGCTGCCTCCGGCAAACGCGATGCCTTCCGGCTCCGTCTTGCGGGGCAGCAGCGCCTCGGAGATAATATTGCCGGTATGGTCAAGGTAGCTGGTGACATCGACACTCTTATGGTAAAGGCAGATGTCATCCACCCGATCCTCCATCACGATACGCAGCGCAGTTGCCTCCTGCACCGAGAGCAATTCCCCATATTGCCGGACAGGCAGCCGTTCTGCATGCACCTGCGGCTTCGCTGCGCCGAAGGGAACGGCCAGGGTTACGATCGCCGCACTCCCGGTCAAGGTAAGGGAACGTTTCATTACCGGATTCCTGCTGTAGTGGCCCTGCTTGAAGATCAGTCCCTGCTCCAGCGTCAGCTGGTCCTCCGCCAGCCCGGAGGGCAGCGGCTTCAGCAGCAGATTGGCTCCCTCCAGCTGCGAGACCACTTCCCCGCTGAGAGAATCGTAGGCCGCTGCACCCGGCGGCAGGTGGAAGTACTGCTCATAACGGTGCTGGCCTTTGGCTTCGAACAGATCCACGATCAGCCAATAGCTGTTCTTGACGAACAGCACCTTGCGGGAGTGAACCACCGGATCTTCGTACCGGGTATACCCGTACTGGCTCGCAAAGGCATAATCATAGGCTTCATTGAACTCTGTATCCCAGATTCTGCAGCTCGCCGTAGGCGGCGTATTCCAGTGGAAGCTGCGGACATGCTGGTCCTGCCCGTCGACAACTACAGTGTTATGGGCACGGGTTGAGACCGTATATTTACGTTCCTTGTTCCACTCGAACAAGCCCATACCTGAATCCGCCAGCAGCTCGCGTCCTCCGGCGTAGAGCACCAGACTGAGCGCATCAGAATGCGCATGCCCGCCGATCCCGACACCTGCCCGCATCGCCATGTACATATCGCTGCGGCTCCAGCCCTGGCGCGAGGTCACATATCCGCCTGCCGGGAAGCAGGCTGCCGTCTCCGCAGGCTCCACGGCCTTCAGCTTATCATACTCCGCTGCAGCCTCCGGCCCCACTCTCCACAGCAGAGAGAACGGCAGCCGCTCATGCCCGAGCGCTTTGAAGTCCCCCCGCTGATACAGATAAGCGCCCAGGCTCATGACATTGCGCAGCTCGCTGAGCACCTGAACATCGGTATCGCCGAACTTGACCAGCTGCCCGTCCGGTGCCAGCAGATGCATCGTGACGACATACATTTTCTCCAGCGTCTCCTGGTATTCTCCGGCATCGATGCCGAGCTTCTGGTACAGAACCACCAGTTCATACAGCTCGCGCATGACGATCAGGTGGTAATTCGGGCTGCCTTCGAACTGTACCCCGTCGGGGTAGACGTTCTCAAGGATGTATCCCGGCAGCTTACGTCCGGCGTATTCCAGCCACGCAGCAGAATCCTTCAGCTCCGGCAGAAGCAGCGCCGTCTGAGTCAGCCCCCGGAGCTGCATGCAGACATGGTTGCCGCCGCTGGCATGGTATTTGCGGACATATTCCCCATGCTGCTGGAAGGACTGAATCAGCTTCAGCTTCACCTCAGGCTCGAAGGCCGGGGAGCCGAAGAAGGTAATGAAGGCTTCCGGCAGCATGAACATCCGCACACCCGCCGACAGGGGGTCCCAGGTTGAATGCTCCGCCCGGAACGTATCATCCACCGGCATAGGGTTATCGTCAATGAAATGGCTGATCATATCATTGAAGCATTTGGCGTATTTGTCATCACCGGTCAGCGCATAGGCTCTGGACAGGCGCTTCACATAGACGAACCGGGTCAGATGCAGCTGATACTGCGAGCTGTCGAACAGCCAGCTGTTCCAGTCATAGCTTCCGTGCCGGAAGACCACTCTTTTCCCTTTGAACAGGGGAATATCCCCCTCCACAATCCGGTCTGCCTCGGCAACATCCTGCTGCGCCTCCTCCTCTCCGCTGTAATGGCTTACGGCGTACGCCGTAAGCCCAGGAACATCCTTCACCTCAAAGTAATATCTTCCGTTGTTACCCGCTGCAATGACTTCTAAATAAGCATCCCGTGCTCCGGGGACATCGCCTAAGTCCAGCTTTGCAGCTACCTCTGCAAGCTCCGGTCTGTTCAAATCCAGCATCGTGCTTAAGAATTCTCCAGCAGATAGCTGCGGCATCGTGTATGCGGGATTGTGCCGCAGGTCCTTATAACTCATAGTCAATTCAATCATCACCTTTATATTCGCGGATTTCTCCGCCTGAGTCTATTCCTTAATCGAACCTAGCATGGCACCCTTGGCAAAATACTTTTGCAGGAAAGGGTACACAATGACTATAGGCAGCATCGCCAGCAGAATGGCAGCATTCTGGACATTGGGTCCAAGATTGGCTGCAAGCGAAGCATCTACCGCTGCCTCTGCCGAGATATTGGAGGCGCTGATCGCTACCATCTGCCGCAGGAGCGGTTGAATCGGCCAGCGCGACGTATCATTCAGGTAGATGACCGCCGAGAAGAACTCGTTCCAGAACTGCACCATGAAGAACAGGGTGAAGGTGGCGATAATCGGTTTGGACAGCGGCAGCACGATCGAGTAGAGAATCCTGAATTCCCCCGCCCCGTCAATTCTTGCCGCTTCATCCAGACTCTCAGGCAGGCTCTGGAAGAATGAACGGATGACCATGATATTGAAGGCACTGGAGGCTGCCGGGAGCACCACTGCCCAGTAGGAATCGATCAGGCCCAGATTTTTGACGACCAGATAGTTCGGAATCATGCCTCCGTGAAAGATCATCGTGAAGAAAATAACCAGCAGCATGATCCGCCGTCCGGGCAGAAATTTCTTCGACAAGGCATAAGCCAGTGTAATCGAGACAAACAGGCTGAGCACCGTGCCCATCGCCGTGATAATGACAGAGTTCTTGACGGAGGTCAGGAACGTATTCGCATTCAGCAGATAGCTGTAGGCGTCCAGTGTCCAGTGCTTGGGCCAGATGAAGAAATTCCCGGCCATCGAATCTCCCGGCGGACTGAACGAGACCGCGATAATATACAGAAAAGGCAGAATAACCAGCAAGCTGATTAAGCAAATAATGACTACAATAATGGTGTCAAACCAGGTTGCCTTAAGCTTCATAACCTCTCCACTCCTGTTCTTGTTCTAGAATATGCCTTCCTCGCCAAGCAGCCTAGCCGCATAATTGGCCCCGAGGACCAGGATCAGACTGGCAACGGATTTGAACATGCCTACGGTAATCGCGAAGCTGTAATTGAATTGCTCCAGACCGACATGGTAGACGAACAGATCGAACACATTGGAAACATCGAGGTTAAGGCTATTGGTCATCAGGAAGATCTGCATGAAGTTGGAGTCCATAGAGGAGCCGAGACGAAGCAGCAGCAGAATCACGATGGTCCCTTTGATGCCGGGGAGCGTAATATGCCAGATGCTCTGCAGTCGGCTTGCTCCATCCACCTTGGCTGCTTCATACTGCTCAGGGTTAATTCCCGCTAGTGCCGCCAGGAAGATAATCGTACCCCAGCCCGCATCCTTCCAGATCGACTGGAAGATGACCAGCGGCCGGAACCATTCGTTGCTGACCAGGAAATTGGCGTTGCCGTCAAACCACTGGCCGAGGTAATGGTTAATGACGCCCGAAGGCCCAAAGAAGGAAATCGTAATCCCGTAAATCACGACCCAGGAGAGAAAATGGGGCAGATATACGATGGTCTGCGAGACACGCTTGAACACCTTGAGCCGTACTTCATTCAGAAGCAGCGACAGGAAGATGGTAAAGGGAAAATAAATGATCAGATTCAGCAGACTGATCAGCAGCGTATTTTTCAGCAACATATAGAAATCGGAGGTTCCGAAAAACTGTCTGAAATTATCCAGCCCCACCCAGGGACTGTCCATCATGCCCTTGAACGGGCTGTATTCCTTGAAGGCCAGAATGAGTCCTGTCATCGGGATGTAATGAAAGGTGAGAAAGTAGAGAATACCTGGGGCTGCCAGTAAATAAAAGGGCCATAGCTGATGAAACCGTTTGGGTCGTAAAGCTCTCTGCACAGGCTAAACCTCCTTATCCAAATGGGCAAAAGAAAGGGGAAAGCCCCCTCCTTTGCCTCTGTGTATAGTGTTGTATTACTTCGTGGAATGCTCTGTGTGATACTGGTCCAGCAGTTCCTTGGTGATCTGCTCGCCTGAACCCTTCGTCCAGGTATCAATTTCCTTCTGCACATCCTCCCAGGCTCCCTCGCCCAGCACATACTTCGTCATGACCGCACTCATTTTCTTATAGCTGTCCGGATTCTTGCTGGCATACTGTGAGTTGTAGCTGAGGAACGGATTCTCCACTCCGATCTTGCTGATCGTATCTAGGGTCGCCTTTTGCAGCGCCAGGATGTCCGGCTCCTTAGAGTTGGCATACACATATGGATCTGCACGGTTCTCCAAAATGAAATTGTTCGGCTTATCCAGCTCATACTGCTTCTTCTGCTCCTCGGTCTGCACCGCAACCCCATTCTTGAAATCACTGGAATGGATGCCGGTGACTCCCGCTTTGGAGAATGCTACATTCTCTTCGGAGGCCGTGAAGTCAAGGAAGTCTACAATCTGCTGCACCTTATCCTCCGGCACGGAGCTTGGAACCGCCCACAGTCCATAGTACCCGGAGAGTACAGAAGCGCCCTTCTGTCCGTTCGCGCCTTCAAGCACATCGATAATCGCGATTTCGGCCTTCGGGTCCGTCTGCTTCAGCTTCTCCACGTTGGTCTCCACAATATCACTGACATTCCCGACAAAAGCACCCGCTGTACCAGCCAGGAACTTACTCCGTGCCTGCCCCTGGTTCTTCAGTACCGGCGCATCCTTGTCGATCAGGCCCTTACTCCAGGAATCTCTCAGCCACTCCAGGAATGCCTTGTATTCAGGCGTCTGGAAATCACGGACCACGTTGTCTCCGTCCAGCTTCCACACATTAGGAATGCCAAAGGCATACTGGATCGGGAGGACACCCGAGAAAGGCCCGGGGCTGTTCACACCGTCTGAACCGTAGATCGTGAACGGAATGGTTTTGCCGCCGCCCGCCGGGTCCTTCTCCTTGAACACCGCAAGCGCATTCGTCAGCTCATCCATGGTCTTCGGAACCGGCAGATTATATTTATCCAGCCAATCCTTGCGGATCAGAATATTGGCTTCACCTCCGCCGTAGAGACCGCGAGGCCGGGGAATCCCGTAGGATTTGCCGTCAATCTTGGCACCGTTCCAGACCACTTCATCAATCTGGCTGATATTCTTGGTCTTCGCAAGGTAAGGCGTCAGGTCATGAAAAGCGCCCATTTTCACCAGGTTGTTGAATTTATCGTCCTTGCCGCCATCCATCAGCAGCAGGTCATAGGAATCTCCGGCGGATACTGCCACAGAGAGTTTATCCGTATAGGCCTCGGATGGAACGAAGGTAACGTTCAGATCTACATTGCCGCGCTTCTCCAGATCCTCCAGCGCCTTGTTGTTCGTCATCTCCGGCGGATTGCCGAAGAGAATCGTCATCGCCTTGATGCTGGCCGGCTTGCCGGCCGCACCGCTTGGTGTACTGCCTTCCGGTGCCGCTGTGCTGCCTGCTGCTGAATTGTTACCGCCGCCGCAGCCCGCCAGTGTAGTTACCATCAACGCCGCTGAAGCTACAAGCGGTACAAGCTTTCTTGTGATACTCAT
Source organism: Paenibacillus rhizoplanae (assembly GCF_042684125.1). Taxonomy (NCBI): domain Bacteria; kingdom Bacillati; phylum Bacillota; class Bacilli; order Caryophanales; family Paenibacillaceae; genus Paenibacillus; species Paenibacillus rhizoplanae. Next base: position 193,165 of record NZ_JBHUKY010000068.1, on the reverse strand, counting down.
TGTCATCCCCCATTTGCTTGTATTGATTGCGTTTACATCGTGCTTACACTTTGGATTATAGAAGACGCCGGAGCTTAAGAACATGCCGGATTCCAGCCAAAGTGTCACCATTTTTAAGATTTGCCGGTCCGCAGGTATCTCCATGTCCGCCAATGTACTATAATCTGTTTAGGATAGCCTGCCCGGTATCCGTAGTCCAAAACCCTTAACGGATGTGACTCTATGAATTCACCCTTTTTCAGCTTTTTGCGGCGGAGCTTCTATATTAAGATGATTGTGGTCATGTTCGCCATCTCGGTGATTCCGCTGATTGTGCTGTCCTTGATCTCTGTAAGCGTATCCAGTACGACAGTGGAGCAGCAGGTGAACCGCCTGAATGCCCAGCTCGTCAATCAGGTCGTAGACCGGATTGAATTAACCATGACCCGGCTGCGGGAACTCAGCGAGCAATACTCCCGGATCTCGTCCATTCAGAGTGCGCTGGTGTCGCCGTCGGCCCAATATTTTGAAGAGGTGGTCCGCAAAAAGGATCTGATCTCCGTGCTCAGCGGCGCCTCCGCCATCATCGGGAATGTGGAGGGTCTGCAGGTCTATTCCGCCGTTACAGGAGAAGTCCTCTCCTCCACAGAAGCCCCGGCCATGCTGAAGGAGTCTCCATACGGGCCGCTGATTGAAGCGTATCTGGCTTCGGGACGGCCGAATCTTTTTCTGGACAAGCACTCACTGCCTGAACTGGCCATCCTTCATTCGTCCACCTATTATATCTCACGCGTTCCCTTCGACTTATATAAGGACCTGAAGGGCGTGCTGCTGATCTCCATGAATAACAGCCAATACCAGCAGCAGATCGAGAATATTCAGCTTGGGAGCGAGGGCTCCATCTCCCTGCTGACAGAAGACGGCCTGACCATTGCCACGACCAGCAAGCTTGAGAAGCAGGAGGATACGCAGCGGGTGCAGGAGATTCTGAAGCGCTGGAAGGAGCTGAAGCGCCCGGATCAGTTCGCGGCAGGCTCCTCTATTGTCTCTGTCAAGCAGACCTCCACCTACGACAAGTGGATCGTACTCTCGGAGATTCCGTCCAAGGAGCTTACCGCCAGCGCCGAGATTATCCGCCGGACGGTCACTTATTTCCTGCTGATACTGGTCTGTCTGGGGGCGCTCTGTGTGGTCGGCTTCGGGTATCAGCTCTACCGGCCTCTACAGGCTGTGAAGCGGCAGGTCGATGCTCTGAAAAAAGGGAATTTCGACGCCCGGGTCACGCACTTCGCTAATAATGAGATCGGCGATCTGGGGCGGATGCTCAATACAATGGCTGTCCGCATACAGGATCTGCTTGCAGACCTGCATGATTCGGAGGATCTGAAGCGCAAGCTGGAGATCCGGGCGCTGCAATCGCAGATTAACCCCCATTTCATGTACAATACCCTCAATACGATCCGTATGTTCGCCATGATGAAGGATTATGAGAAGATCAACTCCCTGATGGGACGGCTGGTGGCCTTGCTGCGGTATTCGATGGAGAATTTCGAGCAGACGGTACAGCTTCAGCAGGAGCTTGATTATCTGGCGGATTATGTCGGGCTACTGAATATGCGTTACAAATGCCAGATTCATCTGGAGGCTGAGATTGAGGAGCCGCTGCGGGGCATGATGATTCCGAAGCTGGGTCTGCAGCCGCTGATTGAGAACTCCGTGTTCCACGGCATTCTCCCGCGGAAGGCACCGGAAGGGCATATCCGTGTGCGCGTATACAGAAGTCCCGGCGGGAGCCATATTATTGTACAAGTCGAGGATGACGGGACCGGACTGGAAGAGACTGAGCTGAGGAAGCTGCAGCTCCATCTCCAGCAGGAAGAGTCTTCCGAGAACATCGGGCTGCAGAATGTATGGATGCGCATGAAGCTGCTGTTCGGTGCGGAGACACAGATCCTGCTCACAAGCGCTCCGGGTGAAGGCTTGACCATCCGCATGCTGCTGCCGTCCGGGAACGTTCTGATTAAGGAGGAACCTCATGAATCACTATAGAGTTGTCCTTGTGGAGGACGAGATTCCGGCAAGAACCGTCTTCCGGCATTTCATTGAGGAGCGTGCTGACCTGTTCACCCTTGTCGGCGAAGCCGAGGATGGCCGGGACGGGCTGGAGCTGTTCCTGAAGCATAAGCCTGAGCTGATTGTTACCGACATTACGATGCCGGGCATGAACGGGCTGGAAATGCTGCGCGAGATTGAACGGAGCGGGGTCCGTGCGCCGCAGATCATTATCCTGACCTGCCATCAGGACTTCCACTATGCCCAGCAGGCCATTCATCTGAAGGCAGCCTCCTATCTGCTTAAGGATGACTGTCTCTCCGATCCGGGGCTGTTGACCCGGACGATGGAGGAGCTGGCGGCTCTGGCAGATTCACGCGGCGAGACGAGGGACAATTATCTGCAGCTGGAGCAGCAGGTTCGCCTGAGCGAAGTGGAGATCGAGCAGAGCTTGTTCCTCGACATGCTGCGCAGCCCGGCGGCTGAGGCCAAATGGCTGCGCAGTCTTGCAGACTCGCAGCTTCCGCTTCAAGGCCAGGGCTTCATGACCCTGCTGCTGGAGCTGGACCGCAACTCCCTGCGCTTCCCGATCGACCAGCTGGAGGAGCTGAAGCTGTGGCAATTCGCCGGGGTCAATGTGCTGAAGGAGCTGCTCGGCAGCATAGGCCCGCATAAGGTTATTGCCTTAGACAAAGGGCGATTCCTTGCCCTGTATACCGACAGCTTGAAGACGGAGAGACCCCGCTTCCTGGAGCAGGTGCTGGAGTCCCTGGCCGCGAATCTCCGGATGAGCTGCATCGCCCTGCTATGCAGCTTCGACCAGGGGCTGGAGGAGCAGCCAGAGGCGCTGAAGCGGCTGGCCTCGGCGCCGTATCCGTTCTTTTACCGCTGCAATGAGCTTATCAGTATCCGGGAGTGGGGGCAGCTCTCCAGCTTCCAGCGGATTCCCGAGCCGCAGAGCCGCTTCTGGAGCAAGGTGCTGAAGAAAGCGCTGCTGGAGCCGCATCTCAGTACGGCGGCTCTGGAGCAGGAGCGGCTGTCCCTGTACCGTCAGGCCATGGAGCAAGCCTGGGACCCGGAGCAGATCAAGTCCCTGTACCTGCGAGTCTTTCTGGATATGAGCCATAACGTAATTGGGGCGGAAGGCGGGGCGGACCTCGAAGCGGAGCTGCGCGTACAAATCGAGCTGTGTCAGACATTCAACTCTGTACATGAGATCACCTGCGATTATTTCCGCAAGCTTCAGCAGCTGCAGGAGGGCGGCCGCAAGATCGACGCCTCCATCACACGTATCATTCAACAGATGCGCGAAGATCTCAGCTATCCCTACAAGCTGGAGGAGCTGGCTGCTTCGATCAATTACAGCGTGCCCTACTTCAGCTCCATGTTCAAGAAAGCCGTCGGCGAGAGCTTTGTCCAATACCTGACCCGCCTGCGGATCGAACAGGCCAAGCTGCTGCTGCTTACCACCGACCACAAAACCTTCGAAATCTCCGAATCCATCGGCTTCGAGAATTACCGTTCCTTCAACCGGATCTTCAAGAAGGAGACCGGCGTCTCCCCCTCCGATTACCGCCGGCAGGGGACTCAAAGCATATAATTTGGATTATGAGCCGTCAAGTACGGCGGTTCACAAACATCAGCATAAGTGCGGAGATGATAATGATCGAGCCGACCCACATCCAGGCCAGCGTCATATTGCCTCCGTCCACTGCTACATAGATCGCGGTGGGCACGGTCTGGGTTCGTCCCGGGATATTGCCCGCCACCATAATCGTCGCCCCGAATTCACCAAGCCCGCGGGCGAAGCCGAGGACATAACCGGCAGCCAGCGAACGCCCGGCCAGCGGCAGGGTCACATAGCGCAGCACCTGAAGCTCGCTGGCTCCCTGCGCACGCGCAGCATCCTCAAGGTCCTTCTCTACCCCCTCGAGGCCTGCCTTGACCGTGCGGTATACCAGCGGAAAAGACACCACGACTGCGGCAATCACCGCTGCCCCCCAGGTGAACAGAATGGTCTGTTCTGTGAACTGTTCATACAGCCTGCCGATCCAGCTGCGCCGCCCGAGGAAGACCAGCAGGACGAAGCCGACCACGGTCGGCGGCAGCACCAGCGGCAGCAGCAGGACCGTTTCGACCAGGCTGTGTCCGAAGAACCGGCGTCCCGCCATCTTCCGGGCAGCCAGCGTGGCCAGCAGGAACACGATCACACTGGTTAATACCGCAATCTTGATGGACAGCCAGACCGGAGCGAAAAAATCGGCCCAATTGATCTCCATCTCTCTTCACCCTATCTAATAGAAGTTACTTATTTCGCCAATTGAAAGCCGTAGCCTGTAAAGACCGGGCTTGCGGCAGCAGTCTGCACGTAGCTATAGAAGGCTTGGGCCTCCGCCCTATGCGACGAAGCTGTGACAATGCCCACCGGATAGTTAATCGCCTTGTGTGCATGGCCACCCACCGTCAGGGCGATCTTCACCTTCTCCGAGGTTAACGCGTCCGTCTTGTAGACGAACCCGGCATCTGCATTGCCTGTCTCCACATAAGACAGCACCTGACGGACATCCTTGGCGAAGACCAGCTTGCTTTGCAGCGTATCCCATACCTTCTTCGCGGTCAAGGACTGCTGGGCGTATTGTCCGGCCGGAACCGATTCCGGCTGGCCTACGGCTACTTTTTTGAAAGCTCGAGCGGTAAGGTCAGTAATGGTTGTAAGCTTCGTGTTCGAATCGGAAGGCACTACGAGGACCAATTGATTCTTCAGCAGCGTCTTGTGGTCCGCGATCAGCCCTTTATCCACCAGCGCGTTCATCTGCTTATCGCCTGCCGAGAAAAACAAGTCAGCCGGTGCCCCCTGCTCAATCTGCTTCTGCAGCGTACCGGAGGCGCCGTAATTGAACACCAGCTTAATCTCAGGATGCTGCTTCTCATACTGCACCGCGATCTTGTCCAGACTATCCTGCAGACTCGCTGCTGCGGAGACAATAATCTCCGTCTTCTTCACAGCCGCCTCCACATCTCCTGCTGAACCCGCCGACACTCCCGCCACCATAAGCAGCACCAATAAACCCGCCAACCCCTTCTTCAACACACTCCATACCTCCCAATTACTATTCTTTATTTTGATCATATTCTAGCAAGTTAAATCGAATTATACAATGCATTTGATTATGTTTGTATATGTTTAGATATAATTAGTATTAAAATCAGGGATTACCCTCGTCCGCACAACAAAAACCCCACCCTATGTATAGGGAAGAGGCCTGTTCTAAGGCTATTCGCAATAATCTTCTCACCAGTTCCTGTTATTCGACCTTGAAGGCAACCTTGAAGCTTCCCTTGGTATCTTCACCCTTGATCTCAATCCGGTATTTCCCGTCCTTATCGGCTTGCACCTTCTCAGTACCGGATTTATTGGTTCCCAGTTCAGTAAGCACCTGATTATCCGGCCCATATAACTTCATGGACAGCTGGCCCTCTTCCACCTTGGATTTGTAATCGATGCTGAGCGTTTCGCCGCTTTTCATGCTCAGCTTCTTCTCCTCTGTGCCCGTAAAAAACTTGTAGGAGCCGCTCATTTTGCTCTTCGTGCTGGACCCGACGTACATTATTTTCTTGTCGCAGGAAGTCAGCAGCACCGACGCCATGATGATTAAGATCCCCAGAGTCATCCATTTCTTGTTCATATACTTAACACTCCCCGGTTTAAATTAGATGGCCGCAATGCGGACAACGGATATCCTGATTGCCTGCATCAGATGCAGCGTGAATGTGATGCTGTTTTCTCGCCAGGAGATAAAGGATCAGACCGATGAAATTGGGAATATAGATGACCGCAGTCACCCACAGCCAGGCATTCATCCGCCGCCGCGAGGCATCCTTGTAAATGAATACCGCAATTAGCACATTGAGGCTCAGGAACAGCAGGGCCAGCAGACTCATCACAATAAGCCAGGTCAGATTCTCCTCCACAAAATCGCCCATATACGGACTTATGCTGTATCCCAGCGCAATGCAGCTGGCCAGAACGATTGCCGTCATCCCCCCAAAAACGAACTTCTCAACGGTGAAGTGAACTCTCATAAGACCCTCCCCCTGCCTCCCATAGTTCGGTACAATAGTAACGTTCCGGCGATCATTGGAGACAGGATGAACAGCAGCCCCATACTAATCTTCCACTGTAGAGCAGCCGGACCAGCCAGGAAAGACAGTGCCAGCACCATGAATACCAGCCATTGCAGGGCCATTAAAATGGAAAGTGTGCCCATTGTCCTGCGCCCTTGTATCCGCTGAATCGTATTAGAGACAAGCTCTGGGGATGACGTAACAGGCAGCTTGAAATATTCCGCCAGCAGCCGGTCTTCGTCTCCGGGCTCCTTCATTTTAGTTCATCTCCTTCATTAAAGTGTGCAGCAGCCTCTTGCCTTGGTTTAACCGGGATTTGACGGTTCCGAGGGGCACTCCCAGCACCTCCGCAATGCCCTCATAGCTGAACTCCTCATAGTAATACAGCACGAGAGGAGCAAGATAACGTTTGGGCAGACTGCGCAGGCATTCCTCCAGGAACCGGTGCTCCTCATGCCGCAGCAGATTCTCTTCTGCTAGCGAAGCCGGGTCTCTAATTTGAATAAGCTCCGAATCCGAGGACAACCAGGTCCAGAGGGCATATACGCTTTTCCACTTCCGGTAGTGGTCACGGTACATGTTGAATGCCACCTGGAAAAGCCAAGGCTTAAAGGGACGCTCCGCATCATACTTCTCCAGCTTGCGGAGCACGCGTACCCATACCTCCTGGAACAAATCCTCCGCATCCTGCCGGTTCAAGGTAAGATGGCGGCAGAACCGGTATAAATCATCCCTATACCTGACAATGAGAAGCTCAAGATGCTCTTGTTGACCAGACTTGCATCCTTCAACGAGCTGTTTGTCGGTCATCATCTGTTCCCCGCCACCCTTTCAACCTACATTACGAAGTGTTTTGGATATTGTTCGAAAATTCACAAGGTTATTTTAGAAAAAGTTAGGGTTTCTGTTCACAGAACGGTAACCTTTCCTCAAAATAAAGAGCTGTCCCAAGCAGCCATTAATATGGCTTGGGGACAGCCCTTGCTAATACCTTTTATTCAGATTCAGTTCTTCATCCGCGGGTCCAGTACATCCCGCAGGCCGTCGCCCATCAGGTTGAAGCCCAGGACGGTCAGCATGATGGACAGGCCCGGAAAGACTACGGTCCAGGGGGCCTTCTGGATAAACTGCCGGGAATCGGAGAGCATCTTGCCCCACTCCGGGTCCGGCGGCTGAGCGCCGAGTCCAAGGAAACCCAGGGCAGCAGCTTCAATGATGGCTGTCGCGATGCCGAGGGTGCCTTGAACAATGATCGGCGTCAGGCTGTTCGGCAGAATGTGGCTGAACAGAATCCGCCCGTTTTTCATCCCGATGGCCCTGGCCGCCGTGATGTACTCCTCGGACTTCAGGCTCAGCACCCTGGCCCGGACCAGCCGGCCATAGGTCGGAATGTTGACGATGGCAATCGCATAGAGCGCATTCTGCAAGGAAGGTCCCAGAATAGCTACAATAGCGATAGCCAGCAGAATACTCGGAAAAGCCAGCAAAATGTCAAACAGACGGGAGATGATCATGTCCATCCATTTGCCGTAGTACCCGGCGAGTATGCCCAGTGCGGTGCCGACAATGATCGAGCCGATTACGGAAAAGAATCCCACCCAGAGTGAAATCCGCGCCCCGTAGATCACCCGGGTAAACAGATCCCGCCCCAGATCATCCGTACCGAACCAATGCTCCGCCGACGGCGGCTTCAAGCGGTTCACCAGTTGCTGGGCCTTGAAATCATACGGGGCGATCCACGGCGCGAGCAGCGCAATGAGTACAAAGAACAGGATAATGCCAAGCCCGGCCATAGCCGTCTTGTTCTTGCGGAAGGCCTTCCACGCATCGCGCCAGGGGCCGGAGGCCTGATCCACCGGAGCCTTAGGAGGTGAAGCCTTTAGTGCTGCCTGTCCCATAGCTGCTCCCCCTCACTTGTAATTGATGCGCGGATCGATAGCGGCATACAGCAGATCCACCAGCAGATTGATAACCACAAAGATAAAAGCAATAATCAGAATCCCCGTCTGGATCACCGGATAGTCCCGCGAGCTGATCGCTTCAAAGATATAACGCCCTACCCCGGGCCAGGCAAAAATGGTCTCGGTCAGCACCGCCCCTCCGAGCAGCGCCCCCGTCTGCAGACCGATTACCGTCAGCACCGGAATCAGTGCATTCTTCAGTGCATGCTTATAGACCACGAGGAACTGCGACATACCCTTGGCCTTGGCTGTACGGATGTAATCGGAATTCATCACCTCCAGCATACTGGAGCGGGTCATTCGGGCAATGATCGCCATCGGAATCGTGCCAAGCGCAATACTCGGCAGAATGAGATGCTTAATGACCGTCCACAGCTGATCCCACCGCCCGGCCAGAATCGTATCCAGCACGTACAGGTTGGTTAGGGTCTCCACCGGATTGCGCTGGTCCATCCTGCCGATGGACGGCAGCCAATGCAGCTTCAGCGCGAAGAGCAGCTGCTCCATCAGCCCCAGCCAGAAGATCGGCATCGATACCCCAATGAGCGCGATGATCATAGCCGTGTAATCGAACCAGGAGTTCTGCCTCCAGGCGCTGAGGATACCGGCGTTCACTCCGACGAAGGTTGCGAACAGCATACTGGCAGCCGTCAGCTCCAGCGTAGCGGCCAGATACGGCATGATTTCTTTGGCAATCGGCGTTTTGGTACGGATCGAAGTGCCCAGGTCCCCCTGGACCAAATCGCCCATGTAGTTAAAATATTGCTGCAGCCAGGGCTTGTCGAGGCCAAGCTGGTTACGCAGCGCCTGCTTGGATTGCTCCGTCGCCTTCTGGCCGAGAATCGTCTCGGCCGGATCACCCGGAATGGCATGGATGATGGAGAAGACGATCAGGGTCATGCCGATCAGCACCGGGAACAGCACCATCACACGTTTTATGAGGTAAGAGTTCAATTCCGTTCACCTTCCAAAGGTGTATTTATTCAAAATAAATCTCACTGTAATACTCTGTACCTGTCGGTCCGGGAACGAAGCCCTTCAGATTGGCCTTACCGGCCAGCAGCGGTGTGGTATGAACCAGCGGAATCCACGGCGCATCAGCTTTGATAATCTCCTGAGCCTGCTTGTACAGCTCGGAGCGCTTGTCCTGGTCCGTCTCCTTTTGGGCACCGGTCAGGAGCGTATGCAATTCTTCATTCACATAAAAGGCACGGTTATTGCCGGGAATGGCATCCTTGTCCAGCAGGGTATACAGGAAGTTGTCCGGGTCGCCGTTGTCGCCGGTCCAGCCGAGCATGAAGATATCATCCTTCTCCCCGGCCTTGGTGTCATCGAGATAAGTAGCCCATTCCGGGGACTCAATCACGGTCTTGACTCCGATCTTCTCCCATTCCGCTTGAATCGCTTCGGCAACCTTCTTGCCGTCAGGCATATAAGGGCGGGATACAGGCATCGCGTACAGGGTTACCGGATCAGGCAGTCCATCAGGATAGCCCGCTTCGGCCAGCATTGCTTTGGCTTTGTCCAGATCATACTCATAATCCTTCACGCTGTCGTTATAGCCCCACAGGGAAGGCGGCATCGGATTGACCGCTGCCTGGGCCTGGCCGGCGAAGAAGGCATCGATAATCTCCTGCTTGTTGACCGCATAGCTGAGCGCCTGTCTTACCTTCACATTGTCGAACGGCTTCTTCTTGAAGTTGAAGCCGAGGTACGCCACATTGAACGGCGGACGCTCAATCTTGGACAGAGCGCTGTTGCTCTCCAGCGTAGACAAGTCATCCGGGCTGAGGTCTTCCATCAGGTCGATTTCCCCGTTTTGCAGCGCCGTGAAGCGGGCCGAATTGTCCGGGATCGAGCGCACGATGACCTTATTCAGCTTGGGAAGCCCTTCTTTCCAGTAGGCGGTATTCTTGTCCAGCGTGATGGAATCATTGCGCTTCCACTCCTTGAACACGAACGGGCCTGTCCCTACCGGCTCATTCTTGAAATTCTCCTTCTTCTCCTTGACCGCAGCAGGACTGGCAATCCCGAAGGTGGTCATGGCGATATTCTGCAGGAACGGCGCCTGCGGCTGGTTCAGTACAAATTGAACTGTGGACTCGTCCACCGCCTTCACTTCCTTGATCACCCGTGACCCGTCCGGACCGAACATGGAGTCATAGTAGTCGAAAGAATCGCCTTCGAATTTGTATTCACTGGCCGGATCACTCCAGCGCTGGAAATTGAACACGACCGCTTCGGCGTTGAAATCAGTTCCGTCGTGAAACTTCACGCCGGGATGCAGCTTGAAGGTGTAGCTCAGCCCGTCCGGCGTTACTTCCCAGCTATCGGCAAGTGAGGCCTGGACTTCAGAGGTGCCCGGCTTATATTCGAGCAGCGAATCGAAGACCTGATGTGCAATCTTCAGCGACTCCCCGTCCGTCACAATCGCCGGGTCCAGGGAAGCCGAGTCGCCCCCGCGCCCCAGAATCAGGGTATCCTGTGATGTCCCGGAAGTCTCAGGTAGGCTTGCCGGAGCATTTGTTGCCGCCGTATTCCCTCCGGTATTTCCCGTGTTGCCTGTGTTGTTCCCTCCGCCGCAGCCGCTGAGCGCGAGTCCCGCGCCAAGCATGAGTACCAATGCGAGATTACCCCATTTGTTCATCTCCAGAAAGCTCCCTTCTTTCATTGAAATAGCAAAGTGTTTATATAGAGCGGTGCAAGTAGCACTGCTATAAACCAAGGTTCTTCTGTGTACGAGATATTCCATCATAGAGATGACAGGCTGTGAAATGCCCGGCTTCTGTCTCCAATAGCGGAGGTCGGATCACCCGGCACTGCTCCATCACGCGCGGACAACGCGTGTTAAATGCACATCCGACTGGCGCATTGGCCGGACTCGGTACCTCTCCCTGCAGAATGATCCGCTCCTTGCGGATATCGGGATCAGGTTCAGGAACCGCAGACAGCAGAGCCTGTGTATAGGGATGCTGCGGCCGGGCATAGAGCTTATGCTTGTCCGTAATTTCAACAATCCGCCCCAGGTACATCACCGCTACCCGGTCGCAGATATGCTTCACCACACTGAGATCATGGGCGATAAATATGTAAGTTAAGCCGAATTCCCGCTGCAAATCCTGCATCAGGTTAATCACCTGGGACTGGATCGACACATCCAGCGCAGAGACAGGCTCATCCGCGATAATCAGCTTCGGATGGAGTGCCAGTGCTCTGGCAATGCCGATCCGCTGGCGTTGTCCGCCGGAGAACTGGTGAGGGTAACGCTGCAGATGCGCCCTGGACAATCCGACCACATCCGCCAGCCGCTCTACCTCTGCCTTGCGCTGCCGGGCATCGCCGGTGCCGTGTACAATCATCGGCTCTTCAAGAATACGCTGCACAGTATGGCGCGGGTCCAGCGAGGAGAACGGGTCCTGGAAGACAATCTGCATCTCCCGGCGGCGGCGCCGCATATCTTCCGCAGACAGCTTCGTGAGCTCCTCCCCCTCGAACCAGATCTCGCCCGCTGTCGGCTCAATCAGCCGGAGCAGCGCGCGGCCGGTGGTGGATTTGCCGCAGCCGCTCTCCCCTACCAGACCAAAGGTCTCCCCCTTGCTCACAGCGAAGGAGATATCATCCACAGCCTTCACGCTGCCGTGAGCCCGGCTGAAGAAGCCCTTGTTCAGCGGATAATACTTCCGGAGTCCCTTGACCTCAAGCAGGCTCTCACTCATACCGCATCCTCCTGTGGACTGTCATGCAGCCAGCATCTGCAGCTGTGCTGTTCTTCTTGCCGTGTCAGCGCAGGAAGGCTCTGCATGCAGAGCTCCATGACCTCAGGACAGCGCGGCGCGAACCGGCAGCCCTGCATGTCTGTGCTGAGAATCGGCACATTGCCCGGAATGGAATAGAGACGTTCCTTAGCTTCATCCATCCGGGGGACGGAGGCAATCAGTCCTCTCGTATACGGATGCAGCGGATTTTTGAAAATATCACGGACACTGCCCTCCTCCACCACCTTGCCGGCATACATTACAGCCACACGGTGACACATCTCGGCAACCACGCCAAGATCATGGGTAATCAGCATGACGGCAGTACCCTGTTCCTCATTCAGCTGGCGGATCAGCTCCAGAATCTGGGCCTGAATCGTTACATCGAGTGCGGTTGTCGGCTCATCGGCAATCAGCAGCTCCGGGCTGCAGGAGATCGACATGGCAATCATGACGCGCTGGCGCATGCCTCCCGAGAGCTGATGCGGGTACTCGTCTACGATCGCTTCCGGTCGGGGAATTCCGACCTTGCGCAGCATATCGACCGCATGCTCCCGGGCTTCCTTCCTGGAGAGGCTGCGGTGCAGGCGTACCGTCTCCATAATCTGCTGTCCAACGGTGAATAAGGGATTCAGCGAGGTCATCGGCTCCTGGAAGATCATCGAGACCGAATCCCCCCGGATCTTGCGCATCTCCTTCTCCTTCAGCGGGACGATATCGCGGCCCTTCAGCAGGATGCGTCCGTCTACAATTCTCCCTGGGGGGCTTGGGACCAGCTTCAGGATAGACAGGGAGGTGACACTCTTGCCGCAGCCCGATTCCCCCACCACACCCAGAACCTCGCCCGGATTAATGTAGAGATCGACACCATCTACTGCAGGAACCTCACCGCGGTCGGTAAAAAAGTGGGTATGCAGGTTTTCAATGCTCAGAATCGGCTGGATCAAGTCTCTCCCTCTCTTCTATTAAAAATTGAACGAAGGTCAAATGCCTGGTCAGAAAACTATTTAAAAAGTTAGATATATTAGCCAATACCTAACATAATAAGTAAAGTAATTGACTTTAAATACATATTACTGTTATTTATTGTATAACATTACTATGGATGTCCTATCTAGGCAAGGGAAATTTGTGCAAATAACTAACCCTATGAATTTTATATGAATACTACAGAGCATGAAATTCTAGGAAAAATAACATGTCGTTATTTGTACAGCGACAGCCACTTCTCCAGCTGATGTCTCAGCACATCCCGGTAATACGGCGGCTCCATAATCTCAGCCTCTTCCTTGTACCTCATAATCCAATGGACGAAGCCGATATCCTGTTCCACAGCGACCTTGAAATGCAGACTGCGGTTCTGGCGGTCCACCCTGCTCGGCTTCACAAACATCTCCTCCTGCTTCAGCCGTTCCATCATCCGCTGCGAGAATTTGACTCTGAACTCAACCTGCAGGCTATCCTGTTCCAGGGACCACTTCTGCTCCATGAAGGCTTGTAAGTCGAATTGATCTTTGGAGAACCACCTGTCCAGCGGATTCACACTGGAGAAGCCGTTAATATGAAACGTGCGGATAATTCCGAAGCGGTGACAGAAACCAATCAGGTGAAAACGATTCTCTAGCGGGACCAGGCAATAGGGATCAATCCGGATACCTTTTTCTTCATAGGCATTCTCACTATAGTCGGCCTGTATGCTTCTCTGCTTCATTACGGCATCCAGAATGTCGGTTAGAAAGAAGGGCTGATCTCCCTGAGATCTGTTTTTTTCCGTCCAGTTCTGTCCGGCTTCCTTTTTCATAGGTTCCATTGTTTCTTCCCTTTCTGCCTTTTGCTTATAATCTGCCGCCATCACTTTCTCATACGCATCTTCAAAGCTCGGGGGCAGTAAAGGTTTGATCTCCGGCATAATACTGCGCAACTGTGAAAAAGCCTCTTCTTCCTTTTCTGACCAATTCAAGGGGTAGAGCGCGAAATTCCCGATAAAAGCATACCCCTTGCCGTGTCCCATATGAGTAATGGGGATATGCATGGCACTGAGCGCATCCATATCCCGATAAATCGTTCTCTCGCTGTTGCCGCATCGTTCCGCCAGCTCACGGGCCAAAATTCCCGGTTTGGCCTGAACTAGCGTAATGATGCGCATCAGCCGGATTAATCGGTCTGTCATATTCAGTTCTCCTTGACTTATGGTAAAATAGACCCATTATTTTTAAATAAACTAGTTATATATATCTATAACCAAGGATGTAATAACCGAGATAAGAAAATATAATAGAACTATTTTACTATATTACCACATTTATATTACGCATTTCGTTATCTGCTCCGCCGGGTGAGACTCAATATTTGAGCCATATGTATGGGTATTCTATTCTATCTACGCAGCTTTCCTGTAATTATCTCATTCCTGTCCTGGTCCACGGCAGATTGTCAACCTCCAGTCTTTTATACAGCGCTTCCGCTTCTCTGAGCAGCTGCGTATCACCAGAGCGGGCAGCCATCAGGAGCAGCTGATCCGCCTGCCTGCGAAGCATCTCCGTGGGCACTTCCGGCTTGTTTGTCATCCGGGCCCCCTGGGCTTCCGCGATTAGCGCCTCTGTCTGCAGCAGCGCCAGATGCTTCTCCACATGGAAGCAGCAGCGGGCTCCCAGCAGGTCGGTATGATGGGAATATTCGATTCCCAGCTTCTTGAGCGGCAGCTCGCGGATACGCTCCACCGTAGGCTGCTTGTACTGCCACTGCAGCCAGAGGGCTTCATGTATGCCTGCAGGCATACCCGCCATCATGAATTCCAGGGCGATATACCTGCGCTGCCCGGAATGGATTTTGCCAAGCTTCAGGAGCAGTGACCGCCCCTCTCCTTCTTCTGCACTACAGCCGTAACATCCTGTTACCTTGACATGACTTTCCAGCCAAATACGCAGCTCAATATCCCGGGCTACAACCTTACGGCTCTTCTTGCGGAAATCCTCATTTTGCGATACTCCTTTCCACTCCACGAGCAGAACCACTTTCTTTGCACCGCCTGCCAAAATACGCTCCTGACTCCATGTAAACAACGTCTGAATACTTGCTTGCATATTTCCACCTCTTTCTTATTTTGGGTCTTCTATTAATGTACCAATATTGGCGGACAACTCCTTGTCATGGAATGTATGTTCGGTCCTATAATATCGACAAAAAAAGAGCCAACCTACCCCAAAAGGTAATTGCCTCTTTACGAAAGCCTATTCTTTTGTCAAAATATGACGAACAAAGTCATGCATTATAGCCTTCTGGCCCGTCTGCCCGCCTGCTCGTGCCGGAAAAACAGTCCAAGGGCCCAGGTTGCACATAGCAGTGCAAAGAGGAAGAACAGCAGTGACCACACGGGGGCCGGTAAAATGGTCAATCTGGACAGATTCGCCGCATCCCCTGCACGGGAAGGTGTCACGACGGAAGCATAGACCAGGAACAGGGTCCCCATCACGGACTCCTCCAGGGTCAGGAACGCAAGAAATAAATAGTACACCTTGCTGACCTTCGGCCAAAGAAACAGCATCACAGCATTCAGCAGAATGAAGCCGCTCAGCCAAATCATTCCGAAGCCGCCCCGCACGTACAGGACAAGCATAATCAGCGCAACCAGGCTGGCCAGAACAAGCCCCCATTCCCGCTTATCTCTACTATAGAAATAGAAGAGCAGCAACGCGAACAGTGAAGCCAGAGGATAACCCGCCAGCGACACCAGGATCGCCTTGCCTCCGGCAGCAATCGCCGAATAGGTCACACCGCTGTGATCGGAGTACAGCTCAATGCGCAGCACGTTGCCGGAGAGCAGCAGGGTCATCAGGGCATGGCCGAACTCATGGAACATCGTATCCAGATTACGGAATAAGGAGGAGAACGGAATAAACCGGGTCAACAGGGCGGAGCCCGCCAGGAACAACAGTGTTTTGAGCCATCTATTCATTGGGTACAGCCCCTTTCCGTTCACAGTATACGTTAATTTCCAGCGACACTCAATATGATAGAAATTATAGAAACCCGCGCTGCCTAAATGCTGTATTACCCATATGGTTCTCTCCATGCGCATGAAGGGTAATTATGCCTACAGCCGCCAAGGTTGTTCAAACGGCAAGCAGCTATGATAAAATGAGAAGACAATTAGCTCTAACAGGTGGTGATCAGTTAATGAAAAGACGGGTAACAGGAGTGCTGCTGAAGCTGCTGGGTTCATCCCTGCTTATGCTTGGCCTTACTCTCACTTGGCCTGCCCCCGAGGCCAAGGCCAATTATCTGAATGATATATACAATGGAATACAGAGCTTCTCGGAGCTTCCCGGAGAAGTCACCAAGCTGCAGGAGAGTTACCAGAAGACTGCAGAAGAGCTTCAGCAGACGAAGGAGGATCTCGGTGAAGCCAAGGACCAGCTGACGGACAGCCTGCAGCAGATGCAGACGTATCAGTCCCAGAATGCTGCCTTGCAGGAGCAGAACCGACAGCTTAGCCAGGTCGTGGACGAGCTGAAGAATGACCGGACAGCGAGAGAGAACTACTTCAACCGGATCAAGGTGACGGTCATCGCCGGGATTGCTCTTCTACTGGGCTACTTCCTGCTGATCCGGGTGCTGCGCTTCACGATGCGCCACCGTTCCAGAAGAAGTGACCGGCTGCGTTAAGGAGGATGAATGAAGAATGAATATTGACATTCAGGATGAAGGCGACAGCGGCAGCGGACAGGCGGTTGCTTTTACCGTTCAGGAGAACGAGGAGGTTCACGTGCTGCATCCGCAGCAGATTATTGCCTACCAGGGCCCTTCGGCGGGACGGGCCGACCGGTTCATGGATGTGAAGGGCATGTACCGCAAGCGCAAGCTGATCCGGGCGGATCTGACCGGCCCTTGCCGGTTCACAGCTGCGCTGCCGCCGGGCTACCGGGTTAAGACCATCCAGCTCGACAGCAAAAGTGATCTGCTCTACGATTTCAGGCATCTCTTCTTCTACAGCAAGGGTGTCTCCATGCAGACGAGAGTGCTTAGCATGAAGAATATGCTGATTACCCGGGATATCGTCAAGGTCAAATTCTCCGGCCGCGGCAGCATTGGCATTCTGACGGAGGGCACGGTCTGCGAAGCCGAGCTGCATCCCTTCGATCCGTTGTACGTGGATGCCGGCAGTATTATCGCTTATCCTGAGAATGCCAAGCTTGAGCTGACGGTCTATGGCAACCATCTCGCCAGCCAGCATATGAGCTATCACTGGAAGATGACCGGCCACGGGCCTGTGCTGTTCCAGGCCGGACGCCAGAGCAGACGCTTCGAGCGCGACAATAATGAAGACGGCATTATCAAGCGCTTCTTGCGGGAAGCCCTGCCCTTCGGCGGGGTATTTATTAAGTAAACAAAGAGCGCCCGCAGGTATAACGCGGGCGCTCTTCTATATGTCCTATGCCGGAATTACGCAAGTGGAAACGGCTTTGCCGTCCTTTTAAAGGACGGTACCGTTTCAGCGAGAAATAGAAGGATAATGTATAGCGTGAAACCTATACATTCTTATATTTCCAGGTAAGCGTTCAGCATCCAGGATGTCTTCTCTACACTTGTCCGGATTCCGGTCAGCAAATCAGCGGTAGGCTGGTCGCTGGCCTCCTCTGCGTAAGTGATGCCCTGCTTCAGCTCTTCAGCTACGGCAGTGAAATCTTGTACCAGCTGTGCAACCATTTCCTTCGCACTCTCACCGCCGGCAGCTTCCTTCAGGCTGGAGAGCTTCAGGTACTCTGCCATAGTAGAAGCAGGGCGTCCGCCGATAGCGAGCAGCCGCTCAGCCAGCTCATCCACATAACCCGCAGCTTCGTTGTACAGCTCTTCGAATTTCTCATGCAGCGTGAAGAATTGAGTTCCACTGACATACCAGTGGTAGTGATGCAGCTTCACTCCAAGCAAAGTCCAGTTCGCGGTCTGACGATTCAGGGCAGCATACAGTGCTGTGTGGCTGTTAACTTGTGTACTCATTCAAATAACCTCCCGGAGTGTGTATTTCTTTTTTATTGTATTTAGACTCGTTCTAAATCTATATACAATTTAACATACTTTTCGCTGTATTGCAATCTAATGCCGTACAGCCTTGATATACTGCACATTCTAGCATTCCTCCGGGAGGTTATCCTATAATTTGAGTCACAATTCTGCAAAAGCACATTGGATTGACATAAATCACCTGAACCGGAGAAGCTAACATTCTCCCGTAGGATGTCCCTTATACGGAAGGGATATCCGTCTCTGCCGCCCGTCCCTGTCCGCTGCGGAAGATGGCACGCATCTCCTCCCGCTTGCTCTTGGGGCTAAGCACATATACCGTATCTCCGGGCTCAATAACCGTGCTGCCATGCGGCGTCACAATTGCTTTGTTCCGTATAATTGCCGTGAACAGAATATCGTCCGGCAGGCCGATCTCGGCAATCTGCCTCCCGGCGATCGGCATGTGCCGCTCGATTCCGATGTGGTTGAATTCAGAATCGGTCTTCCCGAGCGCTACCAGCTCCATCAAGGAGGGCTGGGACGCAGGCTCCCGGCCCACCAGCCTCAGCCGTGAGGCCAGGGGCGAAATGGTTGTCCCCTGAATCACTGCCGAGGTCAGGACAACGAAGAATACGACATTGAAGAACAGCCTGCCCTGGGGAAGCCCCGCGAGCAGCGGGTAGGTCGCCAGGACAATCGGGACGGCTCCCCGGAGCCCGGCCCAGGAGATCAGTGTCTTTTCACGGAAGGAGAACCGGGACAAGAGCAGGCTAAGGAATACGCCGAGCGGCCTGGCTATAACCATCAGGATGACCGACAGCAGCAGCCCCTGCCAGGCAACAGCCGCCAGCTCTTGCGGGAAGACCAGCATCCCGAGCAGAATGAACATGGCAATCTGCATCATCCAGGCAAAGCCATGATTGAAGTTCATAATGGTGCGGTGATACATCAGCTCGGAATTCCCCAGCACCAGCCCCATGACATAGACGGCAAGCAGGCCGCTGCTGTGTACCATAGCCGAGACCCCGTAAGTCAGAACTGCGAAGCCGACCGCCATGACCGGATACAGTCCGGTGGAGTCCAGATTAATCCGGTTAATCAGGAACACCGCCAGTTTGCCGATAACGATCCCGACCAGCAGTCCTACCCCCATCTCCCAGAAGAACGACAGCACCAGGCTCCATACTGCGGTATCGGGATGCTGCACCCATTCAATCAGCGACACAGTAAGGAATACAGCCATCGGATCATTGCTGCCGGATTCGGCTTCAAGCGTTGAGGTCAGCCGTTTGTCGATATTTTTGCCGCCCAGCACGGAGAATACCGCCGCCGCATCTGTGGAGCCGACAATGGCCCCGAAGAGGAAGCTCTCCGCCCAGGGCACACCGAGTATAAATTTTGCAAAAATACCGACGATGACTGTAGTCAGCAGTACTCCGAGTGTAGCCAGTGACAACGCCGGTTTCAGAATCGGGCGGATATCCTTCATGCTCGTCTGCATGCCGCCCTCAAACAGAATGACCACCAGGGCAAAAATACCGGCAATTTGCGTGAGCGAAGCATTGTTGAAATAAATGAAATGACTGAGTACCATACCGGCTGCAATAAACAGGACCAGTGCGGGCATGCCAAAACGGGTGGAGAATTTGGTGGAAAGCACGGCGATTAGCAGCAAAGCCGCCAGCAGCAGGATGATTTGATCTGCAAGATGAGTCATGAACCGGTTCACACCTTTCCCGGAGCCGGGTATCCGCCTTGGCCCCATGTATTTGTATTTATAGTATGTTTATGATTCAAAGATAAGAAATTATATGCTTCATATCCGGACAGAAAAAAACCCCGGTGGGCTGAATTCCACGGAGGTTATTATGCCGTCCTTCATTCTCTTGAATACACCTGCAGCTCCTGAATAGACCAATAATTGCCGCCGGAGCCGGTCTGGGTAATCTTGATATGCCGGGTCTTGACCGGGGTGAAACTAATTTTGGTCTTCTCCAGCTGTCCTTTGCCCGCTGCGACCTGTCTCCAGCTCTTGGCATCATCCGATACCTGGACAGTGTAGCCGCGCGGATAGTCGTATGGCGATAAAGGATAATCCATATCTATAGCTTCCACCGTATGTTCTGCGCCCATATCAATCTGGAAGTACTCCCCCGAAGCCTGATGCTTGACCGTATCCCAGCGGGTCCGCCGGTCTCCGTCAATAGCACCTGCCGGATTGGAAGCCTCCTTATTTACACTGGACGTCACCTTCCAGCCTGCCCGGTCCAGCGGGACAAGTCCGGTTGCTGTAATCTGTGTCTGCTCTGACATTACGCCAGAGCCGGACACTCTTACAGCATAAGTATAAAGTGTTCCTTCCTTCAGCTTGCTGTCCTGGTACTCCGTTCCCTTCACTGCTGTGGCGATGACCTTCAGCTTCTCCTCCGGGCCGTCCGCCCGGAGCACTTCATAGCTTGCTCCGGGGGCTTCCAGCCAGTTCAGCTGCATCGATAATCCCTTGACGGCAGTCGCCTTCAGGCCTTGCGGCGCTACATCCGCCACCTCGGAGGAAGGCTCCAGGATATACTGCACGCCTTCTCCCGGGGCCAGCGTCTCTGTGAATTCCAGCTCCGGCGAAGCAGCTCTGCCGGATACATAACTGCGGGCCTCTTCATAAGTATCACCTTTGCCGAACCGTTCTCCTTCGTACTCCGTCTTCTTCGGCATAGTGACCTTGAACTTGACGGTCTGCTCGGTCCGCTCGAAATTGACGATATTCACCAGCACCTTGTTGGACGTTGCCTTGGTGCCCGCCAGCGGCTCAAGCGTGGAGGTGTCCACTGCTCTTACGTAGACCAGCTTATCCTTCAACTCCTCCTTATTGCTGATCTGGTAGGTCAGCGGAGCGCCGTGTGTAGCATAAGCCAGATCCAGCCTGCGCATGATACTGACGCGGGATTCTTCGCCTTCCTTGGTGTAGTAAATCTCTGTAGTGGCCGGATCATGGTCCTCCAGATTGAATCCGTATTTGAACAGGCTGAAATTCTTGAAGAAGGCGGCATGCTGCACGAACATATCGGCATAGCCGAGATGCGCCCGCATAATCCGGTCGAACACCGCCGAGGTCCGCTCCGTGGCCCCATATTGATAGGCGTCCACATGGGAGTCTGAGGTGCCGAACTCGGTGGCGAGCATTTTTTTGCTAAGGCCGTCTACCGAGCCCCCGAAGGTCTTCAGGTTCTCCGTGAAGCTCCCGCCCTGTCCGAAAATATAGGAATCCCCATAAGAATGGCCATTCGTCAGATCCGTTACCGCTTCAAGCTCATCGCGCTGCTTCGGGTCGCGTTCCCAGCCGTCCGGGTCTCCGCACTGCTTAGTCGCCCCCTTCTGATTGCCGCACGAGTCTTCGCTGTAGCCCGGCCAGTAGGCCCATCCGGGTGCAACCGTCTGCAGATGCGGTGCGATCGTCTTACCCTTGCTGTTCAGCCACTCGGCTATGGCCAGATTGACCGCTTTGGATCGGTTGAACAGGCCCGGTTCGTTATCCACCTCGTAATACTGGAAGTACGGGCTGTACTTCTGGAAATATTCCGTCAGCTTCTTCTCGGCATCCTCGGGCAGCGATCCGTCCGCCTTCAGCTTGATATCGCCGGTGTACAGATAGAGCGCTACGGCCTGCATATTGTAATCCTTCAGGACCTTGTAGTACTCCTCCATATTCTCACACGAGCGGCCCACATCGCTGGCACAACTGGTCCGCATGATATTGCCGCTATAGGCTACGCCCAGCCACTTCATAATATAGGGCAGATGCGTAACTGCACCCTCGTCAAAATAAAACTGCTTGTTATTCACCACCGTCCCGGTCAGCGTATAGCTGCCGTGAATCGGCTCCTTAATCGGAGACTTCAGCGCCTCCAGACTGAGATTATCCCATGTCCACCAGTTGTACTTATCCTCAGCCTCTGAGGAATAGATTCCCCTGGCCGTCCGCAGCGTCAACTCGTTGGTGCCGCTGATGAGCTGCTCTTTGGGAATGTACAGCTCATAGGTTTTGCGGAAGTCGTACTTACTGCCTGTTCCGGCAATCCCGGCAATCTGGATAATGCCTGAGAGCTGACGGTTGGAGAATACGCTCATCTGGGGTACGGATTTGTAGGCATCGATAATGCTGACGCGAAATAAGACCCCGTGCTCCGGGATCTTATCCAGCTCATACTGAATCCGCAGCTCCGGGTTGGTCTCCCCGTGCAGGCCGGAGGGCAGCGACTTCAGTTCTGCCGACCTGGCAGTGGATGAAGCCATGCTGAGCGTCTTCTTCACCCCGCTTGACCCTGCCGCCTTGAACTCAGCGGCAGAGCCGTCATGCTTGCCAAGCTTCCATAGAACAGTTCCTTCCGGCATCTCAGGACCGGCATCCTTGGCCGCTGATAATGAAGACAGATCCACATCCGCTTCACCGTCCTTCGTCCCGTAATCTCCGAAGACAGAGACGGACAACAGAATCAAGATGATCAGTGCTGCAAATTTTAGTAGCCTGTGGAGATATTTACTGGGTTTCTTTTGAACTCTAGTCCTCATTCCCTTGTCCTCGCTTTCTTCCGGGGGTTCTGTGCTGTTCTGTTCTGTACCGGACTTACGTTACGCTTCGTCTTCTGTAAGGCTTCCTTAAGGAAGCGTCAGCGCACTCTGGGGAATAATCATCTGCTTCTGACTCTGGCTTTTCCACATCAGACTGACGCTGGCATCCCCGCGGTTCTCGTAATACTCTACCTTGATAGCGTAGGGGGTATTCGCAGAAAGCGTGATACTGCCCTCCCTGCTGGCACTGCTCTGATTCTTCCAGCTGTCGATCAGGAGCTTGCCGCCGATCCATACGCGGATGCCGTCATCGGAAGAAGCGGTGAACGTGTACTTTTCACTGTAGAGAGGCTTAAGAGTCCCGGTCCAGCGTACCGAGAACGAATCCTTGGGCAGGCCGGAGGCCGGTGCATTGCCATGCCAGTTGAATTGAATGGTGCTGTCATTACGGGTAAGCAGCGGTGTGCCGGACAGATCCATATTGCCATAATACTGACCTCTCAGGCCGTTCCTTGAGCTTATTACAGCCGCAGCATGGGTTTTGGTACCCACCGCAAGCTTGTAATCCTCCCGGGATACGGTGTATTTATGGTTCATGAAGCTTTGAATTTTCACGGGCGGGTTATTCTCAACCAGCATCTTGCCCCATGTCATCGTATATACCCATTTGCTTTGTTGTTGAGACATGATGACAGGGTCTGGAAGCTCTCCGCTCTCCCCGATTCCGATCGGTTTGCTGCCCGCCAGCTTCAGGAGGCTGTCATAATAAGACTGCTTGAAATCATTATCATAAATGTCGGCGGCCAGAATATCTACCTTGGCAGTGCCGGGAAAATAAGCAGAGTAAGGCTCCGACGACTTGTTGGGGGCATTCGGATTCCACACCCACAGCAGATTGTTCAGCTTATGTGTATTCACCATGCGGTCATACACAAGATCCCAGAGCCTGGCGAAGTCATCCTTCTGCCCCCACCAGAACCAGCCGCCGTTCATTTCATGATAGGGCCGCCATAACACCGGAACTCCGGCATCGCGCAGTTCGCCCAGATATTTGGATACGTCATCCAGCTCGGCAACCAGGGCTTTGTACTGCGGAGTTCCGGGAGTGACATACAGCTTGAATTGACTCTGGCTAAGCGGCTTCTGCACATTGGTCCATGCCGGCGCAGTTCCCGGCAGATTCTGATGGAAGGTCATGGCGACAATTCCGCCGCCCTCATGCCACCGGATGGCGCTGTCCACGACAGCCTGACGCTGCCTGGCGATGGTCTCCTTGGACTGGTTGCCTATGGCTCCCAGCTCATAGCCATGCAGAACGGCATAGCGGCCGCTTGTTGTGCGGAGCTTATTATTGAATTCATCGGGGCTCTCCAGGTAATCATGCTGGCCGGATATCATCCCCTTGCCACTGAGATCACTGAGATAGCTTAACAGTGCGGAAGCCTCCTTGGAGGCCAAAGGATTAATGGGCTTGTTGATGGAAGCGGGGGCGGCAGGTGCCGTAACCTTGGCGGCTGCGGGCAGACTGCGCCCTTCCCCCCATGGAAGTAATGATAGGATAAGGATCAGAGGAAAAATAGTAGTATATAGCCTGTACTTACGGTAAGTGTTCAATGTAATCTCCTTTCTCCAGCCACACTCTCCGGCAGGGCCCCGGAGGCTGCGCCTACCGGACTGTCTGCCTTTCTATAGCTTAGTAGCCCTGCTGGTAAGCAGGGCCATTAAGAGTGGCTTACAGGATTTATAATTGTAACGTCTTAACCAGTAACAGCGCCAATAATGAACACAGCTGCGGACCTTATGAGCTTAAGAAGCGGACGGGAGGAACAACGCGCTTGCCGGAACGGTACCTTTGGCCTGGCTCGGACTCTGCCACATCAGCCGCGCTTTTGCATCCCCTTGATTCTCATAATACTCTACCTGAATATCATACAGCTCGCCTGCGGTCAGGCTGATGCTGCCCATGCGTTCGGTGCCGCTCTGCTTCACCCAGCTGTCAATCACAAGCTCCCCGTTCACCCGTACGCGGATACCGTCATCAGAAGTGGTATAGATCTGATAAGTCTCCGTGTACAGCGGCTTAATCTTCCCGCTCCAGCGGACAGAGAAGAAGTCTATGCCGACGGTGGCATCCGGCGAACCTTGGCGCCAGTTGAAATCAAGCACAGCATCGGTACGCACTACAGCGGGTTCGCCCGATAGCGTCATGTTATTGAAGTATTCCGCGTACAGTCCATTGGCAGCAGGGACTTCTACCGGCAGATCCATCGGCGTTGCTGTAGGGGAAGGGACGGGAACAGGGGCTGCTGTTGGCGTAGGCACCGGTGTTGGCGTTGGTGTCGGTACTGGCGTCAGTGTTGGTGTTGGCATTGGTGTCGTTACTGGTGCCGGCGTTGCTGTCGGAACTTGCGCTGCTGTCGCTGCTGGTACCGGAGTCGGTACTGCTGTTGCAGCCGGAGCAGGTATGGATGTGTTAATTGTTGAGAAAAGCGCACTTGCTGGTACGGTTCCCTTCACCTGGCTGGGGCTCTGCCACATCAGATGGACATTCGCATCGCCTGCATTCTCGTAATACTCTACCTTGATATCGTACAGTTGCCCGGCAGTCAAGGGTATGCTACCTGTGCGGGCAGTTCCACTCTGCTTCACCCAGCTGTCAATGACGGCTGTGCCGTTCACCCATAAGCGGATACCGTCATCCGATGTAGTATAGAACTGATAGGTCTCACTGTAAGCCGGCTTAATCTGGCCGCTCCAGCGGATCGAGAAGTAGTCTATGCCGAGTGCAGCATTAGGCGTACCCTGACGCCAATTGAAGCTGATGACGTCGTCATTACGTACCATAACCGGCGTCCCCGAGAGCGTCATGTTCTTGAAGTATTCTCCAAGCAAGCCATTCTGAGCAGGCTTATTCTCCGTCTCACCGGAGGTTGGGACCGGCTTCGGAATCGGCGCAACAGTTGGTGTCGGAATTGGCATTGGTGTTGCGGTTGGTGTCGGCGTTACTGTTGGCGTCGGTGTTGGGGTTGCTGTAGGCGTCGGCGTTGCGGTTGGCTTAGGAGCCGCCGCCGGAGCAGACCAGGCCTTATATTGGTCACGGGTTAGTGTGTAGCTGTCATTCATGAAATTCTTGATCGTCGCCGTGCTGTTATTCTCATAGAGCATCTTGCCCCAGTTCATCATGAACACATAATTCTGCTGGGTCAGCTTCAGCTTCGAGATGTTCGGCATTTCGCCGTTCTCGCCGATGCCGATCGGTTTGCCGCCAGCCAGGCTGGTCAGATCATCATGATATTTATTCGAGTAGTCGTTATTATATATATCTGCTGCCAGCACATCCACTCTGTCCGCGCCCGGATAGGTCCGTGCATAGGGATCAGAGTTGGCATTCGGCGCATTCGGGTTCCAAACCCAAATCAGATTATTTAACTGATGAACGTTCACGAACCGGTCATACATAATATTCCACAGGGCTGTAAAATTATCTTTCTTCCCCCACCAGAACCAGCCGCCGTTCATTTCATGGTAAGGTCTCCACAGGATCGGAACCTTAGCATCCCGCAGACTTTTCAGAGAGACAGCTACTTTATCCAGATCGGTAATCAGCGCATTATACTCTGTAGTGCCGGGGGTTACGTATTTGTTGAATTGCGCTTGGGTGATTGACTTCTGCACATTGGACCATTCGTGCTTGGTGCCCGGCAGGTTCTGGTGGAAGGTCATGGCGACAATTCCGCCCGCTCTGGACCAGTTCGTCGCACTCCAGACGATGTTTTTGCGTTGTGCAGCTACTCCGCTCTCACTCTGTCCACCGATGGCTCCAAGCTCATAACCATGTAGTGCTGCGTATTGTCCGCTTGTTCCCTTCAGCTTGTTGCTCAGCTCATCAGGACTCTCGAAATAGTCATGCTGGCCTGTAATGATTCCATTTCCCGAGATATCATACAGATTGTTCAACAGCTTGACCGCCTCAGGGGAGGCATTAGGGTTCACTGGCCCTCCCTCCGAGGAGGCAGCCTTGACGGTGGAAGGGGCGATTCCCAGTCCCACGGGTACAGCAGACAATACCACGGCCAGCGACAACACAGCGCAGAACAAACGAGACTTACGGTAAGTTTTCACAATATTCTCTTCCTTTCGGTAGCCAGGCTGCCACTCTTGCGAAGGCCCTATAGCTTTGCGTCCCTATCTTTCGATTAGGTTTGCCATTGTCGTTTTGGAAGGATCAATCCCTCTTACCTTAAGTATCGTCTCTATGCAAATTTAATGTATAGTAATGTCGAAATTTTCCCAAAAAATAGTTCTTAATGCCTGATTTGAAATTGTAACATTTGGTTAAATAGATAAGTTAGACCTACGAAATGAACTGATGTAGAGCTATATCCTCCCAGTCCAGAGTAATACGAATGTTATCCTCCTCTACGAGCTCCGACCCCGTCTGCACCTCAATGAACTCCACATCGGTAAGAGCAAGAATGGCATGCTTGGTTCCTTCCGGTATCCGCACCACATCTCCCGCCTTCACCGTATGCATCTTCTCATTGATGACAATGCTGGCTTCTCCGCTGATGAAGGTCCAGATTTCACTGCGTTTGTGATGCAGCTGATAGCTGATATTTTTACCTTCATTGATGAAAATCCGCTTGGTCAGCACCTCGTTGCCCTCGTCATATTTCACATAGTCAATCACCTTGTAGTGACCCCAGCGGCGCTCCTCGTACATCGGTCTTTGTTCAAAAGACTTCAGCACTTCCTTGATCCGCGGACTCTCAGTCTTGTGCGTCACCAGAATGCCGTCCGGGCTGGCGGCGATAATTAGATCCTTCGCCCCGATTACCGTAATCGGAATATCCAGCTCGTTAATGAGGCAGGTGCCCTCGGAGTCAGCGGTCACAAAGCCTTTGCCGACATGGTTGCTGGTCATTTCCTCGGTCAGGGTGTTCCAGGTACCCAGGTCCTTCCAGAATCCGGCGTATGGCTGTACGACGATGTTCTCCTCTTTCTCCACCACTTCGTAATCAAAACTGATCGAGGACAGTAGCTTATACTGCTTCTGCAGCTCTTCGTAATTCAGCGGCAGCCCTTTGCGCTGCAGGATATCCAGCAGGTAACCCAGACGGAAGGCGAACACTCCGCAGTTCCAGAGCGCGCCCTGGCTGATCAGCTCCTCGGCCTGCACACGGTCCGGCTTCTCCTGGAAGTGGCTGACCTGCAGGTAACCATTGGCCCCCGCATCTGCGCCGGTTGGAATAATGTAGCCGTATTTCTCCGAAGCATGCTCGGGAACTACGCCCATCAGCGCCAGGTTCGCCCCGCTCACCAGCATGGTGTTCTCCAGCTGCAGCACCGTTTCGAAAAAGGAGGATTCCACGTATGGGTCCACCGGCAGAATCGCCACGGTCTCGCTTGGGGACACCCCCGCGATGGAATACAGATAGGCCGCCGTCAGCGCAATGGCCGGGAAGGTATCCCGCCGCTCCGGCTCCACGATGATCGGCACTTCGCTGCCGAGCTGGCTCTGGATCATCTCCACCTGGCTGCGTCCGGTCGCCAGATAAGAGGACCCGGCCATGCCGTTCTCCTCCAGCTGTCTCCATACCCGTTGTACCATCGATTCCGGTTCACCTGCCGGGCTTTCCAGTACCTTCAGAAATTGCTTGGAGCGTGAATCATTGGACAACGGCCAGAGCCGCTTGCCGGAGCCGCCTGATAGAAGTACTAGTTTCATAGTGAACCCTCCATATCGTATTGTTATTGGGTATTTCTTGTTGCGGAGCTGTGAGTTAAAATCCCGCCTGTTATGAGGGTCGCTGCAAGGAATTTTGGGCTTACGGCCGCTGTTGTCTCCAGATGTTGTTGATTATATTGCTTGCAGCAGATAACATCCGGAGACAAAGGCGGACGCTAACGCTCCTACAGCTCCAAAATTCCTCTCCGCTCCATTTCATAACAGGCTGTGCTTTTACATCCGCTTCGCCCGCAGGCGAAGCTCCCGGCTAAAGATCCGATATTGCCGCTTGTGGTAGCGGCAAGGGGAGCGGGGCGGCCGCTATGCTTGCGCGGCAGCAGTTGAATCCCTGGTTGCCGCCTACTGTTGCGGCGGAGAAAAATTCAAAGGCTCAAAGACTCTTAAGTGCCGCTTGTTCCAAGGCGTCGCCGCTGATTTAGTTAGCGGCTGGAGAGAACAAGAGTATGGGCAATAGAATCCAAGACAATGGGATTCAAGATCGGGATTCAAGACCGGGATTCAAGACCGGGATTCAAGACTCTTGTGCCAAGGGCTCGCCGCACAAGTTCGCGGCGGCAGAAGCTAGTTAGTTAAGTACTGGGCACTTGCTTGTGCTCCTCAGTTGCTCCATTTGGCCCGCACTCAAGAAATCAGGTGCACTAATGCTCCTCATTTGCTCCATTCAGTCTGAATCTGAGAAATCAGGGGCATTTGTGCTCCTCATTTGCTCCATTCGGCCATCATCCGATAAATCAAGGGTACTTATACTCTTCATTTCACCGTGCAGCCCACTTTCGGCGCATTTAATGGGATTTATCCCTCTCATTTCGCCATCCATCCCGCTTTCGGCGCATTTAATGGGATTTATCCCTCTCATTTCGCCATCCATCCCGCTTTCGGCGCATTTAATGGGATTTATCCCACTCAATTCGCCGTCCAGCCCGCTTTCGGCGCATTTAATGGGATTTATCCCACTCATTCGCCGTGCGGCCCACTTTCGGCGTAACGCATCAAGTGGATCGCCGCTCTACACCGCGCCAGCCACGCTGGCGGAGAATCCGCTAAGCCCGCCCATCTGCGGGCGGCCGACGGAGATGTACTCGAGGCCGGTGCCTTCGATTTGCTCTTTGGTATAGACGTTGCGGCCGTCGATCAGCACCTGGCGGCGCATGGTTCCCGCCAGCTGGTGCAGGTTGATCTCCTTGAACTGGCTCCAGTCGGTCAGCAGGCAGACGGCGTCGCTGCCTTCAGCGGCTTCTTCGGCCAGTCCGCACCAGCGGAGCTGCGGGTGATCATATTCCTTACGGAAGTTGTCCGCGGCAATAGGATCATACAGCTTCACAATTGCTCCCTCGGCGACGAGCGCCTCGACGATCTCGCGGGCCGGTGCCTCGCGGACATCATCGGTATTAGGCTTGAACGCAAGCCCCCAGATACCGATTACGGCGCCGCGCAGGCTGCCCAGAGATTCATGCAGCTTGGAGATGATCATGAACCGCTGGCCTTTGTTCACCTCGACGACTGATTTGAGCAGCTTGAACTCATAATCCACATTGCCGGCGATCTGGATCAGCGCATTGGTATCTTTCGGGAAACAGGAGCCTCCATAGCCGATTCCGGCCTGCAGGAAGGTAGATCCGATTCTCCGGTCCATGCCCATCCCCTCTGCCACCTCGGTTACATCAGCTCCTACCTTTTCGCAAATGTTGGCAATCTCGTTAATGAACGATATCTTCGTAGCCAGAAAAGCGTTAGACGCATATTTGATCATCTCCGCGCTGCGGATATCTGTAACGAATACGTTGTCCGTAAATCCCTGATGAAGCTCACGCATCGTCGGCTCCAGCGCCGGATTATCGAGTCCGATGACAATTCGGTCGGGATGAAGCGTGTCGCGGATCGCAGAGCCTTCACGGAGGAATTCAGGGGCAGAGACGATATCGAAGGGATGATTTGTATGGGAGGCGATCAGCTTGCGGATTCGCTCATTGGTGCCAACGGGAACCGTCGACTTGGTCATGATAATCTTGTAGCCCTCCATCGCCTGGGCAATCTCGGTAGCTGCCCCTTCAATGTATCTCAGATCGGCTTCGCCGCCCGGCAGTGAAGGAGTACCTACGGCAAGAATAACGATATCGGAGCGGCGGACCGACTCCTGAAGATCGGACGAGAAGCTTAGCCGGCCCTCGCGCAGATTCATTTCGATCAAGGCCTCAATGCCCGGCTCATAGATGGGGGATTCCATCCGGTTCAGCTTATTGATTTTCTCCTCATCCTTATCCACACAGATGACATGATTCCCGTTCAAGGTGAAGCAGACGCCTGATACAAGTCCTACATAGCCGGTACCAATTACTGCGAGTTTCATAGTTTCATCCTCCTTTTAGGAAATTGACGTAGGCCTGTTCCACATACTGCTTGAACTGAACCATAAACGCCTGCTCATCGAATTTGCGTGCATGGCCCATAATCTGGTCGATATCCCACGCATAGGCCTCCACC
The DNA here is from genome assembly GCF_042684125.1 of Paenibacillus rhizoplanae. Taxonomy (NCBI): domain Bacteria; kingdom Bacillati; phylum Bacillota; class Bacilli; order Caryophanales; family Paenibacillaceae; genus Paenibacillus; species Paenibacillus rhizoplanae. The sequence continues at coordinate 162,497 of NZ_JBHUKY010000068.1, read as the reverse complement.
TCATCAATAGCCTTAAGCAAATCATCAACTTCCTGGTGCTGGAAAAATACGCCGTTAACGTATGGAATAATCGTGTCCAGCGCTCCCCCGGCCTGATAGGCGATGACCGGTCTTCCAGCGGCATTCGCCTCCAGCGGCGTGATGCCGAAATCCTCTTCCCCCGGGAAAACAAACGCCCGGCACTGGGACATCAGCCCTGTAACTTCCTCATCCTCCAGCCGGCCCAGAAAAGATACATTCCCCTTAGCCATGCCTTCCAGACGCTTCCTGTCCGGTCCGTCCCCGACAATATACAGCTTAAGCCCGTTACGGTTGAACGCCTCCACCGCCAGATCGATCCGCTTGTAGGAGACCAGCCGCGAGACAATCAGATAATAATCTCCAATGTTCGAGGAGCTGCTGAAGCGGGCTGTATTGATCGGCGGGAAGATGACATCGGAATCCCGGTGGTAATAATTCTGAATCCGCGTTTTCACGACAGAAGAGTTGGCGACGAACTGATTTACATTTTTGGAGGTGCGCTGGTCCCAGCTCTTGAGCCGCTGCATATACACCTTGAGCAGTCTTTTAAACAACCCGGAATTCGATTGCCGCTCCATGTACGTGTCATAGTCCCAGGCGAAACGCATCGGCGTATGACAGTAGCACAGATGGAAGGTGGACTCGGGCACCTGGATGCTTTTCATAAAAGCACTGCTGGAGCTAAGGACGATATCATACCCGCTGAAGTCCAAATCGCGGACAGCCATAGGGTAGAGCGGCAGCACCCCTTTGAAATTCCGCTTCACTCCCGGAATGTTCTGCAGCCAGGAGGCGCGGATATCCGCGTCTTTGAGGTTATCGGTCAGGCGGCTTCCGTTAAAAACCGTTGTGAAGATCGGAGCTTCCGGATACATGTGATGAAAGACCTCCACCACCCGTTCCGCCCCGCCCATCTGGATTAAATAATCGTGCGCTATCGCAATTTTCATGTGAATCATCCTCAAAGTTTTTTGGAGCAGCATCATCAAGCAGTGAACGCATGGCTGAAACAGATGTGATGCAAGCCTTAATCATTATCGTGAGCGGGAGGATCAGGTGACAGCCAGCAGACCTTTGTAGTAAGCGACGATGTCCTTGACCGTGTTCTCGATGACAAAATGCTCTTTCACCCGTCTCATTCCATTGTCCGCCATCCGTCTACGCTCTTCGGGATGGTTCAGCATCCAGGTGATGGAATCTGCAAGTACAGTAGCATCTCCGGGCTGGATCAGCAGTCCTGTCTCACCAGGAACCACAATCTCCACCGGTCCGCCTTCATTGGAGGCGATCACCGGCAGTCCGGCCGCCATACCTTCGACGATAACCTGGCCGAACGGCTCAGGGGTGATCGACGTATGAATCAGTAAATCCGCTTTATTCATGAGTCCTTGTATATCATCCACATGACCCAGAAGGCTGACATTGGTGATGTCCCCTTGCTGCATCTGCTGCATTAATCCCTGTTTGTATTCCTCTTCGCCGAACAGCGCGTCACCGGCCAGCCAGAACTTCACGCGGCTGTCATGCTTGAAGGCCTTCGCGGCTTCCAGCACAATATGCTGGCCCTTCCAGTGAGCGAGCCGTCCGACCAGCAGAACGTTGAAGTCCTTCTGGTCCCGCTTACCGATGCCTTCACCGATGGCTTTGGCGAAGGCCGAGTAGACGACCAGTGTCTTCTTCGAGCGCGGCAGCTCCAGCGCATTCAGCGTGGAGTGGGAATTGGCAATGACCCCGTTCGGCAGCAGGCGTGACAGCAGCCGGATCGCCTTGGCGACAACCGGCTTCAGATAAGGTGCTCCGATGTGATCGCGGATGTGCCAGATCAGCGGCACGCCTGCTTTTTTGGCAGCGACGGCTCCGTAAAAGGCTGATTTCAGGGAATTGGTATGCACACAATCCACCTTCTCTTCCTTCAGCAGCGGAGCCAGCTTGCGGCCATACGCCAGCAGTTTCATCGCAGCCGCCGGAGCCCCGAGGTTCACGGCATTGCGGCCACGGCTGCGGATGCTCTCATCCAGCGGAATAATGCGGACATCGATGCCCTTCTCCCGCAGACGTTCAGCCAGCGTCCCTTCCTCGGCCAGGATCACCAGCGGCTCAATCTGCTCACCAATGTTGGTGAGGATGTTGAACAGGGCGACCTCGCCCCCGCTCCATTTGGCGGTGTGATCAATATAAGCGACTTTGATCATCCTACGCTCACACCCTTTCCCAAGGTTTCGAGGAACACAGATTCCACTTGATCGCCTACATGCTGCCAGGTGTACTTCTCCAGCACATGATTCCGGCATTCATCCCGGCCGGGCAGCAGCTTGCGGTTGCTCAGCATATGAATCATGCCTTCCGCCATATCCTCGCTGGCTGCACTCTTGAACAGCAGCTCCGGGCGGAAGCCCTGGAGGATCTCCTTGTTGCCGCCAACCGGAGTCGCCATTACCGGCAGCCCCGAGGCCAGAGCCTCAACGGTGATCAGGCCGAAGCCTTCCAGCGCCTGGGAAGGAACGACGAACATATCCGCTGCCTGATAATAAGAAGCCAGCTCATGATCGGGAATGTAGCCGAGCAGCCGGACCTTGTTGCCCAGCCCGTAATCGGCTATTTTCTCTTCCAGCTCCCCGCGCAGCGGGCCCTTGCCCCCGATCAGCAGAATCGCGTTCGGGAACCGCTCGCTCACCTGCTTCCAGGCTTCAAGCAGCTGCAGCAGCCCCATCCGGTTCATCAGCCGCCGGACCGTCAGGACCGTGGTGGCGCCTTCCGGCAGATTCAGCGTCCGGCGGATCGCCAGCCGGTTCGTGGCCGGCATGAACCGCTCCACGTTGGCCGCTCCCGGAATGACGGTAATCTTGTGCAGCGGTACGCCGTGCAGCTCGTGCAGCATATTACGGAAGTAATCGCTGAGGACAATGAATCTGTCCGCCAGCTTGTAAGCCTTATGTTCTATCGATTTGGCAATCGTTGTCTTGACCTTATGCTTGATGCCTTGACCTTCAATCTTCATCTCTTCGTTCCAGGGCCCGTGGAAGGTCATCACCACCGGAATTCCCCGTTTCTTCGCTTCTATCGCAGGCCCGATGCCGTAAGGTGCGAAGTGGGTATAGAGGATATCAATCCGCCCGCTGCCATCCCCCATCAGGGAAGCCGCCTTGCGCTGGAAGGCATCCTTGCGCTTCCAGATCGTCTCCTTCGGATCACCGGCATTATGGATGATCAGTTCCTTGGAAGTCTCCGGGGTCTCCTGGCTGCAGATCAGGGCATGCACCTGATTCCGTGAGGACAGCTGCTCACACACGGATTTGAAATAGGTGTTCAGTCCTCCGGGCTGTAACGAGGGCCAGCTGAGGCCGGTCGTCATAATGTTGAGTCCGTCATTGTACGACATAGCTTCTCTCCCCCTTGTTCTCCTTCTCGGCCTGGCCCGCTTCGTTATGCCGGGCCAGCCTGCCTGCGCTGTGCAATTCGTAATGCTTGAAGCCGACCATGAATTCATACATCACCCAGAAGACGGATACCGCAAAGCCCGAGATGCCTTTCTTGAACAGGCCATGCAGGAAATACTTCTGCAGGAACCGTGCCGGCGGACGCAGCAGCAGATGACTCAGCTTGAACGGCTTGCCGCTGGCGAACGCACTCTCTGCTTCCAGATCGGTGTATTTGTTGAACCGGGCGACATGATCGTTGATGCTGCGGAAGCCTTGATGCCACAGCGTTCCGTTCAGCTTCACCGTCCGTTCCTCGGACACCTCGGGCATCTCATGGACCAGAGAATTGCGGATACCGTATTCCTTGCGGTTATACAGCCGCACCAGATATTCGCCTTTATCCAGCCATTTGCCGAGAAAATCACCAATCCGGTACAGCGAGAACGCCACCGTAGCATCGGTAAGTCCCGGCTTGCGCTCCAGGATATCCCGGGCCAGCTCCTCGCTGACCACTTCGTCGGTATCAATCAGGAAGACCCAATCATGGATGGCACGTTCCACTCCGAATTCCCTTTGCTTCGCATATCCGGGCCAGGGGTTGACATACACCCGGCATCCCAGGCTCTCGGATAGCCCTACGGTCCCGTCTTTGCTTCCTCCGTCGATTACAACCACCTCATCGGCGAATAACCGGCAGGACTGAATGGCTTTGGTGATTCGAACTTCGTCGTCCTGGGCGATGATGACTGCCGAGATCGGGTAGCTGCCCCGGCCGCCAAGCACGCTTGTTACTGAATCCATGAAGGTATCCTCCTTTTATGGTCCGGTGTGTGTCGTCGCTGCGAGAAAAGTTTGGGCTTCCGGCCGCTGACGCTCCTACAGCTCCAAATTTTCTCTACGCTCCTCCAAGCACCGTCCCATGGTTTTTTAAAGCAGATAAGTGGCTCGTATCGTATATCTCTACGAGCAGAATCAAAAATACTGAATTCAACCCTTAACTACTTACACATCCATAGGTTTCTTGCGGATATACGAATTCATCGTCGTCTTCATCCACTGAAGGTCCTGGGCGTTAATGAGCAGCCGCGGAAGCTTAACCTTCAGGTTGTACTTGATATTAAGAATAATGAACAGGAACCGCAGCACGGAGGAGGAGAGCATAGCCACCCCGGCTCCGAACAATCCGAACTTCGGCACCAGCAGGAACAGCAGCGGAATCACCAGGATCAGGCCGACCCCCTGAAGGATGGATACGAACTTCGGCTTGCCCAGTGCCATGAACACCTGTGCCAGAATCAGCGTCCCGCCGCTGATGGTTACTTCCAGCAGCAGCAGGCGGAACACGGTGAGCGCGGTGTTGAAATCCTTGCCGTAGAGCAGCGGGATGACAAACGGCGCTACCACCATCAGGAATACTGCGCCAAGCAAAGTACAGGTAGTACTGATCCGGAAAGCCTTGAAGGTGAGGGCAACCGCTTCGTCCTTCGCCATCTCGGAGGCCTTCGGGAAGAGCACCACCGTGATCGAATTCGCGAAGAAGTTCACCATACGCGACAGGCTAACCGCTACCGCATAGAGCCCCAGATCCGCCGGTCTAAGCAGTCCGGCGATGATGATCTGGTCTATGTATACTGAGAACTGGCCGAGCAGATCATTACCGTATGAGCCGAGGCCGTAGGTGAACAATCTTTTGAAATTGCGGTAGGAATCCCGGAGCTTGACCTTGTAGGTCCGCAGCAGCAGGATGGTCATTCCGATGAACAGTGGAACTGACGGAACCAGATAGGCCAGTGCGGTCGTATAAGGATTCATGTAGCCGCTCAGGATCAGAATGCCGATGGCCCCCAGTGTCAGCAGCGGCACCAGGTACCGCATCCAGTTGAAGGTCTTGTAATCCCCTCTGAACTGGAAGGCCGCATTGTTAATCTGCGAGATAACAATCAGCGGGCAGAGGATCATGGACCACTGGGCGAAGACCACTACCTCATGACTGAAGGACCCCAGCCAATAAGGCAGCACGAGTATCCCGACCGTCATGGCGATGGTTCCGAACACAAGGCCGATCAGCAGCGCGATCCGGTACAGCACTCCCGCTTCCTGCGGATTTTTCTTGGCGTTGTAGATCAGCGCCGAGGGAATGCCGAAGCTCATGCTGAAGGCCAGGAACTGCGACCAGTTCACCATCGCTGTCTGCTCCCCCCGGCCGGTCGGGCCGAGATAACGGGCGGTCAGTACGCCGGTCAGCATATTGACCAGCAGGATCAGCACACTGACGAACATCGTTTTGACAGCAGCCGAGCTATTGTCCTTACTCTTCGTGAATCTCCGGAAGGTGGACCATACCCGGTTAGCGGGTAGTGATTTGGCGCTGGACTGCTGCATGCGGTATTCCCTTCTTTCTGCTTTGAGTAAGCTCCTTGGCGCTGAGGCCAAGTCCGATCAGCATCCAGATCAGATATCCCTTAAGACCGGGAAAGCCGTTATCCGAAATCAGGCTGGCTACAGCTCCCATCCACGCCGCCAGCGCCAGCCTGGCGTAAGGCTGAAGTTCGTTCCTGCGGGTCACTCTGACACCGATCTCCTTGATGACCGCACCGAGTGCCCCGAAGAAGAACAATGCACCGAGTACGCCGAAGGTCAGCAGCAGCGCGATGAAGCCGTTATCCATATTCCCGTATTCCCCCAGCTCTCCGCCGTTGCCAAGCTTGGTGCCCTGGCCTACACTGCCGATCCCCTGCCCTACCGGATTGCCAGCCACCATCGGCAGCATATTGGTCCAGAGGCTGAGGCGTTCATTGAAGGAATGATCCTCCTGCACGGAGGTCAGGGTCTCCATCCGGGCCACCAGCCCCTCTGCTCCAGGGAGCTTGGGAACAATCCAGAACAGCGCGGCTGCTACGAATACGAGCTGGAGCAGCGTCTTCCATTTGCCCTTGGAGGGAGAGGAAGCGATGTAGACCAGCAGCATCACCAGCAGGACCAGCCATGCAGACCGGACTAGCGTAGTCAGCAGGCAGACCACTACGAGCAGAACACCGAGCCAGCGCAGCGTACCCTGCCATCTTTTCTCCAGAATCATCGGCACCAGGGCGAAGACCAGGAAGGTTGCAGCCGGACCCGGAGAGTTCAGGGTCGAGAAGACCCGGATCTCCAGCGGATACGGGGTTCCGATTGAGATCATATCGGCATTCCGCATCCAGAAGGCGTCCCAAGGGGGAACGGTCAGATACTGCACGATCCCGTAGATCGCAACCAGCACGGCGATGTTGGCAAAAGCGTACAGCAGCCGGTCGATATCCTTCGGCTTAAACGGCGTGACCGCGAAGAAGGGAATGAGCAGCAGCGGGACGATGTAATTCGCCAGATCGTATACCGAGCCGATTCCGTTCTTCGCCAGTCCAATCAACGCGCCGTAGGCCAGTGCGACGGAGAACAGCAGCATGATCCGGGTGGAGGACTTGCGAATCCGGTGAATTTCCCGCAGCACGGGAATGGCTAAGGTCGCTCCGGTCAGCAGCGGGGCCAGACTGAGCAGGGAGACGGAGTGATATACGCCTTCGTACCAGTCTGCAATCCGCCGCAACTCCGGGGCAACTGCCCAGATCAGCAAAGTGTAAGGAATAAGCATCCGTGTATTCAGCAGGGCCAGCAACAAGGCCGGAAAGAGGATACCTGCCAGAATGATGCCCTGCAGGCTGTTCGACGCGCTCAGATTCGCACTGGCGAAGCCGATCGCAAGCGGCAGGGCCAGAGCCGAAGCGCAGATCAAGGTCATCATTACAGCCGACTTCACGGCTTGTGCCGATGGAAGATTCAGACTATTCTCATCTCTGCTTAGCATCTTCATTCCCTGCCCCCCTCTTTCGCCGCTCTCATTCAATCGGCACTGCTGTTCTTCACCTTGCCCCGTTTGCGCATCTCCTTGAATAGCAGCACCAGGAACTGGGCATCGTCGACAAGGTATCTTTTCCATAACCGGCCCGGCTCCTGGCTAAGTCTCCAGAGCCACTCCATGCCGGTTCTCTGCATGAAATCCGGTGCCCGCTTCACCGAGCCGGACAGGAAGTCGAAGGTGGCCCCTACGCCGATGGAGACCGGCGCCTGGTAGGAGGTATAGTGACGGTAGATCCACTTCTCCTGCTTCGGTGCTCCCACGCCTACGAACACAATATCCGGCTGGGTCTCGGTCAGCATCTGGATAATCCGCTGGTTCTCTTCTTCGTTGTGCTCGAAGCCGTAAGAAGGAGAGTAACAGCCCACTACGTTAATGCCCGGGAAGGCGGCCTTCAGATTCTTCGTTGCCTGCTCTGCGACGCCTTCGGCGGCCCCCAGGAAGAACAACCGGTATTGCCTTTGTTCAAATGCGTTACCCAGCTGGCTGAACAGATCAGCCCCGGATACCTTTTGCTTCAGCGGTTTACCGAGCATCTTGGACGCCCAGATCAGCGGCATTCCATCGGCTACAACAGCCCCTGCTTCGGAATAGACCTCCCGAAACTCTTTGTCCTTGCGGAGCTTGATCACATGATCGACATTGCAGGTCAGGATGTAGGATTGGCTCCTTTCCTGAATGGTTCTGTCTATGTAATCAAGCAGGTCCATGAAATCATAGTTATCGAAATTGACATCGAACATATTCACTTGGTTCATCGTATCACTTCTTTTTGTGGGGAATCGGCCAGCTGTGAAGATCGGTACAGGCAGTTCAGGTACCAACAGAACGGAATGATGAATTGGACCGTCGACAGCGTGTTATCCGTGAAAGAGTAGATCAGAAAAGCTGCAATAAAGAGCAGATAATAAGGTTTCACCGCTGGTAAAAGCACCCTGTACACCAGAATAAACACAGCGAGTAAAGACAGCAGCAGCAGAATGGCACCGATGTATCCTCCGTCGTAGTAGAAGCGGATATACTCATTGTGCGGAACGACAAACCCGCCGTACAGCGTACCGTCATTCGCCACCGTTACCGCTCCAAGCCCCCGCCCGGCATAAGGTGAATCTGCGGCTTTGTTCAAAAAGTACTCCCAGGCCTCCGCCCGTCCCGACAGGTCTATCCCGGTCTCGGTCGTCCGTTCAAAGGAGCGCTTCTTGATGTTGTCCAGTTGCATGTATACGGCCGAGGTAATGACCAGCAGCGAACACAGCAGCGGGATCAGAAATTTCTTCTTGCCCTTCAGGAAGGCGCGGGAGATATCGTAGAAATAATAGAGTACCATCAGCACCAGGGCAAGAATCGGCCCGCGCGTACCTGTAATCACCAGAATGAAGAAATTCAGCCCCAGCATGATGTAATTGAACCGCGTATACAGCGGACTGCGCTTGATCTCAATGAACGCGATTGCTACTCCCATGAAGGCCAGCATCGCCAGGTGAGGCGGAATGTTCGCCCCCTGCACCCGCACCGCGCCTGTGAACTCAACGGCTACCAGTGAATGTATATTCGCAGCCTGCAGCACCACTCCCAGCAACATGCTGACCAGAGGCAGCAGGGTAATGATCCGGATCTGCTTCTCGGCGACTTCCTTCTTCCAGTTAATCAGCAGCAGTACGAAGGGCAGGGACAGCCCGATGAAGGCTTTGACCGCAATGGATGTGCTCATCTCCGGCAGCCAGATGGAGAAGCTGAAGGTGAGCAGGATCAGGGCCAGCATCGCCCATAAGGGAGGGCTGAGCTTGAACTTCAGGCCGTTGACCAGGATGCACGGTACGAGCAGCATCAGAATAACCAGCTTGTAGAGCGACAGGATCTCAATACCGAACATACTCCCGCTGTACAAAAAGTTAATCGAGACTGCCGTAGTCAGCAGAACAAAATAGCTGATCAGCTCTGGGCGTGATAGGGAGGCAACCAGCAGCAGAATGAAGAATACGGCCGCTACTGCGATGACCGGCTGGAAGATGACGGCTGTTCCCAGGAACAGTGCAGTTACGAGATAGAGCATTCCGTATGGCAGACTATTTATTTTGGCGCCCCACTCAAAATTGGTCATCGCGCGTCCTCCCCTCACCCCGCTGCGGATTCCCTCTTCCGGTTCCAGATCATATGGAGAGTTCCGCGAATACTCTCGAGCCGGCACTTATTCAGCAGCCTTCTTCCCTTACTGCGGGAGAGAACAGAATCTGCCAGGATGTAGATCACTTTGGCCCCCGTCTTGCCCAGAAGCAGCAGGTGGCCCTTCATTCCTTCACTTTTCATAGCGTTCGATATGCCTTGGCTGTAATACCTCTTCATGATCCAGTCCTCTGTCAGCCGGTTCGCCGGAACGAAATGATCCACAGCCATCTCCGGATGATAGAGAATGGAATGTCCCTCCTGCTGGAGCTGGCTGAACAGCCAGGTCTCTTCACCCGAGAGCAGCGAGTCGCCCTTGCGGCCCAGCTCCAGCGGGAACAGGCTGATATCGAACACCGGCTTGCGCATCGCCATGTTGGCACCGCAGGGATGAAGCCGCTTCGGATACTCTCTGATCCGGCCCCCCAGATCAACAATCGTGTAAGGAAGCTCGAACGGCTTAATCAGCCAATCCGGGCGTTTGCTCTCGAAGATCGGAGCGATTTTGCCGCCCATAGCCATCACTTCCGGCCTAGCCGCAAATGTGCTGACAATCGTCGTAATCCAGGTCCGGCAAGGAATCGCATCATCATCCAAGAAAGCAATGAGCTGCGATTTAGAAGCCAGAATGCCCGTGTTGCGGGCTGCTGACAGCCCTTGAACCGGCTCCAGCAAATAACGGATATCCATATCATCACCATAGGTCCCGATGAACCCCTTGATAGCGGCCGCCGTATCATCCGTAGACTGATTATCCACCACGATGATTTCGGCCTGGTGCAAATTCTCCAGCGGCAGCAGCGAGTGCAGCGTCTTGACCAGCAGAGCTGACCGGTTATAGGTGCAAATGATAATGGAAATCTCAGGTACATCTCCGTGTACAAACATCGGCATCACCCAATTCCCATATTTTTAATACGCATTTTTGGAACCGAGCAGCATCAGGCCAGTCTTGACGATAATCTTCAGATCCAGCATTGTGCTGCGCATATGGATGTATGTCAGATCCAGCTGAACCATCTCATCAAAGCCGACACTGTTTCTGGCGTTCACCTGCCAGTAGCCGGTGCAGCCGGGTGTAACCATCAGCCGCTGCTTGTCGTAATCCGTATACTGCTCCACCTCTTCAACGAGCGGAGGACGGGGACCCACCAGACTCATATGCCCCATCAGCACGTTCCAGAGCTGCGGCAGTTCATCAATACTGGTCTTGCGCAGGAATCTTCCAATCCGCGTAATGCGGGGATCATTCTTAATCTTGAACATCGCGCCGCTTACTTCGTTGTAGGCCATGAGATTGGCCTTAAGCTCCTCGGCATTAGATACCATGGATCTGAACTTGTACATGGGGAACAGCTTCTCGTCCTTGCCGACCCGATCCTGGCGGAAGAACACCTTGCCCTTCGGATCTTCCAGCTTAATCAGGACAGCCACCACTGCGAACAGCGGAAGCAGGAACAGCAGACCCAGGGCGGAGAACAAGATGTCGATGATCCGCTTCAAGACCAGATAGGATTCCATTCCCTTGCTTTCTTCACCCGAATGCAGCATGTAAAGTTTCGGCAGGACGGCCTCATAGTCTTCCGGCAGTTTTTGCATGCTCATCTCTCCTCATTTCTCGTAAAGGTTTATGCAGCCTTACTTCTTGACTCCGGCTTGTAACCATCGGGTTGGGGGGACGGTCTCAGCTGCTTAGCGATTTCTGTCCCGCCTTATTCAGCCATTCTGCCATGGCATCCATGACCTGATAGCGTAAATCTTCGCTCGCAAGGGCAAATTCCAGTGTGGTCAAAATATATCCAAGACGTTCACCGACATCATATCTTGTACCGTCGAAGTTATAAGCGTAGACACGTTCGCTCTGGTTCAGCTTCTGAATCGCATCCGTCAGCTGAATCTCGCCGCCCGCGCCCTTCTCCTGAAGATCAAGATACTTGAAGATCTTAGGGGTAAATACATAGCGGCCCATGATCGCCAGATTAGAAGGCGCTGTTCCAAGCGGAGGCTTCTCCACGAAATTGTTCACCCGGTAGAGCTTCCCGTCCTGCATATCCGGCTCGATAATCCCGTAGCGGTTCGTGAATTCATCCGGAATGACCTGCACCCCGATCACCGAATTCTGGGTCTCCTCATACTGATCGATCAGCTGCTTCAGGCAGGGAACCTGTCCGGTTACAATGTCATCGCCGAGCATAACGCCGAACGGCTCATCGCCGATGAACCGTCTCGCACACCATACAGCATGACCGAGACCCTTGGGTTCCTTTTGCCGGATATAGTGAATTTCCACCTTGGAGGACCGCTGCACCTCTTTGAGCAGCTCCAGCTTACCATCTTCCAGCAGTCTGGATTCAAGCTCAAAGGCATTGTCGAAATGATCCTCAATCGCCCGCTTTCCCTTACCGGTTACAATGATGATGTCTTCGATCCCGGAGGCAATGGCCTCCTCCACGATATACTGGATCGTCGGTTTGTTGATAATGGGCAGCATTTCCTTAGGCATTGCCTTGGTCGCCGGAAGGAACCGTGTGCCTAACCCGGCTGCCGGGATAATTACCTTTTTTACCTTTTTCATCACACATACCTCCCAAGTAGTTTTGTTCACCTTGCCGATTTGGTGTTCTATCTGGTCTGGTTCATCGCAATCCCGAGAATCCTTACACCTGTCTGCTCCATGAGACCTTTCAGCTTGCGGAGCGCTTCGCGCTTCGTCCGGCCGTGTCTGGCTACTATGACCACCCCGTCCGAGAGGGGGGCCAGAATCCGTGCATCGCTGTAATCTACGCCCTGCGGCGAATCCAGCAGAATCAGATCGAAGCTTGCCTTCAGCTCCGTAAGCAGCCCGGCCATTCTTTCGCTGCCGAGCAAATCCGGCGGACTGACATGGGTTATTCCGGCAGGAATCACCGCCAGGTTCGCCAAGCTGCCATAGACAGCAATATCCTTGGCTTCCTCGTAGCCGCTTAAGTAAGCTGCCAGCCCTTGGCTGCCTTCCACATCGAAGATGCTATGCAGGCCGGGCTTCCGCAGGTTACCATCCACCACCGCCACCTTCTTGCCATCCTGTACGAAGGATACGGCCAGATTGGCGAGAATGGTGGTCTTGCCTTCGCCGCTCTCTGCAGAAGTGAAGAGCAGCACCTGTCCGCCCGTCCCTTTCAGCAAGCCGAGCTGGCGGATATACGTGCGCAGCGAGCGGAAGGATTCGGAGATATGCGAGGACGGGTTCATGTCTGTGATTAGACTTCTATTCAGCCGTAACATATTTGCCCTCCCCTACTCTTGCCTTGTCATTGTCCGATTTGCCGAAATCGCGCTTGCGGATCGCCGGAATGCTGGCAATGACCGGAAGGCCAAGCTCGAATTCCGCTTCCTTCTCGTTTCTCAGCGTACCGTTCAGCGTCTCCATCAGCAGGATAATCCCGACCGCTGCCATCAGCGACACCACGAAGCTGATGAGAATATTCATGGTCACTCCGCCGTTGACCGGCTGAGGCTGGGCTGCAAGATCAGCCGGAGTCAGGAAGGTTACATTATTCAGGTTCATCAGTGCCGGCAGGCTACGGATGAAGGTCTGCGAAACCGCGTTAACAATGGTAGCTGCGGTACCGTAATCCTTATCCTCCACGCTCAGATTAATCACCTGGCTTTTCTCAGAGGATTTGATCTGCAGCTTGGCAGCCAGTTGGCCCGCCGTCAGACCGAACTCGGGATGCTCCGCGATTACACTCTTCATAAGGGTGGGGGACTTCATGATTTCCTTATAGCTCTCGATGAGGTTAAGACTGAAGTTCAGTGCGTTAAGATTATTGCTCTCGGGGACATTCACAACGTTGTTGACCAGTAGCTGTCCAGAGGCGGAGTAGACGGGTGCAACGAAGTTTTTACTGACATAGAAGGTGGTGGCGCAGGAGATCAGTACAAATACCATGATTAACCATAATTTTTTCTTTATCAGGTTAATGTAATCCAAAATCGTCTTTTCCACAGTAACCCTCCTTCCGCTTGTGTTCGTTTTGAAAGCAATCATGAAAGTTTCAGATGTCTTGCTTTTATTCTAACAATGCGCAGGATTTATCACATGCCCCCTCGCATCACTTTACACTTCACTTTTGAGTGACTCCGTTCGGTCCTCCAGAGGGGGTGGATGGTATACTTTAGTACCATATGACTGGAAAATGCTAACATCACTGGTGAGCCTTACACTCTTCCCGTGTGATGGTTATTGTCCCTGGACGCAAAAAAACACGGACAACGTGGTCCGTGCTCCGTCCCCGATCATTCACAGGGATAATTATTAATCGTATGACATCTCATATTTGGTAAGCCCGACAGCATTGGCATATAAGGCTGCCTGTGTCCGGTCCGCCACCTGCAGCTTCGCCAGAATCTGGCTGACATGCTTTTTGACGGTGAATTCGCTGATGAACAGGCGTGAAGCAATCTCACGGTTGCAGGCCCCCTGTCCCAGTTCGATCAGGACTTCCTTCTCTTTGGGTGTAAGCTCATCGGTTGGACTGTTGCCGCTCATGCGCATCTTGTCTTCCATCAGCCCGGGATCGTAATACTTCCTGCCCTTGTGAACCAGTTGAATTGCAAACAGCAATTCCTCAGGCAGAGCTTCCTTCAGTACATAACCGTCTACCAGCACTTCCTCCGCCTTCAGGAAATCTTCCCGGCTGGCTGAGGACGTAAGCAGGATGAACTTGCATGAGAACCCGCGTACGCGTGCTTCCTTGATAATATCCAGGCCCGATTCATCGGCAAGCTTCAGATCAATCAGCACAAGATCTGGTTGTATCTCCTCAATCACGAGCAGAGCTTCTTGGCCATTCGTTGCTTCGCCAGCAAACTGCAGATTGGACTGCATGGAAATCACAGATGCCAATCCTCTTCTCACCAAAGGGTGATCATCAACAATGACGATTTTCACTTGAACGACCTCCTGCCTAAAGTTTATGCATTTTTCAGTTCAGCCACACCAACAGGTATAGAGATCATAATTCGGGTTCCAGCATTCTCGCTGCTGGATAACTGGAAATCACCGCCAAGGGACTGTGCCAGATATTGCATATTCTTCATTCCCAGTCCGCCTGAGTGCTCCTCAGATTCGGTCAAAATCAGATCCTTATCGAAGCCGACACCATCGTCGACAATCGATAATCTGATCCATTTCGGCTTAAGTGACAGTTCGACATCCACCCGGCTGGCAGCACCATGTCGTATGGCATTGCCGGTAGCTTCGGAAATAATCCGGAAGAGTGCCTTGTGGTAAGGATAAGGGAGACTGAAATCATCCCCCGTTATTTTTAGTTCTATCTCAACATCGTTAAGCCTGGACAGGCTCTTCAGATGCGAGCGCACCATCCCAAGCCAGCTCGGGCCGCCGCTCTTCTTGGAGCTGAGGCTGTAGATGGTAATCCGCAGTTCCTTGGCCACCTTCGTGGCTGAATCGTGGATAAGCTCGATCTGTTCCTCCAGCTCCCGTTCAGACATCTTGCGCCAGGTCTGTTTCAGAGAATGAGTCGCATAGACGATGCCGAAAAGACTCTGGGAGACACTGTCATGCATCTCATCGGCTATCCGGTTCTGCTCGTTCGTGATGATCAGCCGGTTCTCGATCACGCCCAGCTCATGGCGCTCAAGAATAATCGCACTCAGCTCCGACAGGAACATCAGCTGCTGGATGTACCATCTGCGGCCCTCCAGCCCTTCCGAGGCTTCCAGCCTCACACCAATCATACCGACGAACCTGGTACTCATTCTTACCGGCATCAGCAGGAAGTCGCCGATTCCCGGCATACTCTTGAATACCGGTTCACGCTGCAGCCTCCATTCATGCTCATGCTTCTCCAGCTCCATGAACAGCAGGCGCTCCTCTTCATGCTGCCACCCCGTCTGCCGGCTCTGCGGAGCAGGTTCCCCGCTTTTTTTGGCGAACCAGAACAGGGCCTTCTCCAGCTTGGTAAGCTTGACTACATAGTCGGTAATCACTTGGCCTATATTCATGAAGTCATGCTGGCTTGATGTTTCCACGATGTGATAAAGCGATTTGATATGTTCCATGGTATCGTTGGTCCGCGCGTTCGCTTCTTCCCGCTGCCGCTTTATCCCCTTAACCATCTGCATAACTATAACCGCGAGAGACAGGGCTAGAAACAGGTTACCATTGGCAAGTATAATTTCAGCAATCGTAAGACCGGGCGAATCGGAAGTCATATAGCCGGATACTGCTACCATGGCAATATAGCCCAGGATCAGACTCCATGTGTAATAAAAAGAGAGTGCCCCCGCTGCAAACAGCACCGGGTTAAGGACATATAGCTTAAAAGGACTGTCGTATCCTCCAGTAAATAACATCAACACCACAATAAGTGCCGTCTCCACACTGATCATTAGCATGAGAGCACGGGCTCTTGTCTGGAACCTCCGGTAATAATAAGGGAATAGTTGAGCAAATAAGAATAGCACAATGATTAGTAGGGATTTGTATATTACGGAAGGCCCCACAGGAACCATGAGGTACATAAATGATGTGAGGGACAAAGAAAAGATTCTGAAAAAGGCGATCGTACGATCTTCTACGGTTAATTTAATGTTCATCCCACCACCCTATTCTCCAGTTTGTGGAAAATTCGAGTTTATTCTAAGCTATGTTAAAAGCATCATACATGAGAAAAATCACAATAACAAGTTTCGTTTTCTAATGATAGCGTTTACTTTAAAAATAAAATGGGTATTATTATTGTTTTTTCAAGAGAAATTAACCAACTCTATCCAACTTCGAAAATGATAGCGTATGCAATATTATCCAATTCCTCTCCGGGCATGACAAAGAGCCTCTCCCACCAGGGACAGGCTCTTCAAAGACGCGATGTCTTCGTTCATCAGGTTCACTTCACCCGTTACAGTCTATTCAGTCACCGCCGGCAAGGCTTGCTCCAGCTTGGTCTCATTGCATATACAAATTTGGTAGCGTTGTTCGCCAACGATATGATACCCGGTGGACAGAATACGCAAGGTATGATTAAGTCCTACCACCTTATGGAGACTGCGGCAACTGATGCAGTAATATTCTCTCAATAGTCTCATCTCCGGCATAGTCTAGAAGAACTAATCTAGAACTGCTAATATGTTCTAAATCATATCACTGTTTTTTTCTGCATGTCAACAAAAAAATACAAAATACGACATTTTTCTGAGATTATTTTGCGGTAAAAAGTAGAATTTTGTCGTAAATTCAGTCATAAATGATTCCGGCAGGTCTGTGGAGAGAGGCCCATATATTTCTTGAATAGCCTTGAGAAATAAAAACTATCTCTATAATGAAGCATCCCTGCTATCTCCTGCACCTGCAGGGAGGTATTGAGCAAGAGATGCTTGGCCTCGGCCATCTTCAGCCGGTGGATATATTCATGCAAGGGGTACCCGCTGCTCCGCCGCACGGTGCGGCGGAGTGTAGACATGGAGAGGTGCAGGCCTTCAGCCAGCCGCTGCAGATCCGGCTTCTCATAGATGCAGGCATTCAGCGCTTCCCGGATCAGCGGCATCGCCCCTTGCTGCCACAGGCGGTTGCTGCCCTGAAGTTGCAGCGAGCATTCCAGCAGCATCTCTTCCAGCAGCAGCGCAGCCCGGTCCGCATCACCGGGAACTCCCCCGGCCATGAACTCCAGAATCTGCTCAAAGGACGCGTCCAGCCCTTCCGCCTTATCCCCCCGGGTCACCTCTCCTCCGGCAATCATTCCGGCCTCCAGCCATTCCGTTACACGGCTTCCGCTGAAATTAACATAATATTCGTCCCAATACCCGCCAGGCGGCGGTCCGAAGCTGTAGCTGCAGCCGGGTCTGAAAAAAAACAGGCTACCCTCACGGACCTGCTGCTCTTGTCCTCCGTTCTCCATATACGTCCCGCTTCCGGAGACTATATACACAAATGCCCATTGTTCAAACACCGCACCGGAACGAAACAGCGTTCTTCCCGGCAGATGGCCGGCTTGCCCTATGCGAATCGACTTCAAGCGGAGCCTGGAGGGCTCGACCTTCGGATCAATAATACGTATCGGATAAGGACTGATCATATAATCCATGAGCTTGGGCATACATTGCATTCCTCCATCTATTCAGGAGTGATATGTTTGTAATGAAGATGATCATATTTTACATGAATAAGGGGTGTCACGCTATGCCTGAGGTTATTCATTTACAGCTCTTTCCCCGTCCGCAGAAGGTCATGGTCTCTGAAGGTCTGTTTCACATTCCCGGCAATGGCAGCATTGTTCTGGCCGGTGAGTCCCAGGTCTCCGCACTTCCCGCAGCCCGCAGGCTTCAGCAGATCACTTCCGGGGTGATCCGGTTGAGCCTGCCTTTGTCTATAGGGCTGCGTTCTGCCACAGTTCCGGCTTGTACCTTCCGCTATAACGCACTGCTTACAGAAGGAGCTTATGAGCTTCACATTAATGAAGAGGGAATCACTGCCGCTTATGGCTCTGCGCAAGGCGCTTATTATGCAGCCACGACGCTGAAGCAGCTCCTGGAGCAGTTCGGCAGAACTTTGCCTTATCTGCATATCCGCGATCAGCCGGATTTCGCGGCCAGAGGACTGATGCTTGATATCAGCCGCAACAAAATTCCCAAGCTGGAAACGCTGTACCGGATCATCGATCTGATGGCCGATCTGAAGCTCAATCAGTTGCAGCTATATATAGAAGGAGCTCCATTTGCTTACGAGTCCTTCCCCCAGGTATGGGAGCTGGAAAGTCCGATCACCGGCGATGAAATTCTGCTGCTGGATGCGTACTGCCGCGAGCGCTATATCGAGCTTGTGCCTAATCAGAACAGCTTCGGCCATATGGAGGGCTGGCTGACCCGGCCGGAGTTCAATCACCTGGCGGAAGCCCCCGAAGGCTTCATGCTCCCCGAGCATATGTACAACAGCGATTTATATCCGGGCGGACTGTTCATGCATCCCGGAACCTTCGATACGGAAGATCCGGAAGTGCTGAAGCTCCTGGACACCATGTACGATGACCTCTTGCCGTACTTCACCTCGAATCTAGTCAATGTCGGATGCGATGAGACTTATGAAGTGGGATTGGGGAAAAACAAGGCCTTGGCTGAGGCAACCGGAAAGGGAGAACTCTATCTGTCCTTCCTGCAAAAGATTCATGGCCTGGTCAAGCAGCGCGGCAAAACCATGCAGTTCTGGGGCGATATCATTATCCAGCATCCGGAGCTGATTCCCCGGCTGCCGAAGGACATCATCGCTATGGAATGGGGCTACGGCGACACGCATCCCTTTGAAGCGGATACCCTGAAATTCCGTGAAGCAGAGATTCCGTTCTATGTCTGCCCCGGGACCAGCTCCTGGAACTCCCTTACCGGGCGGACCGATAATATGCTGGCCAATCTGCGTAATGCTGCAGTTCACGGCAAACGAAACGGGGCAATCGGTTACCTGATTACCGATTGGGGCGATTTCGGACACTGGCAGCATTTGCCGGTCAGCTACGCAGGATTCGTATACGGTGCTGCACTGGCCTGGAATGTGGACGGGAATCTGGAAACGGATGTAATCCCTTACCTGAATCATTCAATCTTCCAGGACCGGTCCGGCTTGATCGGACAATTGCTCCTGGATCTCGGAAATTACTACAAGCTTGAATCAGGGACCAGCCATCCGAATGATACGGAGATGTCCATGCTGCTGCGCAGCGAGCTGGATAATGCGCTGCTGGCCGCCAAGCTCTCCGGGGAGCAGCTTCAGCAGTTGGAGCAGTACATCGGCAGCATTGAAGTGAGGCTGGGACAACTTGCCCTGGAATGCAATGATGCCGGTCTGGTCGTAGAAGAAATAAGCAACGGAATCCATTTCGTGAGACATGCCGTGCAATTGACCCGGCTCAAACAACAGCTCGCCGGCCGAGATCCGCAGCTTGAAGCACCGCAGGTTCAGGCGCTGATGCAGGATCTGGATCTGCTGCTCCACCAGTACCGCCAGCTATGGACCCGCCGCAACCGGCCGGGAGGCCTGGAGCGCAGTATATCGAAGCTGGTCCGCCTGCGCGGAGAATACGCCGATCTTGCCGCGAAGCTAGGCGCGGCGGCAGTTCGGTAGACAACATTACGTAAGACACCATGGAACGTACAAAAGAAACCTCTCCTTTGAAATGGTTATGTGGTTACTCCATTTCACCAAAGGGCGGTTTCTTTTGGTTTTCCCCGTTAAAAATGTGACCTTCAGCAACAAACTTTGGATTGTAATAGGCTCAGCGCAGGATTATAATATGATCAAATAACCACTTTTTGTATATTTTTAGAAGGACGATACATAATTGACAGGAGACAAGCCTATGGATTGGCTTCATGCTTATGAGGACGAGCTCCGTGTGGTCTTTGAGGAGAACCGCAGGGTAATCGCAGCGTTTCCAGAGCCGCTTAACGCCCGCGGTCTGGCGTATCTCGATCAGTTCAACGTGTTCAACCCGGACAGCCATAAGAATTACATCTGTTACCTGCTGCCTTTCTGGCTCCAGGACCCGTGTGGCCTCAGTCCTGAACTGGCCCGCAGGATGTCCGCAGGTAACGTCTTCCTCATGCTCTACTTCTTCCTTCAGGATGATCTGATGGACAGCCCGGAGGCCTCAGCTGCGCAGGCGCTCCCGCTTGCCAATCTGCTCTATGTTGAGTTTCTGGCTACCTACCTTCCACTGTTCCCGGCGGACTCTCCGTTCTGGTCCTGCTTCAGCCGCTACATCCTGGAGTGGGCAGACAGCGTAAGCGGTGAAGCCGGCAGCGATTATTTCCTGAATGACCGCATCCGTATCTCTCATAAGGCCAGTCCGCTCAAGCTCTGCAGTACGGCTGCGCTGCTGCTCTCAGGCCAGACTTCTTCCACTTACGAGGCCGAGGAGATGATTCACACTGTACTGTTGACCCTGCAGATGCTTGACGACTACGAGGATTGGCAACAGGATCTGGAGGACAGCAGCTACAACTGCCTGCTGTCACTGGCACGCTCCTGTGCCGGAATTGCCGCTGGAGAACGGCTCACTGAAGCAGCAGTGAAGAACTTCATATATGTAGCAGGCGGGCTTGCGGGATATGCGGCAACGGCCCAGGCCAACCACCTTATGCTGGAGGAAGCCACCTTACAGCTGCCCCTGCTGGTATCCTTCCATCTGGTGCTGGTGCAGAACCTCCAGCAGATCGCCGCAGCCATCGAAGCGCAGAAGCAATTACTGCTAGGCGGAGGGCTCGATTACTGGCTATCTATGCACGCAAATCTCTCATAATTTATACATAAAGCAATAGAATTATAGAATGGCCTATGCTATACTAAAAAGGCAATTATAACCATTTTGAAAGGGTGATTGTATTGTCAGTAGGAGTTCTTAAGAATCAGGTGATTCAGAAGGCGTGGGAAGATCCGGCTTTCAAACAAAGACTGCTTGAAGATCCGAAGGCAGCGCTCCAGGAAGCGCTGGGCATCAACCTTCCTGACAACATTACACTGAAGACCGTAGAGGAAGGCTCGAATGAATTCTACCTGGTCATTCCCCCAAGCCCGTCTTCGGATGTAATGAAGACACGTATCACCCCAATGGGAACCTGGTAGCATACTCAAGTCATACTATTATCGGGAGTTGGAATCGTCCAGTCCTTCTGCACGCGGCAGAAGGGTGATGGACTCGGTTCCAGCTCCTTTTTTGCTCATAAAACGGATTTCGCCCTCCATCGCTTCAATAATACGGAACGTGACCATTAGCCCGAGCCCCGTGCCCTTCGTCTTGTTGGAGGAGAAATACGGCTCACCCAGACGGCTAAGCACAGCCGGTTCCATGCCTGCCCCGTTATCCTTAATATGAATATGTACCTTATCCCCCCGGCTATAGGCCAGCAGATGAATCGTGCCTTCCTCGCCCAGGGATTCAATGCTGTTCTTGATGATATTAATCATCGCCTGCTTGAACTTCGAGGAATTCCCTTTGACCCACAGACCGTCTTCCACCTCCAGAATCATTTTGCCTCCGTTCAGATGGCATAGAGGCAACAGAATGCTCTGGATATGCATGAATTCTTCATTCACATGGAGCAGGGAGACCTGTTCAAATTCCGGCTTGGCAAAGGTCAGGAAATCGGTGATGATGCTCGCCGCCCGGTCCAGCTCACTGAGCGCCATGGACAGATATCTCTCTTCGTCCCCGCTCGACTTCTCGCTGAGCAGCTGGAGGAACCCCCGGGTCACCTGGAGCGGGTTGCGCACCTCATGGGCTACCGATGCTGCCAGCTCGCTGATGATCTCCATTTTCTCCGACCGCTGCAATTCGTTGTTGAACAGCTCCAGCTCCTGCGAATACTTCACTACCTGCTGATGATTCTGCGCGAGCCGCCGCCCCAGAATTACAATCAGCGAGAGAATGAACACGACCAGCGCCCACTTCCAATAGAAGAGATCATAATTTCCGCGTTTGAAATAATACCACAGCAGCTCCAAGATCCCGGTAAGGGCAGCCGTACCGAAGCCGCATGCGAAGATGATCGCATCCTTGTTGCGCTTCAGGGAGAACACGATGACGCAGCCGATCAGCAGAATGAATTGAAGAATCATAATAATGCCGACAATCTTGGTCGAGATGAAATAGTAGAATTCCACATACCGGCCCCCGGAGAGTGCATTTATAATGAGGAGCACACAGCAGAATAAGGAATAAAACATCTGGAATTTACGAAATCTGCGGATGATGCCGTATTTGCCCCCGCCGAATATTTTCTCGAACAGAAAGGTCAGTGCGGGTAACAGGGACAACAGCGCCACATCGAACAAAAACACACTGAGCCCGCCCAAATAGCTGTAGAAGGTATACATGAAGGGCGAGTAGGTTACAGACAGCACACCGGTAGAGGCGATGACAATGGACAGCGAGGCCGCCACCGGGAAATACTCCTTGTTCAGGAAAAATGCGCACACAAACAGAACCGCCGCCACAAAGATAAAAGCGCCGCCCAGAATCACATCTATGAGTCCGTTTTTGATATAATCCTTGATCAGAATACTGTGCTCCCCGAGTATCACCTGCTCTTTGATTCCGATCCGGTCCTGGAGCGTCTGCGTCCAGATATAGAGCGTCTTGCCATTATCCCGGATATCCAGAGGCACAAGCAGGGAATAGTTATCCATAATGAAGCCTCTGTCCCCTTCAAAAACCAGCCGGTCCTCCACGTACACCTTCACATGCAGCGCATAGATCGTCTGAATATAGACGGAAGGAGACACGTAATGATAGGAAGGCAAAGTAATCTTGGTCCAGGCGGACGATACCCCGGGAGGCTTCTGCGGCATCTCGGCCTTCGCCTCCACATCGATCCACCCCTGCTCTTCCGTTACCGGAGCCCGGAGTCCGCCATCCGCCGGTCCCTCCTGCCACTTCATCTGCCAATGTCTGATCTCACCAGCGGGGGAGGCGCTTTGCGCTGACACCAGAAGGCTCCCGCAGGTAATGCTGAGCAGAAAAAACACTAACACTGTATGTAAACTTTTGACCATCAAAGACATGCACGCACCTCAGTGGAAAGTTTCAGAAGCAAAGTTCTGTTAGTGTTAATATTTCGCCCCATGCTCGGCCCATCCCTTCAAAAAAACGGAATAAACAAAAATATTTTCTAATTACTGAAGGAGGCTGGCAATTTAATAAGCACTTCAGTCCCTTCACCCTTGCGGCTGTTGAACTCAATGGTACCGTTCATCGCTTCAACAATACGGAAGGTGACCATGAGGCCAAGTCCTGTGCCCTTGGTCTTGTTAGAATAATACGGCTCCCCCAACCGGGCCAGCTCAGTGACCTTCATTCCCACGCCGTTATCCTTCACGCTGATAATTACCGAGCCGCCTGTCCTCCAGGCCGTTACCACGATCATTCCCTCCTCCCGCAGGGATTCAATGCTGTTCTTGATCAGATTAATGAACGCCTGCTTGAATTTGGCCGGGCTGCCCGTCACGTGAAGCTCCTTCTGCAGCCGCAGCTCTATAGAACCGCCCTGCAGATTAGCCAGCGGCAGCAGAATTCCCGACACATGCCTCAGCTCGCCCGAGACTTCGAATATATCCACGGCATCCACGCCCGGCTTCGCAAAGGTCAGGAAATCGGTAATGATTACCGAGGCCCGGTCCAGCTCCTCCACAGCCATCTGCAAATATTCCTTCTCCTTATTACCGAAGCGTTCGCCCAGTATCTGCAGGAACCCACGGGTGACCTGGAGCGGATTACGTACCTCATGGGCCACGGAGGCGGCGAGTTCACTGATAATTCCCATTTTCTCCGAACGCTGCAGATCATTATTGAATTTCTCCAGCTCCCTGGCGTATTCCAGCGCCTTCTCATGGCTCTCCGCAAAGCGTTTCCCCATAATAACGATCAGGGATATCACAAACACCATCATTCCCCACTTCCACCAGTACAGATGATATCTCTCCGCAGAGATGAAGTACCGCAGCAGCTCCGCCAAGGATACCACGGCAAACACAGAGAAACCGCCGGAGAATAGGATGGCATCTGAATTGCCCCTGCGGGCATAAGAAAGCGACAGATACAGCAGGTAAACAAACTGGACAATCATTAGTACACCGGTTGCGTTAATGGTCAGCACCGAATACAGGGAGTCCAGCCGGAAAGAGAGCAGTGCATTCAGAATAAGCGCAGCGGCACAGAACAGGGAGTACGCCAGCTGAAAATTACGCATCCGGGTAGTGAACCCCCGCTTGCCGGGTCCGAACAACTGTTCAAAATAGAGTGTGAATGCCGGCAGAAGCGTAAACAAGGCCAGATCAAAACAAATCTGCCTCAGGCGCTCCCCGCCGCTTAGGATCAGCGACAGAAACGGGGAGTAGGTAATCAGCAGCACCCCAAAGGACAGGATGACCAGGATTAGATAGAAACCGCTGTAGAATAATTCCGGCTTAAGAAACAACAGGCAGATCAATAAGGCTCCGGCCATGAAGATCATGGCTGCTCCGAGCACAAGATCCACCAGATCCTGCTTCACATAAAAGGACAGCAGCTTAGTGTAGCTGCCGACCCTTACATCCCCTTCGATCCCAAACTCTCCGCTGCCCGCATTCCATAGATAGAGCGTCTTGGCACTGCCATGTGCCGGTAGCGGAATCAGCACTTTGTTGCCGCTATATTCCACATCGTCGCTGGAATCGTAGATAAGCTGGTTGTCTATATATGCTTTCAGGCTGTCGCCAAATACTTTATCGATCAGAATAGCAGGAGTTGCTCCGGCAGGGGGCAAGGTTAGCCGCAGCCAGGCGGAGGCAGTACCTGAAGGCGGAGACGGTCTGTCATTCCTGGCCTGCACCCATGTCCACTCGGCAGCTGACCATGCCGCTGCAGCTTCTATGCCGTCGATCTCGGCCGTCTCCCACTTCAGCTCCCATGCCGGAATTTCTGCTTCTGTGTGTCCGTCCCATTCCATGGCGATTCCCACCGGAATTAGGGTGATTACGAGCAGCAGCATAATGAAGACTGCGGCCGTTTTGGTTGATGCTAACTTCATTGTGGCACCTCAGTGAATCCTTAGTTGTATTTATGTAGTCCATATGACTCTTATTTTCGACAACGTTTGCACAATACCTGCCATCAGACTGCAAATAACCTCGAAACGGCTCGGTTAATTCATCTATTCCGGTTATTCTGCCGCAGGAATGAATATATTAAGCAGAACAGCAGCCCGGATGCCTGGCAGATTCGCCGCCGCTTAAGCCGCTGCCTAAAAGGGTATAGTTGTACTATAAGATGAAGAAGGCCTACAACAAGGGAAAAGGGAGCTGATTGACGATGGGTAATGAATTCAATAAGACGGAAGCCGACTTTGCATATGAGCGCTATACCAAAATGGGCGGTGTCTCCCCCGAGCAGGATATCCCGCTGGAAGAATTACGTCCGCTTGGCACGATTACTGAGCAAAGCCCCAGTGAGGAGACCCCTGGCGCCGGGAACCGCCCGCTGGAGTCCGCACTGGCCAGTCATGACCCTGCCCATTTCACACCGATCGATTTCGACGGTGTAGTAGATGACGGCTCTGATCCGGCGCTGGAGAGCGACCCTATTCTAGCGGCCGATATCGGGCTGAATGTACCGGACGCCGGGCTTGGCCCACGGGCAGACCGCCCTGTTCCTGCTTCTGCCACCCCCGGTCCGCAGCGGGATGAGCTGCTGGAGTCGGAGGCTATATACACGGCCGGGGCGGCTGGATTAACCGGCAGTGTCATTAATTATGCTGACGCTGAGGAAGGGCTGGCGGAAGAAGCGGAGGAAGCCGCACCGCTGGAGGATGTCCCCGATGCAGATGAGCTGGTTCCCGGAAGCAGCATCGACCCGGTCTCCCCGGACCCTGACGCCATGCCCGGAACCGATGTGCTGAACGGCTCGAACGGTGACGAGTAGAAACGGCTAAGCGGTCCCCAGATCCATATTGACTTTTGGAGACAATCGGCTTACGATAGTTTCATTCAATTGCGGCGATGGAGTTCGCCATAACCGCCCTTCGGGGCTAATGACTCCTACCAGTGGTTAACTACGCTGGTAGGAGTCTGTTTTGATTTCAGGGTATTATTTATTTCGGGTCAGGGGGCATTAGCCATAATGAAAAGAAAGTATGAACGGTGGGCAGCGCTGGCAGCGCGCCGGAGCCAGCTTGCGCTCTGGAGTACATTCGTGAAATGGGTGATTCTAGGAGGAATGGTCGGGCTGCTGGCAGGAAGTGCCTCGGCCTTGTTCTTGGCCAGTCTGAACGCGGTCACCCAGGTAAGGCTGGAGCATGCCTGGCTGCTCTTCCTGCTTCCGGCGGGAGGCGCGCTCGTCAGCGGAATGTATATGCGTTACGGCAAGAGCAGCAGCAAGGGGAACAATCTGATTCTGGAGCAGATCCGCCAGGGCAACGAAGCGATTCCGCTGCGTATGGCCCCGCTGGTCCTTGGCGGGACGCTGATTACCCATCTCTTCGGCGGCTCGGCCGGACGTGAAGGCACGGCTGTACAGATGGGCGGCAGTCTTGCCGACGCACTCGGACGCTGGCTCAGAATCGGTCCGCTGGACCGCCGAATCCTGCTGATGTGCGGCATCAGCGGCGGCTTCGGCTCTATCTTCGGCACCCCGCTGGCCGGAACGGTGTTCGGCCTGGAGGTGATCGCCATCGGGCTGATCAGCCATAAGGCGCTGCTGCCCTGTTTTGCCGCCAGCTTCACCGGTGATCTGGTTGCCTCCCGCTTGTGGGGCGTTCACCATATCCACTATCAGGTGGATGTCTTCCCCGGTATGGATGCGCTGGTGCTGGTCAAGGTTATTTTCGCCTCCATCCTGTTCGGCTTGTGCAGCCTGCTGTTCAGTGAGCTTACCCATTACCTGAAGCGGAACTTCACCGCCATAATCCGTAATCCTATGCTCAAAAGTGCCGCCGGCGGGCTGATCATCATCGCCCTGGTCTACATAGCCGGTTCCAGGGACTATCTGGGGCTGGGCCTTCCGCTGATCAGCAGCTCCTTCGAAGACGGCGTATCGCCCTTCGCCTTTCTGTGGAAGCTTATCTTCACCGCCTTCACCCTGGGGGCCGGCTTCCAGGGCGGCGAAGTGACGCCGCTATTCGCTATTGGAGCTTCTCTGGGGAGCACACTGGCCGGAGTGCTTCATCTATATGGGCCTTTTCTGGCTTCGCTTGGCTTCATCGCTGTCTTCTGCGGAGCAACCAATACACCGCTTGCCTGCTTCATTATGGGCATCGAGCTGTTCGGCTCCGGCGGAGCGGTCTATATGTTCATCGCCTGCATCATCAGCTATCTGTTCTCCGGGCACAGCGGCATCTACAGCTCCCAGCTCATCGGCATCTCCAAAAGCGCCTTACTGCCGGTTCCTGAAGGAACGACACTCGCCGCCGCCAAAGAGCAGCCCGCACCCAAATAGCCGCATCCGTCCGGCCGCAGAAGCAGGCTTTGCCAGAAGCAGGACAAAGAAGGTATGATACAGAGGTGAATGCACCAGATTATTCAAAAGGAGAGATTCTGAAGTGAAGTCTATCACAAAAAAACCCGTCATCCTGCTTGCGATGATGTGCCTGATGCTCGTCATTCTGGCGGGCTGCGGCAACAAGCCAGTGAATAATAATGCCGCCGGAAATGGTAACAGCAGTACCGGAGCGGGCAGCGAGGCTACAGCAGCACCGCAGGAGAGCGCCGCCGTTACAGAAGGTGTGCCTTCAGCCACTGCCAGTCATCCGGTGGTTACGATTGAGATGGATAACGGCGCCGTCATTAAGGCCGAGCTGTATCCCGAGGTTGCCCCCAATACGGTCAACAACTTCATTTCATTGATCAAGAAGGGCTTCTATGACGGAACCATCTTCCACCGGGTCATTCCGGGCTTCATGATCCAGGGCGGGGACCCGGATGGTACAGGAATGGGCGGACCGGACTACAGCATTGCCGGAGAATTCAATAACAACGGCTTCACCAATAATCTGTTGCATACAGAAGGCGTGCTGTCCATGGCGAGAGGACAGCACGATATGAACTCTGCTGGCTCCCAGTTCTTCATTATGGCCGCTGCTTATCCAAGCCTGGACGGCGGTTACGCTGCCTTCGGTAAGGTTACTGAAGGACTCGAAGCGGTCCAAGCCATCGTCAGTCTGCCGCGTGGCCAGAATGACCGGCCGGATCAGCCGCCGGTGATGAAGAAGGTAACGGTCGATACCCTTGGTGTTACTTATCCCGAACCGCAAAAAGCTCAATAAACAACCCGCAAGCTGGCTGTACAGGCCGTGTCTTGCTCCAAGAATCTACACAGAAGAGCCATCCTCCATAACCGGAGGATGGCTCTTGGCATCTTGCGTATACTTGAAGCACGCGACTTCTTATTGGAAGTGGGTGTGCTTCGTTCTCCACTGCTCCAGCTTAATGACAACCCAGAAGCCGTAGATCCCGAGTGTAATCACCGTCAACAGGAACCACTTGATCCATTGTCCGAACAGGCTGACGGCAGTACCGTCGAACCGCAGGCGCTGGCCTTCCACCACGGTATGCTCGACCTTCCAGCGGTAGAGCATTACTACAGACCAGGGATAGCAGATGCCGAAGGTACATACGGTAACCAGCCAGCCGGCCAGACACCAGCCAATGTACTCAATAAGCTTCCCGTCAAAATAAGATTCCCTGCTTCCATAATTCATCGCTGCCGGATTCATATGCAGTGCTCCCATGGGTCTCCGCCTTTCATTCATGCAAAATTATTCCTGGTTCTATTTTCCTTATTATCCACGGCGAGCACTACTACATTTCTCACAATTCTAACCCGGAGCGTAGACAATCCCCATCTTGTGCAGCAGACCCCGAACCTCACGCCTGTTGTAAGCACATGTGGTGGAGTCTAGTCTGCGAAGGGATCAGGCCCAGTATTGATCTGGCCGGTATTCGATTTCGGACTGCACAGCTATCGTTAAGCGCCCGGAGTCTGCATCATAGGTTACAGGCTGATCTCCAACGTAGTACCAATGCTTGATGACCGGCCCGTCCGCAGGCTCCTCGAAGCGGAATACATTAAGCTCCACCTTCAGCTCAACTACCGCAGCGCCCTTATCTGCCGCCACATTCGTCAGGGTAATCAAGGTCAGCCCGCCCTGCTCATCGAAGGTGTACCCTACTCCCTCCATGCTGTTCACTAGCATGCGTCCGGTGACGGAATGCTTCACCAGCACTCTTTCCTGTTCTGCCATCCCAGCTCCTCCTTCATGTCTGTATCCCGCCGCTCATTACGGCAGATCAATCACCATGACCAGTATATCCTCATCAGCCTTCAGCTCCAGCTGTGCTATGTCCTCGATTCTCGCCGAATCTCCCGGCTGCAGCACATTATCCCCGTTCAGGGTAAGCTGTCCTTCGACCAGATATACAAAGCTGCGCCGCCCCGGCTCCTGCCGGAAATCCAGTTGCCCTCCTGCCCCAGCCTTTCCAAGATAAATCGTCATATCCTGGGCTATATCGACAATCTCCTCCGACGCTTCAGCCGCTACTACCGGAAGCAGGTTTCCTTCAAGCTTGGCCGGATCGAAGCGTCCGGTTGCATAGGAGGGAGCCGTTCCACGGGTCCGGGGCATGAACCATAGCTGAAGCAGACGGACGGGCTCACTGTCCGAAGGGTTATGCTCCGTATGAATCGCGCCGGTGCCCGCCGACATCCGCTGAATCCCGCCGAAGGACGTCTGCGCAACATTGCCCAGGTTGTCCTCATGACGAAGCACGCCGGACAGCACAATCGAGACAATCTCCATGTCACTGTGCGGGTGGGCGCCGAAGCCTTTTCCCGGAGCGATCGTATCATCGTTACAGACCCGCATCGGCCCGAATGCCGTGTTGTCCGGATCATAGAAATCCCCGAAGGAGAATACATGACTGCCCTTCAGCCAGCCGAGATCGAACTGGTGCGCAGACGCAGCCGGGTAGATTTTAATCAATGGAATCGCCTCCTAATGGTTATTATGAAGTGGTCGATATCTGCAATTCAGAAACGATGAACCATTTCTTGGAAGCAGTATCCTTGAAATACACCTGGATCGTATAGTTCCCCTTGTCGGTAACCTTATAATTATACGCTGCCGATTTGAACCAGAAGCTGTCCTTCTTCTCTGTAATCGGCTGGTTATCCACAACTTCCGTCTTGCCTGCCGGGTCTGTGATGGTGATCTTCAGATCGGTTATATCTGTTTTGAGATCATCCACCTGCACCAGGGCAGAGAAGATATTGCTGGTGTCGCTTCTGACTTTGCCGAAAATCTTGCCCTGCTCATCCAGCAGCACCGTGTTCACATTAGGCTTGTAGATCTTGACCGTCCCTGCTGACTCGTCCACGGATACAATCGCCTGCATATTCTCAGAAAGCTGATCCACAGGCACATAGACCCCGCCCTCCGAGGATAATGCAGGCTGCTTAAGCAGCGTATTATTCACATAGAATGAGAGATCTGTTTTGCCCGCAGCAGCATACAGCAGGCCTCCTCCCGAGACCAGCATCAGGCACATTGTTGAAATCGCCAGCTTGCGCATCTTCCCCATTATTCCCGTCCCCCTCTATAATGTCCTATGCTGTTTATACCCTTCAGGCGGCAAGGAGTTGCTGTGAATTGTAAAATAAAACCGGTTGTACAATTTCCTGAGGAAAAGGCACAACCGGTTACGGGAAAATAATGGAGAATGTACGCCTGCGGTTACTTTAGGAGACCCTTTTACAGCTTGGCGATCGTCTCGGTAAGAATCGGTACAATCTGTGATTTACGGGACACTACACCCTTCAGCACAGCCTTGTTGTCATCCAGCTTCACATTGTAAGCCTGCTCCACAGCACCAGCTACGCGGCCCAGGGCGAGGCCCACGGAATCGTTGTTCAGGATATCGGTAACCACGAACAGGAACAAATCGAGGCCCTTGTCGTCAATAATTGCGGTAAGCGCCGCTTCCAGCTCCGCCTGCTTGGACAGAACATCATTCACATCCACAGCGTTAACCTGGGCAATCTCGACTTTATATTCACCCATCTTGAATTCCTTGGCATCCAGAGAGATCAGTTGAGCAATGCTCTTGTCACTCAGGTCTGCACCGGCTTTGAGCATGTCCAGCCCATAGCTATCAGCATCCACTCCGGCAATGACTGCCAGCTCACGCGCAGCAGCTACATCCTGCTCCGTGCAGGTCGGCGATTTGAACAGCAAGGAATCGGAAATGATAGCGGACAGCATCAGACCGGCGATGTTCTTAGGAATGGCCACGCCATTCTCTTTGTACAGCTTGTTCAGAATGGTAGCCGTACAGCCCACCGGTTCAGCCCGGTAATACAGCGGATAGGCTGTCTCAAAATTCGCAATCCGGTGATGATCAATAACCTCAACCACACGTACCTGATCGATATCATTCGCACTTTGCTGGCGTTCATTATGGTCAACCAGAATCACTTGTTCAGCTTCGCCGGCTACGTTCTCCACCAGACGCGGCGCTTCTACCCCGAAGTGGTCGAGGGCGAACTGCGTCTCTCCGCTGATATCTCCAAGCCGGACCGGCTCGGCATCCCAGCCCAGTTCCTTCTTCAGTGCCGCATAAGCAATGGCCGAGCAGATCGTATCTGTATCCGGGTTTTTGTGACCAAAGATCAAAGTTTTTGTCATTTCCAATCTCCTTACTATGTTTTTTGTGAGAATAATATACCATACATTGATAGAGACCTGCCAGAGACCTGTACATATCGGCCTAAGATTAACCCCGAGCAGGCTCCTGTACTGGCTGTAAAAGTAGCCCCCGCTTCGTCTTCGGCAGCGTCTCAGGCGCATTCTCCCCGAAGAGCGGCTCGTTATCCGAGAACAGATCCGGGTTCTCTCTGAGCATGCCGCTCAGGATACGGGTGGTCTCCACTGTGCCGCAGAGCATAACCTCCGCATCACCGAAGCTACCCCTGCGTAGCGCTCCGCCATCCTCCAGCACAGATTCCACCTTCCAAAAATGCTGCGACCAGGACAGTCCGCAGTGTCTGCGCGAAGGCACCGCGATCTCTTCCCCTTCAGGTGTCACGGTATAAAGATCCTCATGCCCGTCCGTCATCCGGCCGGGAATATCCACCCACTCTTCAATGCCGTGAATGAACGTATTCCGCCGCAGATCCACACCGAGCAGCATAATCTCCGCTCCCCGGTCCAGCAGCTTGCCATAGACCGACCCGCGTGCGCAAGGCGTATCCCAACGCTCATCTCCGGCTGTGAACACCGCCGCATCCCTGCCGAGCGCCGCCACCGAATGCGTGGGATGCCAGGAACGGATCACGCCCGGCCGCTTCCGGAACAGCTCCGGGAGAATGCCCACGCAGACGGGCGACTCCAGCACCGAGAAGCGCGGATTCTGCCCGTCAATATAAGACCAGGTATGGGTGGGCAGGACCAGCAGCCCCTCCTTCATATATTCTGAGAGAACATCCAGTACGGTATCCGCTCCTCCTTCCACTTCACCGATGCTTTTGAGCGAGGAATGGACCAGCAGTGTCCCCTGCGGATCGATTCCCATCCCCTCCAGCTGCTTCATCAGACTTGATCTGGTATGCATGATTAACCCCGCTTTCCTGAATAATAAATACCAGCTTGAAATAGACCTTGAAATACACCTTGCAAAATTACTCATTTACTATTAAAATTATAGTAACTTAATATTAATAAGTAATTTTTATATATAACAATCAACCCATATCTCAGGAGGTATTCCCATGAGTTTAACACTAAAAGGGCTTCACCATGTATCTGCCATTACCGCCAAAGCGCCGGAGAACTACAAATTCTATACCGAAGTGCTCGGACTCCGCTTGATCAAGAAGACCGTCAACCAGGATGACGTATCCGTCTATCACCTGTTCTACGGGGATGAGACCGGGAATCCCGGTACGGAGCTTACCTTCTTCGAGTTGCCTAACGCAGGGCGCAACCGCGAGGGCAATAACAGCATCTCCGCGCTCTCCCTGCGCGTTCCCGGGGACGATGCTCTGCTCTTCTGGACACAGCGCTTCACGGTGTTCGGCGTAGAGCATGAGGAAATCACCGAACGCGGCGGCCGCAAGACACTGGCCTTCACCGACCATGAGGGCCAGCGCCTTATCCTCGTCTCGGATGAACATAACGAGGGCATGCCCGGCGGCAAGCCATGGGCCAAGAGCCCGGTTCCTGCCGAGTATGCGATTGTCGGACTGGGACCGGCACATCTGACTGTCGAGACCGCGGAGCATACGGCCCTGATTCTGGAGGACCTGCTAGGCTTCCGCCGCGCAGGAAGTTATCCATCTCCGGTGGCGGGCCAGCCGGATATTATCGTGTTCGAGACCGGTGAAGGCGGCTCCGGCACGGAGATCCATCTGGAGGAACGCAGCGATCTTCCGCAGGAGCGCCTGGGACGGGGCGGCGTACATCATGTAGCCTTCCGCGTCGACAACGAAGAGGAGCTGAAGCAGTGGATTGAACGCATCCGCAGCGTACAGCTCCCGAACTCGGGCTTTGTAGACCGCTTCTACTTCCGCTCGCTGTACTTCCGGGAGCCGAACGGTATTCTGTTCGAGCTGGCCACCGACGGACCGGGATTCGCCACGGATGAGGAGGTCGAGCATCTGGGCGAGGCGCTGGCCCTGCCGCCGTTCCTGGAAGCAAGGCGCGAACAGATTGAGGCTCACCTGAAGCCGCTGGATACCCGCCCGCAGGACTAACCTTATAGCACCCTGGCGAAATAGCCTTGGCAAATTGCACATGAAGAAACTCCGGCTGACGTACAAGCCGGAGTTTCTTTTTGGGTTAGCCAAGCCTGCATAACAGCTTAGGCTTACTGGCTCAGATCAGCTCTCCGACCAGGTGATCGTGAAGAGGTTGAAGCCGGGCCGGGCCGTGGAGGCTTTGCCTGTAATGGATACAGGACTTGTCCCGCCAAGTCTGCCTGAAATTTTGACATTGCTGGCCGATACCGACTCTAAGGCATTCTCCAGCTTTTTAATCCGCGCATATTCACTGTACACGAAGCCCATGATGTCCAGCGTCTCCTGCGTTGAATAAGTGAACGCTACCTTCTTCAAACCGTCAGCATCCGTATCCAGGGTAATCGAAATCAGGGCATCCTGGGGAATCGGAAAATCCTTAGGCAGATTAACCGGTCTGGCCGTTCCCTCCACTACAGGAGCAGGAGTTGGTTTCCCCCCGCCGGTAGAGGTTCCCGGAGCAGGAGTCGGAGCAGGAATATCCGCGCTGCCGGCACCAATTCTCACTTTATAGTTGACCGAGTCATAATTGATAGGCACCTTCAGCACCGTAGCGATCGACTGGACCGGCAGGTAGGTGAGACCCTCGTAGGTGATCGGCGTCAGAGTTTTGCCATTGCCGTCCTTCATCCAAAAAGGATTACCATCCACCACAATACCCAGACTATGGTTCAGATAAGCCTTAATTTGCTCCAGCTTGGTGCCCGCATACACCCCTGCCGAGCCTGTTACCGTCATGCCTGTGACCACCGCGGCAATCAGCCATTTTTTTCTCATAATATCCACTCCCGTATGTTGTTGTTAAAAAAGTATAAACTTAGCGTACCTATATATTTAACACGAAAACGAAACTTTCAACCTGCCTGCCGCCGTTTATTCCGCTTACGCGCGGTTCACGATCTCCACCAGCTCGTCCAGACTGCGGATTTCATAGGTAGGCACTATCTCAGGATCACCGGGCTTGCCCAGCGGATTGAACCAGCATGTATCGATGCCGTAATTGTTCCCGCCCCGGATATCCGAGGTCAGGGAGTCCCCGACGATCAGCACCTTGCGTCTATCGGACAGATTCAGCTTGGCAAAAGCATAATCAAAAATTCCGGTCTCCGGCTTCTGATAGCCCGTCTCCTCCGATACAATTACCGCCTCGAATACCTCGCTGAGCGGGGAACCCTTAATCCGGGAATGCTGCACATCGCTGATTCCGTTCGTAATTACTGCCAGCCTGCACCCTGCAAGCTCGCCGCAGAGCTCGGCTGCCCCCTGAATCAGGAAGGTACCCTCCCCGAGAAAGCGCAGATATGCTTCACTGAATTCCTCCGGCTTGAACGTGAGCTGACGGGCGGCAAACAGCCGGTTGAACCGTTCCACGCGCAGGGCGGCAGAGGTGATCTTCCCTTGCTCAAAATCCTTCCATAAAGCGTGGTTAATCTCCTGGTAGCTAGCCGCATACTCCTGCGCGCCTGTCGGCAGCCCGAAGTGGGCGAAGGCATGGCTTAAGGCGTGACTCTCGGCCATTCCATAATCAAACAGTGTATCATCGGCATCAAATAAGATACATTCGTAGTTCATCATTTCCTCCATCTCGCTTATGTAGTTCGACAACATACATCCTTCTGCGATATAATCTGGGATAGGCCTTAAAAAAATCAACGGGGTGATTGTCATTTTATACGGTTTAGCTTTTCTTGTGTCATTTTTTATCGTTTATCTGCTGATTCCTCCTCTGGCCAGGCTCGCTTTCCGGCTCGATTTCGTGGACAGGCCAAGGGAAGATGTTGAACGCAAAATCCATAGGGAGCCTATCCCGCTAACGGCAAGCTATGCCATATTCGTAGGTTTTTTCATTACATATCTGCTCTTCGCACGTGAATTCAACCTGGAGACGCTCGCCCTATTCATTGGCGGTGTGCTTCTGCTGACTATAGGAACCATCGATGACTGGTACAAAACCAAAGGCAAGGATTTCCCGGCTCTGCCCAAATTTATCGTACAGATTGCCGCCGCCGTTCTGGTGTTCTTTTCCGGCAATGCGTTTACCGGCTTCATTAATCCGTTCTCAGGTGATTATATCTCACTGCCGTTCATTTTGCAGTTCCTGCTGACGATCATCTGGATCTTCGGCGTCACTACGGTCATTAATTTCTCCGACGGCATGGACGGTTTGGCCGGCGGACTGACAGCGATCTCGGCAGTAACCCTGTTCGTAGTCGCACTTACGATGGGCCAATCTACTTCTGCCTTCATGGCAGTTTCGCTGATCGGGGTTACCCTGGCGTACTTGCGCTTCAACAAGGCTCCGGCCAAAATCTTCATGGGCGATGCCGGCGCCACCTTCCTAGGCTTCATCCTGGCGGTGATTGCGCTGGACGGCGCCTTCAAGCAGGCCACGATATTATCGCTGTTCATTCCGATTCTCGCGCTGGGTGTACCGATCTTCGACAATATTTTTGTCGTCATCAGACGCTTCCTGAAGGGACAAGCCATCTACCAGGCAGACGCTACTCAGGTTCATTACCGCCTGCTCAAGGCCGGTTTGAACCAGAGACAGGTGGTCGGCGTACTCTATCTGGCCAGCGTCTGCCTCTCCCTGTCGTCCATCATCCTGCTGCTGATCCAGACGTAATGAAGTTACTATGTATGACAAGGGCTGTTCCCACAAGTCATGAAATGGCTGCGGGGACAGCCTTTTTAGTTTGGCGCTGGGGTGGACGCCTTTTAGTTCGAGTAGGATTAACGCGGGCGCTTGGATGGACGCTCCGCGAACGGACCGTTGTTACACATGAAATGGTTACTCGGGCTTTTACTTTTGAGCAGGATCAACGCGGGCACTTGGGTGGACGCTCCGCGAACGAACCGTTGTTACAATCGCTGTGCTCTCCAGATTTTTTTCATTCCCCTTAACCGTGAAAATCCGGAGACCAAGGCGACCGCTGCCGCTTTTCCACAATCGTTCCGTCCTCTCCGCTGTTTAAGCGGGAAACGAAATAAAACCACATACCCGGCCCTACCCAATCTTTCGCCCTCGCGCCAGCTCATGTGTTCGGTTTTCCGCATACATTTGGGCTGCACACCCCCATTCGCCCCTATTGTATGCGGTTTTTAACATACATTGGGCCCACTCACCCTCGCGTCTGTACATTGTGTGCTGTTTTCAACATACATTTGGCACGCGCACCCTCACGCCTCCACATTGTATGCGGTTTTTAATATACATTGGGCCCGCGCCCCCCATACGCCTCTATTTTGTTCGGTTTTTAGCATACATCGAGTCCACGCAACCATCTGACGCGTTTCTCCGGCCTCAAGGCTCCTGCTCCTCCGTGTATTCACACAGTTGGCGGTAGATTCTGATGATCTCCGGCATCGGCATGCGGACCAGGCCGCTGGATGAAGGGGCGACGAACTCCCGGACTCCGTCCACCACCGGAGCGATGCCTTCCTGGAAGCCCCAGGCGGCTGTAGTCCTGCGGCTGAACTCTGTGTATACGCCCTTGCCGACAAAACAGGCAATCTCCGGGCGGTACTCCTCCAGCTTAGCCCGCAGGAGCTCACGGCCCTTGGCGTACTCCTCCCGGGTGATATCTTCAGCGCCTACGGTGGGGCGGGCAACGATGTTGGTGAAGCCGTATCCCAGCTTCAGCAGCTCCCCGTCCTCGGAGGCCTCGTATAACCGCGGCGTCAGCCCGGACTTGTGCAGTATGCGCCAGAAGTTATTGCGCGGATTGGCATAATGATGACCCAACTCGCCGGAGCGGATGCTGGGATTGAACCCGATGAAGACAATCTGGAGTCCATGATCCAGATGATCCCGTACCTCTTCCATGTTCGTTCCTCCTTACACTGGCCGCATTATTTTGCAGACCCTAATCTAATATACCCATGCTATGGACACAGGTACACCTGAAGCAGAAGCAGAGAACATAACGCTGGCACTGACATGGCGCTGACATGGCACCGACACTGGCTTCCCGCTGCAACATAAAAAAATCCCCCCGCACAGGATTTGCATCCGTTAACGGGGGAATAGAGCGTTTAGTTACTGCAACAGATTAAACTGACTAAGGAAGAAGAGCCTTCAGCGCCGGAGACATCTCCTGCTCATCCAGCGAAATATAACTAGATGAATTATTCTTATATACTATCTTCACCGCATATGCTCCCTCTCTGCGGTTGTAATTGCGGCGATGCTCCAGAATACCGTTAATGAGCGTCTTGTCTGAGACCATGACCGCCCGTTTCTCACTGCGGGCTAACTCCAGACGGGTCTCGGGATCATACATCAGCCCGGGTGGCAGCTTACTGTGATTCATATCTATGAACATCTCGGCAGACCGGACGTCCGCTGCGGTAATCCGAACTTTATCCGCATATCCCTTCTGTTCCAGCCAAGCCCCCAATTCATGATAGGACGGGTACCAGTCATAAGTGAAATACGCATGATTTCCATACTTATCCGGCTTTTGAATAACGCGGATAGACGCCCGTGACCGCTGATCCGAAACCTGATCCTCGTAGGACATATTCAGCACTTCACGGATTAGGATGTCCTTGAACTCCTTCACCTCCTGCGGATCAGAAATACTGAAGGCCTTGTCCAGATTACTCATATGGATACTCTCTGCGTTCTTGTTCATCTGGGATATCCGGTATCGCACACGTTTGTAGTCCACATGTCCCATGACCGCCTTCAACTCCGGCTCGAAGCCCGCTGACGGAACCAGATAGGTCCGCATCAGCATCCCTCCGCTCTTAAGCTGGTATGATAGCATGAAACGGTGGCGAGAGAGATATACTGAATCCCACATAGTATTGTCCTGTCCCGGCTTCACCGTTACGACAGCATGGTGCAGTGCGGTTACAGCTTCAATATATTTCGGGTCCTTGGAGTAAATATCAGCCTCCTCCGCAGGTGCAGTGTTCTGAGCGCCGAACGGGCGTTGCATCAGGTCTTCATAATTGCCACCGGCGAATACCGCACTCACCTTCCCGGAGGCTGGAACCCGGGTCTCATATCCGGTCAAGCTGGATACAGGAACATAGAGCAGCAATCCAAGCAGGATGCTGTATACTGCCAATTCAAGCGGCAGCTTGCGGTTCAGGATATGCCAAGTTTTGCGGAGAAGCATCTCTACTACGATGTAGCCGATAATTCCTCCGGCGACGACACTGCCGATGATCCAGCCCGTTCCCTGCTTGATACTGCCGAAGTAGCTGAGCGCAAGCAGCATACTGCAGAGCATTACCCCGGCTTTGAACAGCGGATCGAAATAGGTGAAGGCCATCGCCTGTCCCGCCTTCTCACTGTGGCGCTTACGATAGAGCACGAAGGCCAGCGATACGAAGGCAGCAGATAGGAGAGCATAGACCCACAGCTCTGTTTGGCCAAAAGGGCTATAGGACATATCTGCAATCCGCAGCATCGGCGCCCAATCCTTCAGGGATTCCCTCGATCCTATACTATCCGGGTATCCATACAAATATCTGTTCAGATGCATATTTATAAATATCAACATTCCCGCAGGGAGGAGTAACAGAATGATGGTCACCACTCCCTGTAGAACGGTCTGTCCCACACATATCCCCACAAAAATAGTGAAGGCAAACAAGAACAAGGTCAGCACAGTAAGGGTCAGGCACCACTGCCAGACCTCCGCTCCGTGATAGATATACATATTGCCCTCCAGCGGGCGGACCAGCATCGTAACCACACTTGTAATCCAGATGGGCGGCAGCAGCAGAAGCAGACCGCTCAGCGTATAGGAAGACAGCAGATGCGAGCGGCGCAGCGGGAGGCTGTGCATCAGATCGGAGGAGCCTTTGGACTGCAGATAACGGGACAGAAACAACCCGGTGATGATCGGAAAAGGAATAAGGATTACCGGAATGTCCATGCCAAGATTGAATAGTCCGTCTATTACGACAGGCTCCTTAAGCCGGTCACCGTTAATGAACAGTTGCAGCGGGAGTATGAATAAGAGTGCCAGTGTGTACAAAATTCCAATCCAGCCATACTGGCGCAGGTTCTGGCGGATAATGCTGCTGTTAAAGAATAATCGGCTGCGCGTCATAACCGGCATCCCCCATTTCATAAATAAAGATTTCCTCCAGCGTCAGCGGAAGCAGGTCATACACATACGGGTCATAGACATGAAAGGCCTGACTGATCCGCTCCCGCTCCCCTTTTACAATGTACAGGCTGACGCTTCCCCGCTGCTCCTGATGGAGAATCTGCAGCTTGGATTCCAGCGCCGCCGCATGACGCACATCCCGGAATGCAACCTGAATCTTGTGCGTGTCGGCCTTCAGATCATCCAGATCCTTCTCCACCAGCATCCTTCCCTCATGCATAATGCCGACATGGTCGCACAGATCCTCAATCTCGCGCAGATTATGCGAGGAGATCAACACGGTAAGCTCGCGCTCGGCGACTTCCTGGAACAGCAGATTCTTGATC
Source organism: Paenibacillus rhizoplanae (assembly GCF_042684125.1). Classification (NCBI taxonomy): domain Bacteria; kingdom Bacillati; phylum Bacillota; class Bacilli; order Caryophanales; family Paenibacillaceae; genus Paenibacillus; species Paenibacillus rhizoplanae. The sequence goes on along the minus strand of NZ_JBHUKY010000068.1, from coordinate 122,237 downwards.
TGGCGGCGCATCACCGGGTCCAGACCGTCGATCGGCTCGTCCATAATCAGCGCATCCGGCTTGCAGCTAAGCGCCAGCAGGAAGGCGGCCTGCCGCTGCATCCCCTTGGAGAAGCGGCTGAGTCTGCGCCGGGGATCGAGCCGGAACACTGTAACCAGCTCCTCATACCTTTTTTGACTCCACTGTGTATAGATCGAGCGGTAGAACTCCGCCATACTCTTCATCGTAGCCTGCTGGAAGAAGTATGGGCTATCCGGCATGAAGAACAGACTGCGCTTCACCTCCGGTGATTCATAGACGGGCTGCCCGCCTACCTTGACACTCCCTGTATCTGGACGATATATGCCCGCAAGCATCTTCAGGAGCGTGGTTTTGCCTGCCCCGTTAGATCCCAGTAATCCGTAGATGGCCCCCTTGGGTACCGTCAGCGAGAGGCCGGTCACAGCCTTTTCCTCCTGAAAAATCTTGCTCACTCCGCGTATCTCAATCATGGCTGCTCTCCTCTCTTCTCATATCCAGCGCCTGGCGGTACAGGGAACTAATCTCTGTCTCCGTGAATCCAAGGTAGACTGCTTCGGCCATCAGCCGCAGCAGTTCTTCCTTCAGCTCTGCCCGCTTGCTCTCACTCTGCCCCTGCTGCAGCGCGGCTACGAAGTTGCCCTTGCCCTGCAGCGAATAGATATACCCCTCGCGCTCCAGCTCTCTGTAAGCCTTCTGGATCGTATTGGGATTCACGGTAAGCTGCGAGGATAACGCCCGCACCGAAGGCAGCTGTTCATCCGCCCGCAGAATACCATGCATAATCAACTCCTTCACCTTGTCGGTCAGCTGCTCATAGATCGGCTTGCGGCTGCGTACATCCAACTCGAACATGACAGTCCTCCCTTCTTCGGATCTATGATCCGGCCGTTAAACTGTATTAATTGTACTACTATTATTAATACAGTTGAGGATTAATGTCAATGATTAACTTTTACTTTGTCTATATAAGACGCACTTAAGATTAGAATTCAAAGCCTGGTCGTCGCTGCGGTGAACGATTGGACTTCCGGCCGCTGTTGTATTTCGATTTCTTGATTGAACCGCTCTTCGCGGTAGAAATCCAAATACAAAGGCGGACGCTACCGCTCCTCCAGTTCCAAATTTCCCCTCCGCTTCTTTTTGCTTTTTGTTATTCTTTAGTGTGTCTTATAGAGTTTCAGCGTGTCACGCCAATAACCCCCGCCTGCCTGTTGGACAGATGGGGGTTATGATTGCTTAGTGGGACTGTTCTATTGAACATGGACACTGCTGCTCCGCCGCTGTCTGCGTTCATCACTGAACAGGGCAGCGCCTATACCCGGGAGCAGCAGGTAGCCTGCGAACTTATAGGTCTGACTGAACGCATCCACAGCCGCCTGCTGCTGTCTTATTGCAACAGCCCCCGCCTCTGTGCCTGCGGAGTTCGCCGCGCCCAGCTCCTGGGTAGTATTATGCTGAAGCACAGTGACGATGATGGCCACACCGAGCACACTCCCCAGCGCCTTCGCCATATTCGTCACCCCCGAGGCGATGCCGACCTTGTCTTCAGGAACAACCCGGATCGCCGATGACATCACAGGAGCCATTGAGAGCCCCACGCCGAAGCCAGTCACTGCAAGCCGGAGCATCACCGCACCCAGCGTAGAATCAGCCTCAAGCCCGCTCATGGAATAGGTGGCAGCGCCAATCATCACCATTCCCGCTGCGGCGAACAGACTGCTGCCATATTTCGCAGACAGCGGCCCGGATACAGCTGAGCTGGCGATGGAGCCCAAGGCCATAGTTGAGAGGACAAGCCCTGCCTTCAGCTCCGAGACCCCCATCACCCGGGTCAGATAAAAGGAGGTCAGCAGTGAAATATTCATCAGCGCCGCCCCCAGCACGATCATCGATACTGAGGTACTGTTGAAGGCTCTGATTTTCAGCAGGGACAGGGGCAGCATCGGTTCTTTCCCCTTATACTGCGTAAGAAAAAAGAACACCAGAAACAGCAGCCCCGCAGCCGTCAGACCCAGGAACGGGCGCGAGCTCCAGCCGTAATCCTGTACTTTAATCAGAGCATATGTAATGCAGAACATCCCTCCCGTAATCCCCAGCATTCCGCCATAGTCTATGGACCGCCCTGCTGAATCATCCCGTGACTCCTGAATGAACATAGCGGTCAGCCCTATACTCAGCAGCCCAAGCGGTACGTTCACAAAAAAAATCCACTCCCAGCTCAGCTTCTGTGTCAGAATTCCCCCAAGTGCCGGACCGCTTGCCGCAGCCACTCCCGAGACGGCCCCCCATATGCCTATAATCAGTCCGTGCATTTCTTTGGGAAAGGTAGTGGTGCTCAGCGGAATCGTAACCGGCACAATAATCGCTCCCGCCAAGCCTTGAATGACCCTGAACAGAATCAGCATGCCAAGGGAAGTGGAGAGTCCGGCCAGCAGGGAACTCAGGGTGAACAGCCCCACTCCAATGAGAAACACCTTCTTCCGTCCGAATTGATCGGCCAGGCGCGAAGCAGTCAGGATGAACACTGCAAATGCCAGGTTATAGCCGTTCATCACCCAGGAGACCTGTGACACACTGCCGCCGAACTGGCGTGTCATCTCCGGCAAGGCAATATTAATAATGGTCGTATCCAGCAGCGCCATGAAAAAGCCCAGTACAATCGCCGTAAAAGATAAAGCTCTGCGCATTCCAATCCCCATCTTCATCATCCTCCGAAATATGAAATAGAGTTCATATTCAAATTATATGAACCATAGTTCATATTTGTCAATCGAAAAAATGAACTATAGTTCAACTTTTATTGACAGCTCAAAACCGCTCCACTACAATCTGTACTATGAGGGGGACCTTACGATATGGGTGAAACAGAGGACAAGATTAGAACTCCGCAGCAGGAGCGCAGTATTAGAACGAAGGAAGCTATTATCCGGGCCGCGATGCAGCTGTTCTCGGACAAGGGCTTCTATCAGACGAACACGAAGGAGATTGCCGCCGCCGCCGGGGTCTCGACCGGGAGCTTCTACTCCTATTTTGTGGATAAAAGGGCCGTATTCATAGAGGTGCTCCACATGTACGGGGATGAGCTGCTTGCCAGAATCGAGGATTCAATGTCTGAGATTAATTTCAATACGATCGAACGTACGGACCTGATCCTTCATCTGATAGATACGCTTCTGCTCGCGCATAAGGCTTTTATTGGGTATCACAAGGATCTGAGCATTATGTATCACAGCGATGAGGCCATCAAGCAGTTGATGGATGCCCAGTACGAGACAGGCCGGCTCAAGACGCTGACCTATCTTCAGATGGGGCAGGATGAACTGAAGACCGCGGATACGGAGGCAGCGTCGATCATTGTGTTCGAGTCTGTGAGCGCGATTGTGGACTTCATCTCCTTCTCGCCGCAGCGGATCGCTGTGGACCGGCTGAAATCAGAGCTGGTTCATATGCTGGTGCAATATCTGTACAAGTAACAGCAGCGTTTTCTCTTTACATTTTCGCCAAAAAAAGAGCAAGCCCGCAGAGTACCCCGCAGCTTGCTCTTCTCTATTGACCCTTACGGATCAGCGTTTATCCTTCCAGAAGTTGAGCGGCTCCATATCCTTCGTAATGAGCTTGAAGGTATAGCCTTCCTTCTTCAGCTTCTCCAGAATACGCGGCAGCACCTTGAGTGTAGCCTTCTGGTCATGCATCAGAATTACCGGGTTGGTCTTGGACGCCTTCAGCTTATTCACCTGATCCATTACGGTGTTATAGATTCTGTCGCTGTTCTGTTTGTATTTCCAGTCATAGGAATCCACGTTCCAGTCCCAGAGATGATATCCCTGCGTCAGGACTTTATCGCGGAAGGACTTGGTGAAATAAGGCTTACTTCCGTAGGGCGTACGGATCAGAGTGGTGCTGACTCCCGTCAGCTTCTTCAGTGTCGCATTGGCCCCTGACATCTCGGCTAGCGCCGCTGCAGGAGAGGCATAGAACTTCTCCTTGCGGTGGGTCACGCCATGCAGCGCCAAGCCATACCCTTCCTTCGCAATCCGCTTCACCTGGGCGGGATGCTCATTCATGTTGTTCCCCAGCATGAAGAAGGTCGCCTGTACGTCATATTTGTGCAGGATATCCAGCAGCTCGCCAGTTGTTGCCGACGGGCCATCGTCGAAGGTCAGGTAGACGGTCCGGCCCGGTTTGCCCGGCTCAGCCGGAGTGACAGGAGTCACTGGAACCACTGGAGCCTTCGGCTTCAGCTCGGCAGCATATTTATCGGTATAGGCTGCATCGGTAAGCAACGCCGAGCCGTCCTTCACACGAAGTAAATATTTATCTCCCGCATAGGAAATGCTATACCCAAGGTATGCGCTGACCTTCAGTGGAGCCATGAGCTTGCCGTCCTGCACAAAAGTGCTCATAGGCACGGTCGTGCCGTCTTTGAGCACCGCACCCCCGTCCTTGCTCAGCAGGGTAAGCGAACCAGTTCCGCCAGCTACGTGAATACCGTCCGTCAGCCCGGTAAGGGTCCATTTCAGCTCATCCGCAAGCTTACGCAGCGGTACATAATAGGTGCCTTTTACGGATACAGCTTCAATCGCACTTAATTTATCGTTGACTCCGAGTTTAAGTGTAGTGCTAGCAGCTTTGGCGTTAGCCGGGACCTGCACAAGCCCCATAATTAGGAATAAAGACATGAATAAAAGCAGAGTTTTCTTGATACGCACAGCAGCAGTCTCCAATCTATGTATATTTGTCTATCACTTTATCACATATACATTTAACGTAATTTGAGAGATTGTAACCGCAAGCTAAGAAATTGTCACTCTTATGCAATGATAAATGAGGTTGCGCTAGTATTTTCAGAAAGAACGCAATAATCGTCGAATGCTGTCACACCAGGCGTTGGGCGGTTAAATCAGCGGTTTTTGGCGCAGAATAATTGTGACAATATTAATAACAATATCGGAATTTTGAACAAAAATTGAACAACCTTAAAATTAGCTAAAGTGCGCCACTACAGTGATCTTTATCATACTCTTAGATAGCTGTAACAATTTGATCACACATATTTAACTTGTTCGCCATTTTTAAGGTCTTTTTTATACTTTTATACAAAATATGTATTTTGCATTATGGGTAAGTAGTTCTTACTATAGATACAGATCAATGTACTCCCGTTAATGAACGGCGAATGAAAAGTAGTATTGAAGGAAGGAGTTCTATATGAAAAAAAAGGGACCGTTATACGCTTTGTTTCTAAGCCTGATCCTTCTCCTGCCGGGATGCAGCTCAATCGCTGTTCTGAACCCGAAGGGGCCGTCTGCAAGGACGTTATCTGACACCATCTTGCTCTCTATTCTTGTTATGCTCGGGGTTCTGGCTGTTGTCTACATTCTGTATATCTTTGTACTGGTGAAATATCGTGCGAAGAAGAGTAATGAGGGCTACATCCCTGAACATGAGGAAGGCAACAAGGTACTGGAGGCCATCTGGATTATCATCCCGATTATTATCGTAGCCTTCTTGTCCGTTGTTACCGTCAAGACGACTAACGAAGTGGAGAATGTGGCTGCGGACTATCAAGATCAGACTCCGCTGGTCATCTATGCTTCCTCTTCCAACTGGAAATGGCATTTCAGCTACCCTGAGGAAGGGATCGAGACGGTTAACTACGTGAATATGCCGGTGCATCGTGCGGTAGAATTCAGAATGTACTCATTCGGCACTATTACCAGTCTCTGGATTCCACAGCTTGCCGGTCAAAAGTACGCCATGAGCGACATGCTGACAACGCTTCATCTGTCCGCAGATACCGAAGGCTCTTATATCGGGAAAAATGCGAACTTCAGCGGTAAAGGCTTTGCCCACATGGAATTCGAAGCGCTTGTCCTGAGTAACAAGGGTTACGAGGACTGGGTGAAGGAAGTCAAGGAAACTGCGCCTAAGCTGACTGAGGAAGAATTCAAGGGCCTGCTGGCCACGGATTACCTCGGACGCAAAACGTATTCCTCCACTCATCTGGAGTTCAGCCCGCCTCCTGGAGACCACGGCGAGCATATGAGCGGTGGTGGCAAAGAGATGGATATGGACAACGGCAATCAGGAGCATCAGGATAACAAGGAAATCCATCCGTCTCCCGAGCCGTCCAGCGGAACGGAATTCGACAGCAAGCCTGATCCAGAAGTCGATCAGCCGCTGCCCAGCTCCCCGGTGGATGAAAGCACACATGAAGGACACTAGCTCTCTGAAGAGCCTAATGCAACACACTGAAAGGAGCTACCCTAATGGATTTGGACAAATTTAAGGTTCACGGCGAACCCTTGATATACGGGGCCATGATAAGTATTGCACTGGCAACCATCGGGATTCTCGTAGGGCTTACCTATTTCAAGAAATGGGGCTATCTGTGGCGTGAATGGCTGACCACGGTTGACCACAAAAAAATCGGGATCATGTACATCCTCGCGGCGCTGCTGATGCTGTTCCGCGGCGGTGTAGATGCGATGATGATGCGTCTGCAGACAGCTGCGCCGGAAATGAAATTCCTCGATGCGCAGCATTACAATGAGGTCTTCACCACCCACGGTCTGATCATGATTCTCTTCATGGCCATGCCGTTCATCATCGGTCTGATGAACGTGATCATTCCGCTGCAGATCGGCGCACGGGATGTTGCCTTCCCGCGGCTGAACGCCGTCAGCTTCTGGCTCTTCTTCATGGGCGCCATGCTGCTGAACATTTCCTTCGTCATCGGCGGCTCGCCGGATGCGGGCTGGTCAGCCTACTTCCCGCTGGCGAGTCTTGAATTCAGCCCGACCGTAGGGAACAACTACTACTCTCTGGCTCTGCAGATATCCGGTATCGGTACGCTGATCACCGGAGTTAACTTTATCGTAACGATTCTAAAGATGCGCGCACCAGGCATGACGCTGATGAAGATGCCGATGTTCACCTGGTCCGTACTCATCACCAACGTTATTATTGTCTTCGCCTTCCCGGTTCTTACCATAGCGCTGGCGATGATGATGTTCGACCGACTCTTCGGCTCCCAGTTCTTCACGATGGATAGCGGCGGGATGGATATGCTCTGGGCCAACCTGTTCTGGGTCTGGGGACATCCGGAGGTCTATATCGTTATCCTGCCTGCCTTCGGTATTTATAGTGAGATTATCGCTACCTTCTCGAAGAAGAATCTGTACGGCTATACCTCCATGGTATTCAGTATGCTGATCATCTCGCTCCTGTCCTTCCTTGTATGGGCGCATCATTTCTATACAATGGGTCAAGGTGCCATGGTCAACAGCTTCTTCTCAATCACAACGATGGCCATAGCGGTACCTACCGGGGTCAAAATATTCAACTGGCTATTCACCCTGCGAAAGGGCAGGATTACCTTCACGACCCCGATGCTATATACTCTAGCCTTTATCCCGATCTTTACGATCGGCGGAGTAACGGGTGTCATGCTGGCGATGGCCAGCGCCGATTACCAGTATCACAACACGATGTTCCTGGTTGCGCATTTCCACTACGTGCTGATTCCGGGTGCCGTGTTCGCGGTCATCGCCGGGTTCCACTATTGGTTCCCTAAAGTGTTCGGCTTCCGCCTGAATGAACGGCTGGGCAAGCATGCCTTCTGGTGGATCATCATTTCCTTTAACGTAACCTTCTTCCCTATGTTCTTCCTGGGACTGATGGGAATGACACGCCGTCTGTATACTTACTCTAAGGAATCAGGCTTCGGTCCGCTCAATATGCTGAGCTTCGTCGGGGCTGTCGGTCTCGCCATCGGCTTCGTGATCCTGGTCTACAATATTTACTGGAGTACCCGCTACATGCCAAGAGATACAACCAACGATCCTTGGGATGGCCGGACGCTCGAATGGGCTACGCACAGCCCGATCCCGCTCTACAACTTTGCGATTGTGCCTAAGGTTGAGACGCGTGATGCTCTATGGTCTGCGAAGCAGGAGAATATTCCGCTGTATACAGACACCAAATACACCAAGATTCATATGCCAAGCAATACCGGCAAGCCGTTCATATTGGGTGTAGTCTTCTTCTTCCTTGGCTTCTTCCTGGTATTCAGCATGTGGATTCCGGCAATTGTCGCCGGGATTGGAATCCTGGTCGTGCTGGCCTTCATGTCCTTCGATAAGGACCAGGGCTACTACATTCCTGTAGAAGAGGTTATCGCTACAGAAAAGAAATTGATGCGGGGTGAGACTGTATGAAAATAGATGCGTCCAAGCCGCTCGAATATTCAACAGAAGAGAACAGTAACAAGATCTTCGGCTTCTGGGTCTTTCTCGGAGCCGAGATTCCTCTCTTCGCAACGCTGTTCACTGTATATTTCGTAATGGTTAACCGCTTCGCCAGCGGACCGAGCGGCAGCGAGCTGTTCGAGATCGGCCCTGTGCTGATGGAGACCTTCCTCCTGCTGTCGAGTTCCTTCACCATCGGTCTGGCTGTCCATGCCATGCGGCATGGCTACAAGAAAGCCATGATGGTCTTCATGGCGATTACGCTGGTGATGGGTCTGGCTTTTGTCGGTATCGAAATCGACGAGTTCTTCACTTACGTGCATGAAGGAGCTACCCTGCAGACCAGCGGCTTCCTCTCCAGTCTGTTCATACTACTGGGAACGCATGGTCTTCACGTCAGCTTCGGTCTGCTGTGGGGAATTGGCATTATGATTCAGCTGTGGAAGCGCGGCATTACTCCCGCTACCGCCAACAAAACGTTCATCTTCTCCTTGTTCTGGCACTTCTTAGACGTGGTCTGGATCTTTATCTTCAGCTTCGTCTACCTGAAAGGACTGATGTGACATGATGAAGCAACTATTCCCAATGAAGCATGTGATGGGTTATGTAGCCTCTCTGGTCCTCTCTGCCGCTGCACTGATTGTTATTTACGGAGACCTGTCCTCCACTGCCAATATGGTGGTGCTGCTAATCACAGCGCTGATCCAGGCTTCCTTGCAGCTGTTTGTGTTCATGCACATCGGAGAATCGGCCGATTCCAAAAAAGAACTGTATATCAACATCGCATACGCCATGTTCGTGGCTCTGGTCACCATCTTCGGCACCCTGTTCATCTTCGTATGGGGCTGGTATGCTTAGAACGTAAGAAGCAGAGGGGCGTTATGCTCCTTCTAGTAATCTATAAAAAAAGCGGTCCGTATCCGGTAGATTTACCGGTACGGACCGCTTTTTTTGATCAATACTTTAACTGAACTATACTGCTGCTGCTGCCGCTGTCATCCCGCTCCGTATAAGCGAGCTGCTTGCCCGAGGGGCTCCATGAGGTGGTCATCGTCCCGTTGCTCTCCGCAATCTGGACGGACTTGTCAGAAGACAGATCGTAGACATATAAGGTATTATTCGTTGTACCCTTCTCCTCAATAGTTACACTATAGGTTATCAGCCGCTGATCCGGGGACCAGGAGACAGCCCCAAGCTCGGCGCCTTCCACCAGGGTCCGCGGATTTTTACCGTCTGTGCCGCTGAGCAGCAGCGCCTGGGTATTCTCCTTATACTGCAGGATCAGCATTTGTTCTTCGTCCGTTGAAGGGATTACGCTAGTGGTACCTGGAATATCCAAGTCAGCCTTCGCCTTAGTTTTCAGGTCCAGCATTTGCAGCGAGTCCTTCGAATTACTGGTGTAATAGATCTTATCCTTGATTTGTCTTACAACAATCAGGCCTTCCCCGCCCAGTCCCTCCACCGGCGCAATCTTCATGGAAGTAGTCGCTGTATAAGCACCGCCGCTGTATGCCGGACCCACTACCGTATCCTTATCCGCCCAATCGGCACCCATCGCTCCGGCAATGGTATCGCCCTTGATGGTGAAGGTCTTTTTGGAACCCAGGTCCATTACATTGTAGGCAGGATCACCCAGGGAGAATTCACTATAGAGCAGAAACAACTGATCGGCGGACAGCTTGGCATCCCCCAGCATCATGTTCGCCTTCTCTGTAATCAATTCGTATTCGCCGGTGTCCAGATGTAAGAAATACAGGCTCTGCGGATAGGAACCCTTCAGCTCTCCCGAGCTGATCGGCCCCAGCTTATCGTTCTGCTTGGACACGACAACGGTTTGATCGTCCTTCCAGTCGGAAATTGCTATTTTCTCATACTGTTTACTTTCCCCTACCGTTACACCGGCAGCTTCTGTTGGTGCAGGTGTAATCTTCGGCCCTTCCGTCGGCTGAGCAGACGCTTCTACAGGAGCCGCTGTTGGCTGTGGGCTGGGGCTAACCGCCGGTGTACTAGCCTGATTCGAGCTACAAGCTGCAAGTGTCATTAACAAAGCTGGAACTACCGCCAGCTTCCATGTTCGAGTGTTCATTATAGAGACCGCCTCCTTGGGGTGTTACAGCCGGAACCTTGCCAGATGCTTCTGCAGGTCCTCGGCCAGGGTAGCCAGATACTGCGCAGAGGAGGACATCTCTCCCATCGCGGTCAGCTGCTCCAGACTTGCTTCGCTGGTACCCTGAACGTCTGCGGCGCCTTTGCGCGAGATTTCATTCACCGTCGACATGGACTTGGCTGCTTCCTCCGATTCCTGCGCGACATGGCCGATGACCTCTGTAATCTGCTCTGTCTGCTCACTGGCTGCCTGAATGGAGGTCTGGATCGCCGTAAAGGCTGCCGACACCACTTCACTCTGCGCTACGCCATGAGAGACAATCCCGGAGCCTTGCTCCATCGATTCAACGGCACTGGCGGTCTGCTGACGGATATGGTTAATGATCTCCGTAATCTGCAGCGAGCTTGTTCCGGTAGCCTCCGCCAGCTTCCGGATCTCACCGGCAACTACTGCGAAGCCACGGCCATGCTCACCCGCCCGTGCCGCCTCGATGGAAGCATTCAGGGACAACAGATTGGTCTGGGTTGCAATCTCATTAATGGTTGTAATAATCGTATTAATCTCTTCGGACAGGCTGCCCAGGTTGCCGACAATCTGCCGGCTCGCCGAGACACTGGAATCAATCTCCCGCATCTGGGTCAGAATCTGCTCCACTGCGTCCACACCGCGTTCCGTGGAGGAGGCGGCCTGCTCCATCAAGCGGGTCATTTCTTTTCCGCTATGCCGGGCTTCGGCAATCTCGTAGGACATCGTCCGCACAGACTGCGTAGTAAGGGTAATGCTCTCCGCCTGCACATCGAATCCGGCTGCGATCTCGCCTGAGGTCTCAGCGATCATCTGTGAGGCGTGCGCTGTCTGGTCGGCACTGGCGCTCATCTGCTGGGAGGAGGCCGAGAGAATCTCGGCGCTCTCCGAAACGCCGCGCATCATATTTTTCAACCCGTCCAGCATGGTATTGAACGATGTATTGATCTGGCCGATCTCATCCTTGGACCGGTAAGCGGCAGAGGCCGTCAGATCCCCTTCTTCCGCCCGCTTCATCAGCCCCTGCAACTCCTTCAGCGGTCTCGTAATCAACCGTGTGATGATCACACTCAGGACAATACTGAGCAGCAAAGCCAGCGCAATCAGAATGCTGCTAAGCGTAACAGAGCTCTTGGCACTGTCAGCCGTCCGTGTATTATGGGCAGACGCATCCTGAATGAATAACGTCGCTGTCTCTTCAAGCAGCCGGACCATTTTGTCGCGCAGCTCGTTAAAGGTCTTGCCCGTGAACACCTGATATCCTTCATCGTTAAGGCCGTTATCGGCCAGATGGATAATATTATCACGCTGTGAGCGGTAATCCGGCAGCAGCAGGGTATATTCATTCACATAAGCAGCAATCTTCTCATTGTTGAAATCAATCTTCCTCAGTTCAGCCATCAGCTCATTGTTCGTCTGGATGTTCTCCTGAATTCTCGCCTTCAGCTCCTGCTTCTTCGCGTCATCCGTGGTGATCAGATCCTCCAGCAGAAAAGACTCAATCGCCCGGTTATTCCCGCGGATCTCCGTTACGAAATAAATAGGCTGCAGGTTCTGCTTGTACGTCTCTTCAGACCTGTCAGCCATTCTGGTTGTAGTCAGAATACCTGTTGTTCCAATCCCGATCAGCAGAAGAATAACCGCTGCGATCAGTACAATCATTTTATGCTTAATCTTCAGATGTCTCATTTCCCGTTATCCCGCCTTATCGAATCTAGCTGTAACCTTAATTATCGGAGAATAACATCGAATTGTTGATGGCCCTGCTAAGAAATTTGTCGAAAAAAGAAGAAAATTATCGTTTTGGCAGAGCGATATCTATTAATTATAATTCCATTCACTCTTGAAGCAAGCCATATTTCTTGCGGAATCTCTGCAGCACCTTGGTCCAGCCTCCGGCCAGCACCGCTAAGAAGAATACATTCGACAAGGCATGGGCCAGATCGAAATAAAAGCTTGCAGCAAACGTAACGGCAACCAGCCGCCAGCTAAAGGCATCCGGCAGACTGAGCAGGACCCAGATATTCATAATCCAGCCGAACAGGAACCCCCAGATGAAGCCAAAAACCAGCAACCCGGCGCGCCGGCGCAATAGCCAACTCTTCCGCAGCCACCCGGCTGTAAGTCCGGTCATGCCCCAGGCGAACATCTGCCATGGCGTCCACGGCCCTTGCCCGAAGTAAATATTGGAGACCAGCGCAGCGACTGCTCCGATGACGAACCCCGCCTCTGCCCCGAAGACATAAGCCGAGAGGATGACAACGGCTGACACAGGCTTGACCCCCGGCAACGCGGCAAAAGGAATCCGGCTGACCGCAGCAATAGCGGACAACACAGCCAGCAGTACCAGTTCACGGGACTTGCGCGGGCGGCGCTCCAAACGGATAAACAGCGGCAGGAGAGCGGCCAGCAGCAGCACCACGCTAAGCAGCACATAATGCCGGTCAGTGAATGCTGCGGTAAGCGCAAGCCCGGCGGTGAAGAGTCCCAGGGCAACTAGCAGCGGTATGCGGAAACGGGCCATGTGTGAATCACATCCTCTATGGTCAATGCCTGCGGCAGCCAGTCCCGCACCATCCGGTTGACTGCCGTGGTATAGAAGTAATTGCTGCTGAAGAACTCAGCGGGTGTGCCCTCTGCCGTAATTCCCCCGTCAAACAAGAGCGCACAGCGCGTAGCATGCTTCGCTGCGAACTCTACATCATGCGTTACGATAAGAATACTGATCCCTTGCCCGCGTAATTGCTGAAGCAAGGCGGCCAGCCTGTCTTTGGCTGCCGGATCAAGCCCCTTGGTCGGCTCATCCAGCAGCAGAACATCCGGATTCATCAGCAGCATCATGGCCAGAGCGGTCTGCTGCTGCTGCCCGCCGCTGAGGTCATGCGGATGACTCTGCAGCACCTCCCGGAGCTGGAACACTTCGAGCAAAGCCTCAATCCGGCTTGCTGTTGCCTCAGGAGATAACCCGGCGTAGCTGCCCATGTGCTCCAGCTCCTCGGCCACCGTATCATAGCTGAAATAGAGCAGCGGATTCTGCGCCAGCAGACCTGTTGTCTTGCCCTTGGTCAGCTCTATCTTGCCGCGCTGCGGCTTCATCAGCCCGTTCAGCACATGCAGCAGGGTGGACTTGCCCGCACCGTTCCCGCCCATGACTGCCAGGAACTCGCCTTGGTTAAGCGTCAGCGAGAGCTTCTTCAGGACCTCCCTGCCCTCCTTCTCATACCGGAAGGTCACTTCGCGGCAGGTAAGCAGTGACGATGCGGCGGGGATTGGAGGTACAGACGCCCCTGGAGCAGATAGTATGCGGGAAGTTAGGGGAGCTGGTGCTTCCGGACTATTCAAGTTATTAACCAGTTCAGCGCCTGCGGCAGCGTCCGTACCTGCCATCAGGGAATGCAGCCAGCGTCTGCCCTCACGCACGGTCAGCGGAATATTCTCCGGCGCAGCCGAATCCGCTTCCGGGGACAGAGACAAATAGAGGCGTGCGGCGGCTGGCAAGTAACGCGCAGCAGAGGTCAAGGCCCCGCTGCCGGTCTGCCGGGCGAACAGGCGGGGAGCAGCATCTGCCAGCAGCTTGCCGTCTTCCAGCATCAGCACACGATCTGCCAGCGGCAGCACCTCCTCCAGCCTGTGCTCGCTGATGATCACAGTGACCGCCATTTCCTCGTTAAGCCGCTGCAGCGCCATAATGAATTCCCGCGCAGCAACAGGATCAAGCTGGGAGGTTGGCTCATCCAGCAGCAGCACCTTGGGCTGAAGCAGCAGTACTGAAGCCAGGTTCATGAGCTGCTTTTGTCCGCCTGACAGCTCATGTACCGGACGATAGAGCAACGGCTCCAGCCCGAACAAGCCGCAGATCTCCGCCAGCCGGGTCCGCATGACAGCAGGCGGTAGCCCCAGGTTCTCCATGGAGAAGGCCAGCTCATGCCAGACCGTATCCATCACGATCTGTGCATCCGGGTTCTGGAAGACCATCCCGATCTCCCCGGCGGCCACCGCTGCCGGAAGCCCGGACAGCGGCTGCCCTTTGTAGGTCAAAGTTCCGCTGGTTGAACCTACCGGGGCGAGCTCCCGCTTCAGATGGCGCAGCAGGGTGGTTTTTCCGCTGCCGGACGGGCCGCAGAGCACGACAAATTCACCCTCTCCTATGACGAACGATAGCTCATGGAGTGTGTCTTTGTCTTCTTCAGGGTATCTGAAGGATAATTGCTGTGCTTTGAGGATCTCCATAACCATTTCTCCTTTCCTTCCAGCCCCGCAGGAATGAGCACGAACAGGCAGAAGCTGCCGTACATGACGGCCTCCTGCCAGCCGAAGTCCGCCGGTCTCATCCGGGGATAGATCTCCAGCTTGCCGTAGCCCTGCACCCAGAACAGCAGCGTAACCACACCGCTAACGGTTAACAGCAGCATCACCAGCTTATCCTGCGAATCGGCCTTGTATATCGTGTAAGTGCTGCGTTTGGTGCTGCCGTAGCCGCGGGCTGTCATGGAGTCTCCAGTCTGGAGGGCTTCCTCCAGCGACCAGGTCAGCAGCACTTTGAGCAGCGTCATTCCGTCTATCATTCTTTTCTTAAGGCTTCCCGTACCGGTATCTACCCCGCGCAGACGCTGGATCATGGTAATCTGGCGCAGCCGCCGCTGGAACAACGGCACGAACCGGATGGCCATCAGCGTCAGCAGCGCCGTTCTCGGCGCAGCCGCCGCGAACAGATACATGAATTTATCTGTAGTCACCGTGTAATTGTAGGATATAAACCAGATAAAAATAGTAAGCAGCATAGTCATCATCATCAGTCCATACAGCACAGCTTCCAGTGTAATAGGCTGATCCAGCCAGTAGAACAGAATATGCGCCCCTCGATGTGAGAACAGCGGGTTCAGCAAGGCTACTGAGGCTGCCATCAGCAGCATAAAAGGCAAGCTGCGCGCAAGAAGCCGCCCCTGGCCCTGCAACAGCAGCAACGCCAGCAGTCCGGCTATCTCTGTAGCCAGAAATAACGGATGGAAAACCAGCAGGGCGAACAGCAGCAGCCCTGCATAATACAGCAGGGCTACTACAGGATGCATGGAACGGAAGCCGCTGCTCATGGCGCTTTGGCCCCCAGGTCTTTGCCTAGATCAAGCGTATACAGCCACTCGATGGTATCCCCGGGCTCCACGATCCAGCTGCCCGCAGCCTTGGACGGAAATTCTCCATTCACCTTGTACATCCAGCCGCTCTCTGACCCGTGATCACCCTCGTATAAATTATCTATACCTTCCACATAAGCAAATGTTGCGCGGCCCTGATATTCCATCTGAATCTTCTGCCCCCGCGTAATCCGCTTCAGCAGTTCCAGCACACTCTCGCCCTTCTTGAGCTCATACTGGGCGGCAGCCAGAATCACGCCATGCTCCTCATCTCCGGTAATGGAGAGGGTGACCACGTTGTCCGGCTTGGGTGTAGCGGCCGGGGAGCGCGTTGCGGCTGGCGGCTTGGCCGTAGCCGCCGGAGCGGGCTTGGGGGTCGGCGGCTTGGGTGTGGCCGCCGTTGATGGCTTGGCGGGCTCGCTTGCGCCCGCCGATGGCAGCGTCGCGGCTGCGCCTGGCGACGCCGGGGACTTGGCGGGCTCGCTTGTGCCCGCCGAAGGCAGCGTCGCGGCTGCGCTTGGCGACGCCGGGGGCTTGGCGGGCTCGCTCGCGCCCGCCTGCGCTGGAGCTGCCGTACCTTCCGCAGGGGCGGATGGTACGGCAGTGCCCTCAGCGACTCCCGGCAGCGGAGCCGCTTCGTCTCCAGGCCGCGGCGTCTGCGCGGCCGGGGTCCCGGCGGGCAGCTGCGGGCCGCCGCCTGCCTGATCCGGCTGCGCAGAGGAGCAGCCGGGGAGCAGCAATACCATCAGCAGGAGAAGCAGCGGAGCCAGCCTTCCACGGCCCATTTTAAATAGATTGAACATTACCTGCACACCTCCACAAAAAGGGAAAAGAACGGGGGCAGTCAGCCTGTTCCCCGTTCCTTCATACACCTTATGCTTACTTTTCAACACATATCCAAACGAATTCCAACCAAATCCGCCCATCTAACGAGCCTCCAGCGCTTAGGCAACCCTATACGCCTCAACGGCTCATCGGCACGGGTGCGTTAGTTGGATTTTCTACACTTAATTCTCCCGGTTACGCATCTGTACAGAAATTAGTTGGAATTAAGGCATCTAATTCTGCCCATACCTCATCCTTCTGCAGCTTCAGACCTGAATAAGTGTCATTTATCCAACTAGCTCCCGCTCTGCAGCAAATCCAGCCAAATTAGATGTCATTTATCCACTTATCGTCGGCCCCAGCGTGCAGTACTGTCTGCTCCCAACTCCAACTAAGAACTATGGCAATCTAACCGCCACAGCAGCAGCCATCTCACGGGTTACCACAGCGGAAGGCTCGAATGCGCCCCCGGTGCCGCTCATATATCCAAGTCCCGTCACCGTACGGACAGCGGACAATGCATAGTCACTGATCTTATCTTCGTCGCTGAACTTACCAGCCCCTGCTCCAGCTGATGCCGCATCCAGCTTAAAAGCTCTAACCATCATCACAGCCATATCCTGGCGCGTAACCAGTCCGTCCGGTTTGAACGTCGTGGCCGTCACGCCGCTGATGATTCCTAGCTCCTTCGCCCGGTTCACTGTTCCATAATACCATGTACCGGCCTTAACATCACTGAAGGCCCCAGCGGAAGCCGCCGCAGACGGCTCGTTGCCGGTTAAACGAAGCAGCAGCGCTGCAAATTCAGCACGGGTAATATTCTTTTTCGGTGCAAACAGCAGGCTGCCCTCACTCACACCGTTCATCAGCTTGCGGTCATACGCCGTGTATACCGACTCCAGCGCCCAAGGCGAGATCGACTTCACATCGCCAAAAGCAGGACGGTCCGCCGCCGCAGAAGCCACCGTTACCGGGACCGTATGACGCACGATGGCAGGGGTCTTATCCTTCAGATATCCCGTAACCGTCAGGGTATATTTATTCGCTGTCAAGCCGCCGGCCACAACAGCCACGCCCGCAGCATCTGTAACTGCTGTTTTTCCGCCGATAGTTACCTGTACGCCTGCTGCCGGTGAGGTTACCGGATCGGAGGTGAAGGTCGCCTCATTCCAGACCCATTTCTTCTGGTTCACCTGCACCTTCAGATCTTGTCCAGGCTGCGGCTGTGCGGGAGTCACCGTTACGGCATCAACCACCTGCGTGTTGTCCCCGCCATAATAGACCACGATGCGGTCATTCTCCTCCAGCGCGAAGTCGCCCATCCCTACACTTGGATAGATCCATGCTCCGCCGCGTGCAACCACATACATCCAGCCATCATATCCGCCAAAAGTACCCGCAATCACGCCGCCGATCCCCGTCACATAATTGCCTGCTTCATTGACCAGGGCCAGGCGCTTGGCTGCTGCTGTCTTTTCCAGTGCCTTAAGCACATTGCCGGCGTACACGCTGCCCTCAGCCAAGGTTCCATTCGGACCTTCAACAGTAACCGAGACACTTACCTGAGGATTCTTCACTGGTGTGCCGCTAAAATCAAAGAGCTTACCGCCTGTACCAAACAGCTGGTACGCTACCATAGCCTCCAGTGCCTGCTCCGTAGAGAGAGCATTGGAGCTGCCGCCCGCAGTGTGGACGAATCCTCCATCAGCTGCGCTGAAGCTCATCAGCTTGCTGACCAGATTAATCTGGCCTTTGGTATAATCTGCTCCTGCCGGATTAATGCCGAAGGCAGACAGACCGATAATGGCCTGAGCTACACTCTCACTACTGTCGCCATATCCGCCGTTCTTGTCCTGTGCCTTAGACAACCAGGCTGCTGCCCGCTGACCGGCAGTATTCACTGCTGCTTCCTGCTTGTGTCCAGCCAGTGCGTTCAGCACCATCGCTGTCATGTCCGGATCACTCGCACCCGTAGTCAGGGTGAAGCCGCCGTCCGGGTTCTGCTTTGCCAGAATCTCTGCCAGCAGCTTAGATTGTGTCCATTTTGCATTTGCCGGGATCGTATAGCTGCCGGAATCCAGAGCCAGCAGGGCATAGACTGGATTATTCAGCGTCTGGCCGGTAATTGCATCGTGATTGTAGAGCTTCTCGATCAGGTTATAGCCTGCCACATTCGCCGGGTCGCCGCCCAGTGCCTTAACGGCAAGCGTAATCCGGGCATAGTCCGTAGCTCTGGCAAAAACACCCTTAGCCTCACTCACCTTACCTTCAAGCGCCTTCAGATAGCTGACAGGAACCTTATAGCCCGCTTGCGCAAGGCCAATTGCCTGCCAGTCCGACTGGACTCCGTTCTTCAGCATGAATTCCGCAGTAGCATAGACTGCAGCGGTTACGCTGGCTGCCTCTTTTGCGGGCAGAGCGGATACCGCTGGTGCGGAAGTCCCGCCTGCCTGTGCAGCAGCAGCTTGTCCTGCCGGGGCTACGGCTGCTCCCAGCATTGCGAACAGCATAACCACAGCAAGTCCCAGCCGTGTGAACCTGGATGATAGAGAATGGTTCTTCATAACTAACCTCTTTCCTGAAATAGAATGGATGAATCCTGCTTCCTCCGCAAATAGAGCGACAACCTAAAGACCGCCCTGTGCAGGGCGGCCGGGGAAGAATACAATACAGGGCGGCTGAAGGAGTCGATTGCTCTCCCACATTACATACAATGCAGCAATATACAGCCCTCGCCAATATCAGCATCTGCTTCCACATTCTTACCCCCGAAGAATAGAAACAACAACGAAAAAGGCAGGTCTCCTGGCTCATACTTCACCGCTTCCCCCGCCTTCCCATCCGCTTAGCAGACAGTGGCTCCTCAGGA
The DNA here is from genome assembly GCF_042684125.1 of Paenibacillus rhizoplanae. Lineage (NCBI taxonomy): Bacteria > Bacillati > Bacillota > Bacilli > Caryophanales > Paenibacillaceae > Paenibacillus > Paenibacillus rhizoplanae. The sequence goes on along the minus strand of NZ_JBHUKY010000068.1, from coordinate 103,010 downwards.
GTTGCTCCGTATTTACAGTGGCGGGACCGCGCCGGACTTGCACCGGGCTTCCCTTTTAAGCAGATTCCTCTATTAGACATAGCCCTGCCAGCATCTGCTAGCGACAGCGCGCGGTCTCTAAGGCAAACTGCACCTTTTCCTCAAGCTTATTAAATTATAATATTCTCAAACCATCATATCGACTATTCCCCTGTATGTCTATAGACAAGCTATATCTATTCCAGCTCCCCCAAGGCTCAGCCCATTCTGCACAAAAATCCTGAACAGCACATGCCCGCTCCCCCGGCACATCGTACTATTCAGGACTATGGAGTCATTCTTCTGCTGTTAATTAAGACGTTGGCGGTACTAGCGGAGACAGGGCAGCAGGCGATTGTATTATGTACATTAGAATTCGTGTAAAAGCGGCGTATAACGCATTCTGCTGCATTTCATACAATCGATTGTGGCAACTACCCCTCCGCCGGGCCAAATTCCCAAAATCTAATGTACCGAATACAACAGAACACCATATAAGGCTCAATATGCCTCATTCTAGTGTACAAAGTACAATCGAGCAGCTAGTCGTTCATCAGGTTTAAACTAATCAGCATTAATTTAATCCCCTCGCTTGCTGAGGCTCTGCCGTACCCCGATTAAGGTGCTATTCTAGCTCCAAACGTTATTCTTAAATGCAATCTGTACAACTAAATCGTCTGATTTACCACCAAATGTACTTTTAGCTGTATTTCGTACACCTAAAATGCTTCTGTACCCAGCTTTTCGCCCATTCGAGCAAAATTAGTTGTATGGAATACACTTAGGGGAGGTATGCCTTCCTTTTCACTGTTTTTAGTTGTATAGAGTACACCTATCTCTGTAAGCAATGTTACCCGATCACATTAGTTACAAGCTTACGCGGCCTGCTTATGGCCGCTGTGTTATTCCGCGTCCGCTTCCGGGCTTGCGGAAGCGGATGGCTCCGTGCTAGGCGCGGCGGTGGCTGTAGCTTCCGGGGCGCTGCCCGGATCTGCCGCCAGCTGCAGCGAGTATCTTCCAGCGGTGATCATATCACCTGCCGCCAGCTTCGCGCCGGCTGAAAGCTCCACCGTCACCTCGTATACGCGTGACGGAGGAGTCCCCGCCGCCGCTGGAGAGGCGGTGGCTCCACTGTCCGCGCCACCGTCCGCTCCGGCGCCCACTTCACCGCTCGCATCGCCGTCCACTCCGGCGCCTGTTTCACCCTTCGCATCGCCGTCTACTCCGGCGCCTGCCTCACCCTTTGCAGCGCCGTCCACTCCGGCGCCTGCCTCACTCTTCGCACCGCCGTCCACTCCGGCGCCTGTCTCACCCTTCGCATCGCCATCCACTCCGGCGCCTGTCTCGCCCTTCGCATCGCCGTCTACTCCGGCGCCTGCTGCAACCTGGCAACTGTTAACCGTTGCCTTAACCTCGTAGTCCGTAACGCCGCTGGCGGACTCCACGCCAATCCGCTCCGGCTTGAAGGCGGAGCATTCCGCCGCATCAGTGAAGCTGAACAATAGCTTAACGCCGTTATTCTTTCCCGCTTCTCCGCTTCCTGCCCCTCCATCCACGTTCCCGCCAGTTCCTACATCACCGCTGCTATTCCCGCCGATAAGCCGGACAGAGACCGGGGCCGCTACAGCGGCTTGTCCGGTCACTGCCGGAAGCGGGCTGGGGCTGGCCACCGGCGCAGCTGTATCCTTGCCGCGTCCCCCTAGCTGGCTCAGCAGGATAACCGCCGCAATCAGAATGATCCCGAGGATGCTCCCTGAGATCAGGATTTGAAATCGGCTGCGGCTGACCCACCGCGCCAGCGGCGAAGCCAGCTGGGCGCGGGCTTCATTGTAGACAGTCTGCATAGCAGGCGTTGCTGTGTCGAGATGGGTTTTGCGGAATTCACGGTTCTTGAATGCCTCGCGGTCGCTCTTCAGGAAGTATCTCAGCACGGCCCGCTTGTAATTCGGCCACAGCTTCTTGCCAGAGCTTGCGAACAGCCAGCTATGCTGCGACCAGTCCAGGAACCGGTACACCGCCTCCTTATCATTGCCCGCCTTGCGGGCAACCAGATCCAGCAGCGCATCATAATCCAGCGGCCCGCCTTCACGTTCACTGCTGTGATAGAAGGCCAGCGGCAGCCGGTCGAACGGCTCAAGGCTCCTCGCTTCCTTCAGCCACCGCGCACCGAGCAGCTGCACATCGTCCAGCTCACGCGGCGTCAGTCCGGCAAAAATCTCCTCGTCCGGCGACTCCTCCCCGAACCAGCGGTAGGCTGCGCGCAGCGCATTCGCTTTGCGCTTCGCAATCGCGTCGAGCGGCGGCTGCCAGTCTGCCGTATCCCGGTAACGCAAGAACGAGATCTCCAGCAGCTGCTCCATCGTCAGCTCGTCCAGCGAAAGCCGGTTCAACAGGAAGCGGTCGGCAACCGTGCCCAGCTCCTCCATAACGGACAAGGCCTCCGGGTATACGCCGCCTCTGCGGCGCTGCTTCTCTGCCTGCTGAACCGCTTCATGAACAGATGTTACCGCCGATACCGGATCGGACTCCCGCTGCAGCTTCTCCAGCAGATATTCCTTGAAGGTATCCCGTACCGCTGCCTGCTGAAGCACCTCTGGAAGGCTCCGGCCGAAGTGGCCCACGAGGCGGAGGATATCTGCCGTTCCGGCAGCGGCCGCCAGCCGGGATTCCAGATACGGCTCGAACAGCGCTCTGCGGAAGAGCGATTGCGACAGCACTTTTTTGAAAAACGCCTCACTAAGCTCCGCATTGCTCTCAATAATCCCGTAAGCCGCCGCCAGCACATCCTCCCGGCCACCGGACTGGCAGTTCAGCATCCCGTTGATGAAGTAATCGACGATCTTCACCCGGTAATTATGGCCCGGCAGCGCGTAATACGACTTGAACAGTTCCAGGATCTCCACTGACGGAATCCCCTTCTTACGGATCAGATCATATTCGCGGTCGAACCGCTCCAGGAACATATCATTCAGCCGCACCCGCGAGTCCAGCTTCCCCTCCGGCTTCAGATAGGACAGCAGGCCGCCGAGTATAGCATTCTTGTTGTCTGTATATAAGGCTTCGTTGCCTTGCTCGATTTCATAAAAAACCGCCAGCTCATTGTAGAGCGCCAGCGACAGCTTGCGGTCCGCACTCTCCCCGAGCAGCAGGCTGTCGGCAAACTTAGCGAAATCACGGAGGCTTCCGCCCTTTTCCACCAGCGTCTTCCAGGCCAGATCGGCATAGATCTGCCGCGACTCGCCGAAGTCGGTATTCAGAAACCTTGCACCTGCCAGATCGAAGATATAATCCTTCTCGATATTGCGGTCGCCCGGACGCAGAGAGCCCTTCTCCACGAAGGTCAGGTGAATATATTTGCGGCTCTGCGGCTCCTTGGCATACGTGATCACTCCCAGCCTGCGGCGGAAGTCATACGGCAGCGCAGCGAAGATGACCTCCGTCAGCCGGACCGCATGCTGCGACAACTCACTGATGGGCACATCCAGCGCTACATAGATTTTCTTCTTCCCGGCTACGGACAGCATCACCGCCTGCAGCAGGGCTTTGAACAGCACTTCTGTGAATCCTAGACCGGACAGCACCGTACGCGGATCTGACGGCTCGTCCAGCGAACGGGTTGCCACGGGAATCGACTCCAGCTCAGGCAGGGTTCCGCCAGGCTCCCCCTCATAGCTCCGGGCAACCCCCGCGTGCAGCCAGCTTCCATACCCTTCGACAATCTCTTCGGAGCGGATAGGCGGCACCACGAAATTATGGGCAAAAAAAGCGCTCCGCTGCCCCGTGAAATCCGCCGCCAGATAACGGCTCTCTCCGATCACTGTCTCGTTGCTCTCCGTATGGAACAGATGCAGCGCAGCCGGATACAGCTCCTCATCCTTCTCGCCGCGTGCCGTAAGCTCAGCCGGGGCATCGTAGAGGCAGAAGGGGTGCAGGATTTTTTTGACAAAATTATTATCGAGACTCTCCGATTTCGCCACCGTATCGAAGCCCTCTGTCGAACGGTATACACCGCGGCGCTCGCGGGTATACATCTGCTGGGTGATCATGGACCCTGACAATCTGTTCACGGCCCGTCGCTCCCCTCAATATAATTCAGCTTGTGCAGAAGCCAGATGAACGGCTCATCGACCCGGATCGGACTGACCACGCCTTCCACCTTCTGATTGACCGGATTGCTGCCCAGCGCAGACACGGCGAAATACCCCGTATTGGCAAAATAAACATCCATCGTATCCTTGAACGGACGGTCTACCTTCTCAATGAAGCGCCGGATTTCACCGTCGATGTTGTGGAACTCGTCCAGGTTCAGCGTTTTGCGGTGCACATAGTTGTTGAACACATTGCTGTTCGACTTGATATAGTCGCCATCCTCATCCTTGAGGGAGTGGAGCATATCGCTTTTGGCCAAGACGACTGCGGTCGGAATCTCAGTCTTGCTCTTCTCCTGATAAGCGATGAAATCACCGAACATGGTCAGCACCACATCACGCGGCTCATCATACTGCGATACCCACTCCCCTGGGCGGTCACCGAAATTAATGCGGATCTTCTCCCGGACGGAACGGATCTGCAGCGGATCGACCATGAACAGAATCCCTGCGGAGTTCTTGATATGCTGGCCGTGCAGGCCCAGATAATCCTGATCGACCATGCCTTCACCGGCTACATCGAAGAACACCAGCGTCAGCGGGGGCTTGGATTCATCCTTGAACACGAACTGGAAAATAAACGGCTCCTGCATCTTCTCCTTCTGGGTAGACGCCAGCAGATCCCCCCGCTCGAACAGCGGTTCCTCATACAGGGTGCGGAATTTGCGGCTGATCTCGGCATTCAGCGGCATACAGGCTGCGTCGAAATGCCCTGCCGTTGTATGCTGGAGCGTATGGATCAGCGAGGTCATATAGACAGACTTCCCGACCTGGGAAGCCCCGATAATCGAGATAATATTGCTTGGCACCTTGCCGGCCGTTACAGGCAGCTCGTTATGGCAGGACGGACAGAGCCGTCTGCGGGTCATCACCCCGTAGCGGTCGGTGAGCCCGGTCAGCACATGGTCCGTATAATGATGGTACTCCTCCGGGATATCCGCCGGCTGCAGAACCGCTTCCATATCATCCACCGTATCGAGGCCGAAGCGCTCCCGGTATTTATTCAGCAGATCATCCTCACCGAGCGCATAATTCTCATCATCCTCACGGCTGTGCATGGCCCGGAACACCACTTGCTCCGGCTCAAAGCGCGTGAAGCAGAACGGGCAGACAATATCGTAATACAGCGGCCTCGCTGCGGGCTGATTCTTCTTCATGAAACGGCTAAAAAAAGACATCTCTCATCCTCCTCAGGGTTGTGTCAGCACCCGGTATGCTGCTCCCGCTCACTCGGGAACCAGCTCATAATACGTCCCGTATTTAGGCCCATCGGTGAAAAAAATACGGATAAAGTCGTCCTTGCCGACCTCAATCGGCGGGAGCTGGTTGCGCCCGGGAGCGAAGTCCTGGACGAACGGGAACCTTGCGCCGTCCTCCTTGGAGGATGGGTGCGCATCCCGCTTTTTGACGTAGCAGAGCACTTCCTTCGGCACCGGCACCTCGGCAGTAATCGTCATCTGCACGGTTTTCAGCTTGCTGAACAACCCTTTTTTGTGCTGGACCGCGTAGTAGATCCTCGCTTTGCCCGCGCTGACGAGCGCCCGGTTACCGCCATCCTGCTGGCGGACCAGCAGCGTCTCCCCATTACCGCTAAGCCGCACGTAAATGGTATAAGCCACCATCCCGATCTCGTCCAGCCGGTCCCGGTACCCGTTATTCGCTTTGTACTCTTCACGCGTATAGAGCTTCATGCCCGGGGGCGGATGCTCCTGACTGTCCGGTGCCTCCGCAGAGGCCTTATGAATATATACCGCCTGTACACCGTCCGGCCAGCGCCAGCGCAGCGTACAGAACCGGTCCTCCACTCTGGATACAACTTCGGTAATCACCGGTGCTCCAGCGTCTGCCTCGGCATACTTCATGGCAACCTGCCCCTTTCCCTGCATCTGGCTTTAGAACCCTTTACTGCCGCGGTTACGGCGGGGTGAATGAACACTGTCCGCCGGCGCATTAGCAGCTCCGGCAGCTCTTCCCCGGCGCGACAAGCGCCCTTCCCCTACAGGCACGATATACGTGAACAAGGTGAGAATGGCCGCCAGAACGAGCAGCGCCAGCAGCCGGGTCATAGGGTCCCAGAGTGTATCGCCATTCAGGCCGGATTCCAGAATCAGCCCCGCAATAAGTCCCGATACCGCGCCCCCGATACTGAAGCTCCGGGCCAGATGGCGGTTATCGAACACAATGCCAAGGCCCAGACCCAGCGCCGTACCAAGCAGCATCAAGGCCAGCACACGCACCACAGCATAATATGGGCTGTCCGCGGTCTGGTCGCTGCGTTCGGTCAGCAGTGTCCGGTCTCCCAGACGGTCATAAATCTGCTGGAATACATCGCCAAGCCGGTTCGCATCGGCCACATCATAATACTGTCCGCCGGTACCGCTGGCGATATTCTGGAGCAAACTTGCGCCGGATGGATCATCCAGGGCCAGCCCGATCGTATTCACTTTTATTCCCCGCGCCACATAGTCTGTCAGCTCCGTAGAGGTATTGAACTGGCTGACGCCGTCGGATAAAAGAATAACCATCGCCCCGCGGTCCGCGCCGTCTTCATGAATCACCTTCATCGCTTCGGCCAGCGCGCCGCTGATATTCGTTCCGCCTTCAGTCGTCTTCAGACTGCTGATGACCTCCATAACCTTCTCACGGTTCGCCGCTTTGGAGAGCGGGAGCAGCGGCTGGATCACGGAAGCTTCATTGCTGAAGGTGACTACAGCGACTTTGTTGTCTTTTTTGAGCTGCTGCACCAGATTCTTGGCCGCCGCGTAGCGTCGGTCTGACGGGTCGCTCTGCGACATGCTGCCGGAATCATCGATCACCATGACGACATTCTTAACCGGCTTGCTGCCGCCGAAGTTCAGCTCGTACACGAACTCGGTCAGCGTGCCCACGCCAAGCAGCAGCACGACCATGAGCGGGAACATTTTCCACGAGGTGCCCAGGTAACGCAGCTTCCAGGACTGTCCGTTCAGCCTCGGCGAGATCGTCTCTGCGACCAAAGCGCCTATTCCAACACATAAGGCCACGATGGCAAAATAAATGCCGACCAGCACCATCTGAGGTAAATCATACGGCCTGCGGTCCAGCAGCAGCTCACCGAGCACAAACGCTACACCCGCGCCGAGCAGACTGAACAGCAGCAGGAGCAGATTGATTTTTCGCTGCATTGCATTTCATCCTTTCCGGGAAAAGCTTGATCATCACGTACTTTCACATTCCATTCTATTGCACATCCGCCAGTGGAATGAATGAGAATTGTCCTACGAAGCCTGTTTGGTTAGGCCCGCACCCAGGTCCGGGACCCGAAGCATGGGCATTATTATGGTGAACCCTGGGATTTCGGCCGCACCCCTGTAATCAGGGGCATTAGTGCTCCTCATTTGCTGGTTCGGCGCACTTTCGGGAGAATTCAGGAGCACTAATGCTCCTCATTTGCTGGTTTGGTGCACTTTCGCTGAAATCAGGGGCACTAGTGCTCCTCATTTGGTGGTTCGGCGCACTTTCGGTAAATTCAGGGGCACTAGTGCTCCTCATTTGGTGGTTTAGCACACTCTCGGTGAAATCAGGTGCATTAATGCTCCTCATTTGGTGGTTTTGCACACTTTCGCTGAAATCAGGGGCACTAGTGCTCATCATTTGCTCATCTGGCGCGCGTACGGCGAAATCGAGATCACTATTACTTACACACGTCAGCACCAGAGGGATTTATCCCCTTCATTCAACCATCCAGCCCACTTTCAGCAACATTAGAGGGATTTATCCCTCTCTTTCCACCATCCAGCCCACTTTCTGCAACATTAAAGGGATTTATCCCTCTCTTTCCCGCCATCCGGCCCATTTCCACCAGCATTAAAGGGATTTATCCCTCTCTTTCCCGCCATCCGACCCATTTCCACCAGCATTAAAGGGATTTATCCCTCTCTTTCCCGCCATCCGGCCCATTTCCACCAGCATTAAAGGGATTTATCCCTCTCTTTCCCGCCATCCGGCCCACTTTCACCAGAACTATAAATCCTGCGGCTGTGGTAGCCTGACCAAATATAATAGTTAGTCACAGCACTCATCTAATCTCATTTCCGCACATCAGCACTCCACTCATCTAGTCTCCACTCATCTCATCTCCGGCAGCTGCTCCTCTTCCAGACCGTGGAGCTGGTATCCGTTGCCGGCATATGTCTCGTAATAGACCTTACCGTTGCGGTGGTAGAGCAGGTCTTCCAGGTGGAAGCCGCCCATTAGGTTCAGCTTCTCCACGCCGCTGCGGCGCTGCTCATGCACGAAGCCGAGCCGGTAGATTCGGGTGGTCTCGTCTGCACTGAAGGCATAGCGCAGGAATTCGGAGGAGCTGTCGCCGAAGAAGTACTTCTCCTCGTGGCGGTGCTCCTGCGTATACTCGAACAGGCGGACATTCATCGCCGCCTCCTCCTCCAGGCTGCGGTAGAGCTGCTTGAACAGCTCCTCCTTGGAGACGATGTCCCGGTTCTCGTAAGCTGCTGCAACATTGGCGCGCCGCAGCAGCTCCTCCTCGAACGGAAGTGTGAACGGTCCCGCTGTAAGCAGCTCCCGGCGGCACAGCTCGATCAGCCGCTCGGCCACCGCCTGGCCGCCGCCGTGCAGCAGCTCCGACAAGCTCCCCATGAACCGCTCGCTGAAGAAGATCCCCGCACCGCGCCGGGTCTCGATATCCTTCATCACCTCATCCGTCACACTGCGGTAATACTCCATGATGTTCTGATCCACCGTATCTTTGCTGCGGCCGATGCTGACGAGGGCCACGCTGTGCAGCTCCTCCTCCAAAGCGTCCATCGCCGCAACCTTCGTTCTGCTGTCTGCGTGCAGCTGCTCCAGTGCAGCGTCATAGCGGAGACAGAGGGCCAGCTCGCTCTCCAGCAGCAGAATCTCATACTTCTTGCCGTAGACGGACTCGAACAGGTAATGAATGAAATTGCGCACCGTCCGTTTGTCCAGCAGCGGCACCCGCTGGAACGGCTGGCGCTCCACGCTCTCCGCATAGAGCCGCTCCAGCTCCTCCTGCGCGGAGAGCAGAGCGGAACGCAATCCGCCCATATGCTGGCGCAAGGCCTGCAGCACGCTGCCCTCACCCGTCTTCTCGCTGGTCCATTCCGCCAGCTGGTAGAAGGTGACCGGGGAGGCTCCCGCTTCCCCGGCAGCCAGCACTCCGGCCCACTCCCGGGCCGGATCAATCCCGGCAGCCCTGCGAGCAGACACCTCCGCAAAATTACTGCGGAAGTAAGCCTGCGCCCCTTCCCCGAACAGCAGCTCCTCAGCCTCGCGCAGCGAGAGCATCCGCAGCTGTGAATAGGACGGGCGTCCGTGGCTCATCAGCCCGGTCATCTCCGCGAGAGCGGACTGCTCCGGCAGCAATTCCGCCGCGCGGTCCCGCAGGGTATCCGCTCCAAGGCCAAGCATCGCCTGCCGCTCCTTAAGACTCCGGGTATGGCCTGTACGCAGCCGCCCGGACAGATAATGCAGTGCATGGTACAGCACCGCCAGCGCAATCTGGCGGTTCGGCCGCCGCACCGCCGAGAAGCCGGCAGACGCGTAGCCTTGTCTGCCTGTGCTGCCTCGGATGCCGCTTTTGAACGTCATATTATTGTAGCCGCCGTGCCCGGAGGCCTGATCGGCCGCAGGCCGGACCCGGTTCTTCAGCAGGCTGATGTGGGCGATAATCTCGTAATTGTCGTCCATGCCATGGACCGACATCAGTCCGCGCTCGTTCTTGTCCGAGAGCAGATAGACCAGGTCGAACAGCGGAGCAGGGCCATGTGTCACGGGAATGGACAGCCCCTCCTCCGTCACCAGCAGCGGAGCGTTTAAGGCATACTCTGCCGCCTGCATCCCGTCCAGCTCACGCAGAAAGGCCAGCCCGACCGAGCTGGAATAGCCGAAGTTATCCCCCTGCTCACGTTCGTTAATCAGCGCGTACAGATCAATCTGTACCGACTTGAACGACTGGCTGAGAATTGCGCGGGCCAGCAGCACGATCTCCGGCAACAGAACATTCTGCGGGTCATCGACCCGTGTAATGACAGATAGATGGATGACGTCAAAAGAAGAATACAGCCTTCCGTAATCCGCTATGCTGTTGCTTAACTGACGCAACGTCCGGTTCATTCCGGCCAAATACTGGCTATCCTCATGAAATTCACGGTACAGCTCACGCCGGACCGTACGCGGATCACGCCCTGCCGTATCCGGCAGGGTCATGTGCATCACGCGTTCATGGACGCTGCTGTTTCCGCTGCCGATCCGCCCCTTGACCCCCTCCTTCTCCTGCGTACTGCCGCTGCCGTTATGCGAACCGGCATGCAGTGCCATGACGCCGCCTGCATTGTCCCATTTGCGCTGGCAGCGTTCCAGCACCGGACCGATGGCCGGGGTCACCTTATCGCCCAGGAACAGGAACAGCGCAGGGTAATGGATACTGCTGCGCCCATCCCCCTTATTATGCTGTGCTTCCTCCTGGGCAGCGTATTGCTCCGCATATTGTAAGGCCTGATCTCTGATCATAGGCCTACTTCAGCTTTCTGCGGATGCTGCCAAGCTTGCCGGTCAGGCTCTTGTAGAAGCCGTACATTTCATCTCCGTTGGCATGCTCTACCCGCTCATATTCCAGAGAGTCACGTGCCTCCAGGAACGAGACATACATCCCTTCCAGCTTATACAGCAGCGGAGTTACATCTTCGGCTGCGGTCATTTCTCCGGCCCGGCGCGCTGCCTTGCGGAGCAGGAGACTGCGGCTTTTCTCATCCAACTCACGGAAATGGCGGTAGACGGCATACTCCACATAGCTGCGTTCCTTCATCAGATTGGCGAACGGCTCCCAGGCATCCTCGTCCTCGTCACGGTCATAGACATAGAGCGCACCTTTTTTGGCGATGGTATCGGTGTACAGCGCCTCAATGAACTGGTCCAGCCATTTGTCTTCATCCAGATGCTGATGCACCAGCGCCTCCAGCTCCTGTGACTTGGCTGCCAGCGCATCATATTTCGCCAGCTCCTCACGGACACGGGCGATGAGCTGCGGGGAACGGATCAGGTTCTCCTGGGCCAGCTCCAGATTAATGCTGCCGAAGATATCCTTCACGGCTTCGCGTTCAAGACCTCCTGTGCGAAGCGCTTTGAGCTCTTCAGCAGCCTTGCGCACTTCACCCAGATTCGGACGCGGCGCATCCAGCTGCAGATCATAAGCACCCAGCAGCTTGCCCAGATCCAGCGGCTTCGTGAAGATCACCGAGAAGCGGCTGCTGGTGTTCTCATCCACACCCTTCTCTATAATGACACCGGACTCCAGCGCCCGGCCGAAATCTGCACGCACTCTGGCATTATAATCACGGACGCGCGGATTCACGTAAGTATCGCCCCATGACTTCTCCGGAATCGGTGAAGGCAGATAGGTCCAGTTGTCCTTATCGGTCATCACCAGATGGCGTCCGATACCTTCTTTATCCAGGATGGTCCGTTCATAGTTCTCCTCGAATACCCGCAGCGGCGTGTATACGAACAGCGGTACCCCGTTGCGTGTATTCAGCCAGAAAATCCGGTTCTTCACCTGACTCTCCTTGATCGTGAACTGCGATTTGCCGAGTGCATTGTTCTGATAATTCCGCACACCCTTCAGAATCCCCGGCGCCTTCACCGGCACAGAGACGAAGCCCCAGGACGGGAAGTGCAGACTGCCAGAGCTGTTGCTGAGGTGGAAAATCGGTACCGCATCCTCATCCAGACGTCCGGCAATAATCCGCTCCACGAACTTATCCAGCGGCTCCTCGTGCCCGTATTTCATCACCAGGAAATCCTCCATCGAGCGGGTAATCAGATCCCCGAACTTGTCGCTGAGGAATTCAGAGATCGAACGGACGATATCAATCTCCTGCTCTTTGACCCAGCGTCCGGAATGCTTCAGCATCTCGCGTGTGAAGTCACGGATCAGATCGTCGCCGTCCTTCTGGTCCATCACCTTGGAGATGGTTGCCGAAATATCCGGCACATTGACGATATTCCAGTAGTAGGTTTTGTTGCCCTTGTGATCTGCCTGCTCTTCGCCGTTAATCAGAATGTCGCCGTTCTTCTCGAAGATCGAGCTGAGCGCGGTCAGAATCTCGGTGAACACACCGTAGATCCGGCTGTTCTCTTCATTCAGCAGCTCATACAGATCTTCATAGAACTGGATCATCTGCTCGGTGCGCTCCACATCGGCATGCAGCCAGTATTCATTGATTTTGGCTTCAATATAGGCATTCTTCTTCTTCTCTTTGGACACAAAAGCGCTCCGCGCATCGCCCAGCTTATCCTCTGCACTCTCCTGTGCGGTCTCAATATCACGCGGCAGGCGCAAGAGACTCTCGCGCAGCGCTTCAATATAAGACTGGATCAGCTTCAGGATGCAGAAGCCCTTCTCAGTGTAGAGCAGCCGTGACACATAGAACGGCCCCTGCTCGGGATGAAGGAAGATGCGTTCCAGCTCTTCGCCGAACTGTCCGGCAATCTCGCCCGGAAGCTGCTTCTTGGATTTGATATATTCCTCACGCGCACGGGCCAGGAAGTTCTGCTCCAGCTCCGTATCCATGCTGACGACCTGATTTTTGACCACATTCGCATGGCTGAGGCGCTCGCTGTTCTGATAGCCCGGCAGCGGCTCCGGCACACGGGACTCGAACGTCTTGATCATCGTATCAAGATCAATGCCGAGCTTACGCGCCATCTTCTCCACATCCTCCTGATTCGGGGCGTGATGGAACATCTTGTCCATTTTGTCGAAGAGGCGGTAGGCCAGGTAGGTTGTCATTTCCTCAATCGGCAGCACGGCCGAGGATGCTCCGATAATGTTGTATTCATAGTTGGCAGGATAGGTCTTGTTCATCTGGGCAATATTCGTGCGGATGTTGCTGATATAGTCATGGATAGCAAACTCTTCGCCGGAGGCCTTCTCTTCACTGGCCATGAAGTTGGTGATGTTCTCAGCCGTCACGTTCATGCAGTAATCGTAGGCATTCTCCAGCAGCTTGCCTTCCGTATTGGTTGCGGAGATCAGATGACAGAGATTGAACGGCGGCAGCGGCGAGTTAACGCTCAGAATATTGCCGTATTTCTGGCGGAAGCGTTCGCCCCGGCTGTCGACGTTCATCCAGTAGTCCAGCTCTTTGAGCGCGGCATACCCGTTCTTACGGATATACTCGCGGGTATGCTCGCTGAGGCTCTTGTTCGACAGATTGACGTCCGGTGTGAACAGATAGCCCAGCGTATTGACACGGTCGATCCCGGCTGCGCCGTAGTCACGTTCAATAATGCCGCGCACGATATAGGCAATATCCAGGAACGCCCCGCTGCCGGTTCCGCCGGACAGACCGGTAAGCAGGAAGACCATGAGCTTCTTGCTGGTGCCGACAGACAGCGTCTTGATCTTCTTGTCGATGGCGGCAACCACCTGGTTGATCTTCGTGAACAGCAGCAGGCGTCCGGCCTGGCGCACCCCGGCGGCACCGTTCATCCCGTCTGTGATGCTCAGCTCCGGCGACAGCCAGTCTGTAATGTAAGAATCCAGGATGCTGCGGTTCTGCAGCAGTCCGCCGATCTCGGCATTGGCCAGCAGCACGAATTCATTCTGCGGGTCGAGGCCGATGCCCTTGTATTTTTTGCCGCGGTCCTGTTCATTGGTCTCGAACGCCAGGAATTCCACGTTGTCGGGCTTATCGCGCTTCTTCTTGGACAATGGATCTTCAGGCAGCTTGAAGCGGCGGTTAATCTGGTATTTGAGCCGCAGCAGGGCATCGATGCCCGTGCCGCCAAGCCCAATAATGAGGATCGGATTGTCGATGGTATCCACTCTAATCTTGTCGCTGACGATCCCTCCGCCAAGCGATACATCCAGCTGTTGAATATGTTCTCTTACTACCGGTTTCATAGGTTCTCCCCCAAAAGTTGTGATAGCCTATGCATCCCGAATCACTTCGCATAATCGTTTCGGGAGCATACACTTAGCCTGTTTATCAGATCAAATATTCCAATAGAATCGTCTTGTCTACCGTCTGCAGAGAGACCGTTACCCGATCCCCGCTCTTCATCTCTAGGCCCCGCGAGGTATCAGCAGCACGCCCCGAGCGTTCCACCGAGATCCCTTCGCCCCCGCGCAGCAGGAGCCGGTCATGGGTTCCCGGGGTGAAGATCAGCTTCTCGCTCTCCTTCAGTTCAGGAGCAAGCTGCAGGAGCTGATGCAGGGTGAATTTGCCGCGGAAGGCGGCGAGCTTCTTGTACTGCGGATAGGTTTTCTCTCCGGTGTTGCCGTCCACCACTTCCACTACCAGTTGTCCGACGAACCCCCGGTTTGCCTTACTGCGCAGCACCCAGAATGCGGCAGCCGCAGCCAGCAGCAGTACAATCCCGCCGATGATATAGTACAGCGTGTTCGAGGTCTTCTCCTCAGCAGGCTCTTCGCCCGCAGGAGTGCCTGCTGACGGCGGGGTGGTCGCCACTGTTCCCGTCTTGGCATTGATGGTCAGCACATCGCTCTCCCGATAGAAGCTGCTCTCTTCGGCCCGGACCTTCAGCTCGTATTCATGATTATCCTTGATTTCAAAAGCACCCTTGAACTCGGCACCCGAGTTATCCAGCGGAATCTCCTGGACCTGGCCGGTGTCCTTATCTGTAGCCAGCAGCACAGCCTTCATATCCTGGTACAGGCTGCTCTCCGTTACCTCTGTCCCGTTGCTGAACAAATGCGAGGAGATATCCACCGTGTCGCCTTTGCCGTAAGAGTTGGCGGGCAGGGCATCCAGCTTCAGCTCCAGATCGTAGTTGAATACCAGATTGATATCGATCTTATCCTTCGGCACTCCCTTGACCTGGAGCTTCCAGTCCCCCTCCTCCGGCGACAGCAGCTTGATCAGCGTATAGCTGGACGACTTGGATAACAGCACTTTATCGGAGGGAATTGCTACTTCCTTCCCTGCAGGATTACTGAGCTTTGCGGTCACCGGCTTAGAGGACATGATGGAGATATTCGCTTCGAGTACGCTGCCGTTGGGCACATTGACCGTAACTTCCTGATAATCGCCGTTTGCCGTAATGGACGGCACCGGCACCACCTTCAGCTTCAAGTGGCTGGCAAAAATCTCGCTGAGAATCTGCGGCAGATCATCGGCAGAATTCGTGGTGAACGCCTTGCCGCCTGTCTCGCTGGACAGTCCGGCCAGAATATTCTTGTTCAGCTTGCCGTCCGCATTCAGCCCTATGGTATATATGGGATACCCCTTCTGCTTAGCAGCCTCTACTGCCGCCTTCAGCTCCTTGTCGGAATCAGATTGCTTCCGGCCGCTGGCTTCATTCAGGTCATTGTTGCCGTCCGCCAGCATCACGATCATCGGCTCATGGCCGGGATCGCTGCCGTTCTCCAGCACCTTCACCGCCTCTTCCATCCCGACCGCCAGGTCCGTGTAGGGTCCGCGGCTAAGCCCGTCGATGAAATTCTTCAAATCCTCCTTGTCACCGGCGGATTTGATGCCGAGCAGCGCCTTCTCGCGCTGCACCTTATCGGTGTAGGCCACAATGCCTACCTTATCGCCTTGGGTGGACAGCATATCTATGAACATCTTCATCGCTTCATTGGCTATCTTGTTCTTGTCGCTCTTGTTCATCGAGTTACTGACATCGATCAGCAGCACAGCATCGATATGTGAGGGTGCGGCCGAAGCCGCGCTGGCTCTCGAAGCAGCATATGGAGATACAGTGATGCATAAGATCATGAGCAATACAGGCAATATGCGCTGCAGTCTATTCTTGGCCTTGCTGAAATAACGTTCGTTACGAAGCATAAATTGGGCTCCTCTTGTGTGAAATTAGGCGGATATGGCAGATCCGTAACGCATAGCTAAATTCTGTCAATAGTATGCCATTATGATATAATTAAACCTTGTAAACTTCAACATAGTGACCGCTGGACCGGCACTTCCGCTAGTGGCAATCGCCATCCTGAGCCGGATAGACTATTCTAAGTATACGCCGCATTCCTGAATATTTGATTAAAAGACCGTAACCAGAGCAGAAAGGAAGAGTTCCATGATTACATACGCCATACTCGGGATAACGTTTCTCTATGCTGTGATTCAGATTATTCTATATGCTTCCCGCCAGCGGAAGCCGCTCACCCGTGAGGATATCGACGAGCGCCTGCTGGCTGCATTGAACGGAGGAGATACGGCCCGTGAGTAAAAAGAAACCGGTGATCTTCCGTCCCTTCAAGGCTCCCCGTTACTCCTTCGAGAAGCTGCGCATCTGCCGCCGCTGTCACCGTTACACGGCTCTTGGCGAGGAACGCTGCACCCGCTGCGGCCGCGCCTCGCTGACTCCGGTAGAGAAGTATGCAGTGTCTCAGGCCGGGCGCAGGGTACAGACCCGGCTGCTCGTTATTCTCCTGCTGACCCTGGCTGGAATCTATTTCGGGCAGAATCTGCAGCAGATGGTGCTGTGCGGCGCAGGCGGCCTAATATTAGCCGGACTGGTCTACTATACGCAGCGGAAAGTACGTCAGAACGAAAATCTGTATGCGCTGAATAAACTGCTTGGCCGCAATATTTTCAGCATCAAGGAAGATCTGGAGCTGAACCGCCAGGAAGCCGTGACGGTACTGCGCGAGAATGATGTGCTCGCTTATGAGAAGCTGCGCGAGATCTCCGTGCTGCTGCGCGGAGACCGGATCTCCCGCCAGCGTGTCGCCCTGCTGCACGGCTTCCAGCTGCGCAAGGACATGACGCTGGAGCTGGAGCAGCTGCTGCTGAAGGACTTCGAGCCGCTGCTGGCTGAATATATCGGTGAGATCGCCAAGGTCCGCCCCGAGCTGATCAAAGACCGCACCCTGCGCTATGTCAAGAATTACGAGGTGCAGATTCTCGAAATGGATACGGGGCTGGTCATTATGGCCGCCGTTGCCAGTGCTGCGGTCCGCATGAAGCGATACGCGCTGCTCTACTCCGGCATGATCGGCCGCTATGTGCAGGAGCTGCCCAAGGACCGCTTCCTGCGCTTATCCAGACTCATTGCCGCGAACCCTTATGAGCCGTGGAACGGCCTGGATGCCAAGGTGGAGGAGATCCGTGAGCTTAAGTACCGCTGGGACCCTGAAGTATAAGGTTAGAAGCGGACTGTCGCTCTAATCCTTATCTATGAAATAAAGGGGCTATATTATATGACGATCATACGGGCTGTAACCCTGCGGAATATTATGATTATTCTGTGTATTTTGATGCTGCTCCCGCTGGGACAGAAGGCGCTGGGGATTAAGAACAAGCTTCAGGATGTACAAGAAGCCGGAAAATTGTATGCTGCCGGGGAGCTTATCGCTGCCGAGAACCGGTACCGCCAAGCAGCGGCCAATCACGCGATATCTTATAAAGAAGAAGAAATTAATGCAAGACTGGCAGAGCTGGCCCCCATCACGAGCATCCGCAGCAGCCTAAGCAGACTGTCCTTAACGCTGGAGGACCAGCTGACTGTGAAGGATTTCGCAGGGATGATGGAGAGCTATGCCTCCCTGCTCAGCCTGAAGAGCAAGTATATGACGCCGGGCGGTCCCTATGAAGCCTATTATCGCCGGCTCTCGGCGGATTCAGGCCTCTCAGACAAGATGACGGCCGGGTTCCGGCAGTTCAAGGGTGAGTATCTGGCCGGACTCGCCGCAGGTTCGTCTAAGAGCGCAGATTCGGGTACGGGCAGCGACAGTACGGACAGTCTCAAATGGAGCCTGCTGCAGATTCCGGCAGACTATTACGGGGGAACCGCCGCCAAGGATAAGCTGCTGGCTGCGAGCTTCAAGGCCCATGATACCGCGAGGCTCAAGGCTCTGGCCGCAGCCGGAAGCTTCGGGCCTATGCTGGAGAGCGCCCTCTCTATGGAAGAAGCTTATAAGAATCATAGTTATACCGCGCCCTGGCTTAGCAAGCAGGTTAAGGAGAGCGCTTCGCTCATCCTGAACAAGGATCTGGACGGCAGCAATATCACAGCCTTCGCCGGACATGCGGTAGCCTACCGCAGCTATGCGGCATCAGCCGGCATTACCTCCTCCAAGGTGCTGAAGCTGATCGATAACAGCATTGCCCGGCTGCTCCGCGAGGGCACGCGCCATGTGCGCGGCGGCCAGTATGCGGATGCCATCAGGCTCTATGCGGAGCTGGCTCCAGTGCAGGATACCTCCAAGGAGACCGCTGCCGCAACGCTGGCCTGGAATACGGCCGAACCTGTCCGGCTGCTGCCGGGCGGCGAAGTGCAGGGCAGCTACTCCCTTACAGCCTCCGTTACTGACAAGCACGGTGCCAAGGTAGCCGTAGCCGGAATAGACGCTGGCGGCAAGCTGGTCTACGCCGAGATGAGCGGGGACGGCACGGTCTCCACCCGGACCGGGGAGGTGATCCAGGGTTCGGGGATGCTGAGCACTCTTTCTTTTGACGAGCCGTTGTCTGCTTACTCCGAAGCTCCCGTAGTTGTAGCTAACGGCGGTGAGGCTGACGGACGCAGCATCTTCACAGGTTATACCATCAGGCCGGAAGGAATCTCCCTGCTGTTCAGCTTCACAGGCAGCAGCTATGAGCTGATGGCGGAGGATGGCTCCATCCGCGTAATGAACACGGATCTGGCCAATGGTGTCGAGGGCAGGATTGCTATCTTCCGCCAGGTAAACGGGGCCTATGAATTCTCGGAACTCTATCAGGAGTTCACATACACTCCTATAGATGCTACACAGCTTGAGCTGTTTCCTTATGAGAAGGTTACGCTGTCCTGCGATATCTCTATTGACGCTGCCGGAAGAGCCGTCGCCCGTTCGAACGGCCGCTATCTGCTGCTTCAGGGCGAGATAAACCAAATCACTGGATTAGCCACAGTCAACGGCCAGTTCGAGAACGGTTATGGAACGGTGGAAACGGAGCTTGGTGAGGAGTCTGTGCCTGTGTTTGTAGCCGATTCGATGGGAAGCTTAAGCTTGACGCCGCCTTGATGTGCGGAAACGGCCCTTCAGTCCGCATGGACCGGAATACCAAAAACGCAAGAGCCACACGGTACGGATGCCGCATGACTCTTGCGTTTTCTTTTGGCGCGTGGAATATGTCCCAGCACAAGTGGGGTGTAGATTACAAACGGAGGGCCTTGGCGGCCATCGGACGTCCCTTCTTGCGGCTGAACAGTCTTAGATATCGCCTCCTCTTGTACAGCACCTCCGCCGATGCGCTCAGCGTCTCCTTCACCTCGCCAAGCACCTCCTGAGTATCCTTGACCGACTGCTTCATCCGCCCAAGCTCCGACTTCACCCCGTCACTCCGCAGCTTTGCCGACTCCACCGTCTCCTGCATATTCGCTTTGAACTCCTCGACCGGAGCCTTCAGTCCATCGACTGACTGCTTCACTCCATCCAGTGACTGCTTCAGCCCATCGATGCTGTTCTTGAATTCCTTCAGCGGGTTACCCATGTTCGTCCCTCCTAAGCTCTCTTTCTCTATATTACCCAGAATGGAGGGATGCGGCTTCAGCTTCAGCTCCCACGAATCTCCTCCAGCAGCTCCATGACCTCCGATTCTTCAACTGGAACCGAATAAGAGCCGTCAGCGAAAAGCTTCATCCTCCCGATGCCTTCCTGGAAGACGAAGCGGATGCGGCCGTTGCGTACTTTTTTGTCCGTGTACATCTTGTCCACTAACGCCCGGTTTGAAATGTACTCTGGAAGCTCTGTTGGCAGACCCGCCTTCTTCAGCAAAGCCACTACCCGGTTAGCCTCTTCCTCCGTCATATAACCAAACTTCACACCCAGCTTCGCCTGGATGACCAGCCCCACGGCAACGGCTTCACCATGCAGCAAGCGGTAACCGCTGAGCGCCTCAAGCGCCCGGCCTGCCGTATGCCCCAGATTCAGAATCTGCCGCAGATTATGCTCATGCTCGTCCTGCTCCACCACTTCATATTTGATCCGGCAATTCGTCAGCGCAATATGCTCGCACACCCCGGCATCCAGGATCAGCTCCCCATCCTCCGTAACAATTCTGTCCATGTTCGCTTCCAGATAGGCAAAGAACTGCTCATCGCTCAGACAGGCGTGCTTGATGGTCTCGGCCAGACCGCTTCTGAACTCACGGGACGGAAGTGTGCGCCAGGCAGCTAAGTCTATGTATACTTTACGGGGCTGGTGAAAGACGCCGATCAGGTTGGTGGCAACGGGGGTGTTCACGCCTGTTTTGCCGCCAACAGAGGCATCTGCTGCTGCCAGCAAGGTGGTGGCATAATTCAGAGAAGGTACTCCCCGGCCAAAGGTTCCTGCCAAAAAGCCCGCCAGATCCGTCACCGCTCCACCCCCCACCGCAATAATACAGCAGTCTCTGCCGTAGGCATGGCTTAGCAATTGGTCCTCCAGTATTGCCTTGGTCTCACGGGTCTTCGAGCTTTCGCCCGCCGGAAAGGAGAACAATTCCACTTGGAATCCCTCATGACGTAACAGCTCTAGTAAAGGACGGCCATATAACGGCTCCACCGTAGAGTCTGTAATGATCGCATATTTGCTAATCCCCGTAAGCAGCCCCTGCTGCAAATCGCGGATCAATGAGGCAAACAGATGCTCACCAATTTCAATTAAGTAAGAGTGATCGACTACTTTTTGGAGTGTTACTTCAAAGCTCTTGGACATGGGTTTAGCCCCTTTCTCTAAAGCTTGCAGACTTCATTTACGGATCATCGTCCGGTAGACGAACTTCGGCAGCGCAGATTGTCTGCGCCAGCGTGACTTCTGGCCTTTGGCGACGGGTGAGAACAACAGTCTGTGCGCCCACTCCAGATTCATTTTTTTCCAGATGGCCGGTGCCGGTCGTACTTTCCCGGAGATCACATCCAGACTTCCGCCCACGCCAAAAACAAGCTTAATCCCCTGTAATTCTTCCTTGTGCTTATACAGCCATTTATCTGAGTACGGAGCACCCATGGCAAGAATGAGCACATCCGGCTTGGACTGCTGAATACTGGCGATAATCCCTGGCTCTTCGTCAGGTGCAAAGAACCCGTGATGCCTCCCGGCAATCTTCACCTGCGGATAGCGCAGATTAATCTGCTCCATCGCCAGTCTGCTAGTAGGCTCATCTGTTCCCAGAAAATAAAAACTCCAGCCCCGCTCATTCCCTTTCGCAAGTAAACTCAGCAGCAGGTCGTAGCCGGTCACCCGCTCCGCAATAGGATTGCCTTGTCTTCGCGCCGCCATCACAATGCCGATCCCGTCAGGGACAATCAGATCTGCCGAGTCGATGATCTCCCGCAGCTGTTCGTCCGTTTGACTCGCCAGGGTAATCTCCGGATTCGCCGTAATGAGATGAAACAGCCCTCCCTGCCCGTCCATGATCTGCTCGTCCAGCAGCGAAGTCGTCTGTTCCAGCGTCAATTTGGAGAAGGGGACTCCCAGAATACACACCTTGTCCTTCATCTTTTCACCTCTCCCATTTATCTAACTCCATTTAATCCTCGAAGTACTTCCACCATTCCACCAGCCAAGGCTCATCTACGCCGCGCAGGCGGAATTCCTCCAGCAGCACCTGGCGGACCCGCTTCTCCATCTTCACAAAGCTGTTATCCTCCTGGTACATTGGCGCGTAGGACAGATCTTCTGATAGGTATTGCCGGAAGTCCTTCATGCAATCAAGCACCCTGCTCCCTACTGGAAGCTGCTCTGCTACCTGTACAAGCCACTTGTCATACGGATAGGGGTAGCCCTCCACCGTGATGGCGCAGCGTAAGGCCTGCTTGAACACCTCGACCGCCTGAAAAAGAATCGGAAAAGCCTCTCCCCGGCGCACGGGATTATCCAGGCTTTTGGCAGCACTCCGAAGGTCTATGTATGTCTTCTTCCGCAGCTTCATCAGAAGGTCCGGGGGCAGCGGAACCGCTTGCGCGAACAACGCCTTCAGGTCCAGCGGATCATGATAGATACAGGAGACGGATGCATTCCACAGCCAGTCCAGTTGCCCCTTCCCCAGCGCCTGCTCCAGCTCCGATAATTTGAGCAGGGTGTAGTGTCCGATTTTGCCGCTGGGCAGATGTACATCTACAAACAAGCTGCTTCTCTCCGGGATCAGCCCCGCCCGTGCAAACCGGCTCGTAATCGGCTCATAGTGTTCATCCCGGCAGACCAGGATCAGATCGATGTCCGAGCTGTCGTCTACAATCCCCAAGGCCGTTGATCCATCCAGCAGGATGCTGATATGCCGGCAATCCTCCGCAAGCAGCGGGTGATTCAGGATATGGATGCTAATATAACTGGCGATTTCCTGAAGTAATTCGCTATGCTGCTACCGGTTGTCCGGCTTCAGCAGCAGACTGGATAGGCTTGCCGTCCATAGCACACTTTTCCCTCCCTCTCATAAAATTCCCGCTCCCTGCAACCAACCGCACAGAACATATTTCCGGAATATTATAACATAATTTAGGAGGGTTACTGTCTGGATGGTCTCATAGTGTATTATGGGTTACTATGGACGGCCTTGTTCCGAAAAAGATAACTAGCGCCTCATTCCCACAGCAGTCATATGTATGCTATAGACGCTGGAACAGTAGTAACTGTATTTTGTACAATGGAATGCTGTAAAAATGGCATCGAAATAGATTCTATTGTATTCGGTACATTTGAATGTTGAATAAAAGCCATTTTTCGCCCATTACGCAACATTCTGCTGTACGAAATACAACAGAATCTCATTTCACAGTCAAAAATGCGTTTTCTATTGCAGGAAATACAATCAGCGACTTTCAATTCAAGCGCAGACTACAGTTAGAAGAGGAAATCCTGTCTTTTCACGGTTTTTAACCGTACACAATACACCTATCTCTGGAAATACACTTCGAACGCAACCTCATACTTTGCACAACAAATAGGCTGGGCGCTCAACAAACACACACAGCCTATCTAACATAGCTTACCCCCGCTTATTGCACCCGCTCCGTGAACAGCCGCCCCGCATAGTCGCTGATCAGCTCACGCATTGCCAGCTTGCGGCTCCAATCGGCCGGAATGCCGCTGAGGCCATAGTAGGCTCCGGCGATCTGGCCGTAGATGGCCCCGGTGGTATCGGCGTCATTGCCGAGATTCACAGCGAGCAGCGCACCTTCCGCGAAGCTGGCCGACTTATGGAACGCCCACAGCGCCGCTTCCAGCGACTCCACGACATAACCCGAGCCTTGAATCTGCGGCGGCTCCTTCACCTTATAGGAGCCTTGCTTGATGTTCAGCATATGCGGGGTCAGCGTATCTTCATCCAGCCATTCGCCAAAAGCCTCTGGAGCCAACATCTCCCGCTTACTCCAGCCATGCAGCCCCGCAAGGATATACGCCGCGAGCAGGCGGCAGGCAGCAAGACACTCGGCGGCCCCGTGTGTGGTTCTTGAACTCATTGCTGCATAGCGGATCGTCTCAGCGGGCTGCTCCGCGTAGTACATTACTACAGGAGCCAGACGCATAATTGAGCCGTTCCCGGCAGAGAACGGGTCCTCTGAACCGCTGTACGCCTCCCCGCTTGCTTCATACCGGTGCAGCGCTTCGCGCGTTGCATTCCCGATATCGAAGCATCTGCCAGTGCTGCTGAGTGCGCCTTCGCGGTACCACTTCACATACCGCTGCATCTGATCTGCCGGATCGAAGGCCTGCACCGCCAGCAAGCTCTCCGCAAGGCAGAGAGCCATGGAGGTATCATCCGTCCATTGACCCGGCTGCAGAGCGAATACCCCACCGCCGACAATATCCGTCATTGGCTTGAAGGTGCCGGGCGCCTGAAATTCTACAGTCGTGCCCAGCGCATCTCCGGCGGCCAGCCCCTGTAGACAGCCCTGATAACGGTCAATCATCAATGTCACTTGTGTATCCCCCTTCCCGGAAGCTTCATCCCTACACTCATTCCCCAGGGTATTTCAGCCCCCACTGTGCCCGAACAGTATCGAGCAGCTTCATTATGGCTAAGGATTCATCCAGGGTCATTACCGGACTTTCCGTAAGCCCAGCCTGAAGGCAGCGGCCCACCTCTTCCGCCTCGAAGGCATAGCCGACCGAAGCGCGGTCATCTTCGAAAATCTCTGCTAATTCGCCGTTCACGTACAGCTCAGCAGACTTCGGATTCACAAGAGTTCCTTTGACCACGATATGCCCTTCCGTTCCGTAGACATAGGCTTCCTCATGCATATTCAGGCGCACGCCCCCGTTCAGGGAAGCGGACACGCCATCGCCGTAGGACAACAGCAGTGAGAAGTGCTCGTCCACACCAGTCTCTCCGATATGAACGGTACTGCTGACCTTCTCAGGATGGGGTCCAAGGACCATTGAGGCGAAGGAGACCGGATAGATGCCGACATCCAGCAGCGCTCCACCGCCAAGGGCCGGATTCAGCAGACGTCCTTCCGGGTTCCAGTCAGCGCGGAAGCCCAGGTCCGCTTTTACTAGCCGCACTTCACCAATTCTCCCGGCTGCGAGCCACTCCCGCACCTTCACATGCGCCGGGATATATCGGCTCCACATCGCTTCCATCAGGAACAGCTTATGCTCCCGGGCATAGGCCACGACTTCCTCCAGTTCAGCACTATTAACGGTAAAAGGCTTCTCGCACAGCACAGCTTTACCTGCACGCAGCGCCAGCAGCGCGTTCTCCCGGTGGAACGGGTGCGGTGTGCCAATATAGACCGCGTCCACTTCCGGGTCGTTCACCAGATCTTCGTAGGTGGCATATGCCACAGGAATGCCGTGATCCGCGGCGAACTTATCCGCGCTCTCCTGTGAGCGCGAGCCGACTGCATAGGCCACCCCATTGCTGGCGTGGGCCAGATCCGTTGCGAACTGATGGGCGATCCAGCCTGTGCTGAGAATGCCCCATTTTATCGTGTAAGCGTTATCTTCTGCCATAGTAATATCCTCCTCTTAATGAAGCTCAGGTCCCTCTGATTCTATCAAAATCTCCCTGGTGTGTACATGTCCGCCTCCCGCCAGAACCCTCCAGCTCCATACAAGTGTGTATTACAGCCCGAACAACAAATTCAGGCGTTCCTCCGAATAACCGTCCTCACCGCGCCAGTTGGCTACAGCATTGAAGTCATTGCCTCCGCCCCGGCCCTGACGCGGCTCCTCCTGCGGAACCAGAATACCAGCATATCCCCAGATCTCCATCACCACATCCCGCTCATATTGATTAGAAGGGAAAATATTCTTCCAGTGCTTCTCCAGCTTCCGTGCCCCGTCCTTGCTGCCGCATAGCTTAACGGCCTCGGCCATGTCTTGCAAAATACGAAGATCCTGCGGAGTAGCCTCCACCTCCTCTTCCCGGCTGAACAGCTCCAGATCCAGCCAGCAATACAGCAGCTTATTGAGGCGGATGCCGCCCCATTTGACCCGCTCGAAATTGAGCACATTCAGATCTACAGCGTTGTACTGCTGATCAGACATCAGATGCCCGGCATCACAGGCTGCACAGCTGCTATACCTTGGCTGCTCAGCAGGAGGCTGGGCGTAGGCATGCGCTGGCAGCTCCGAGGTCAAGGCCCAACTGGACAAGGCGCTCCGCAGATGAACCTTCCGGGTAGATAGACTGTGCAGGAAGGCGGCCGCCACCTTGTCCCGAGTCACAATTCCGCTGTGCAGCTCCCGCAGTTTCTCCACCAGCTCATCATGGGTGATCGTCAGGGGATCGAACATGACCCCCTTGCTCTTGGCATAGTCGAAATCCTCACCGGAAAAAGGCCCGGACGTCCCCTTCCAGCCGTTCGCGCTCCAGAATGATTTTTGCAGTATAGTTTTGGCTCTTTTATCCAAGTTCACTAGCTCCCGTCCTGATCCTTAATTATGTATCTCTTATACTTAACCTGGAGGCGGGGATTTGCACCGTCAGAACAAATTCGCCAGGTATTTTCTAAAAACAAAAAGACTCCCCCCGCCGCCGCAAATCCACGGTAACAGGGAGAGTCTTGTATTATTTTTGCTCAGCTAATCTTTTTTGCTCAGCGTATCTTATTTGCTCAGTGTAAGCTCCAGACGCACCTCAAGGTCATTCTCGGTATCCAGCACGATCGAATGCGGATTGCTCATGCCGAAATCTTCAAAGGTAACCATGGTCGTACCTGACAGCTTCAGCTGTCCGCCGCTGTATAAGGCTTGTGCATCAAAGGTAACCTCTTTCTCGATGCCCTTAACCGTCAATGTACCCTGCAGCTTCACCGGCACCGCCGTGCCTTCTGTCCATTCCTTAGGAAGCTCCGAGAAGGATTTGACTGCGAAGGTGGACTGCGGGAACTCCGTAACAGACAGGAAGTCTGCTCCCTTGACATGCTCGTCCCGCTGGGCGGTTCCCGAATCAAGCGCGCTCATGTCGACCGACCCTTCCCCGGTCATCGCGGAGGCATCCTCCAGATTCACCTTCCAGGTTCCCTTAACCGAGGGGTCTACGAAGTTCACGGTTTCTTTGGATGTGGTCACGGACAAGTAGACCTTGGACGGCTCTGTAATGTTCCAGGTTCCGTTCAACTGCTCCGGCGTTACAGCAGCAGCGGCCACAGCCGCATTGGCCGTTCCTTCCTTCTGGGCTCCGCTGTCCTGGGCCTGCTCAGGAATTACCGATTCAATCTCCACCTTATTGCCAAGACTGTTATTCACTAAGATGAAGGCGGTGATGGCTCCTGCAATAATTACAATGGCTGCGGTTATAGCGATGGTTCTCTTCTTCATACGATCTCCTCCATTCCATATTCGTATCTCTGCTCTATTGGCTTGGCTCCCATTCTAACAAAGGAATATGTCGGGAATAAGTCAAAGCACACCGGCCTGCAATGTGATAGAATTGTCGTAATTTTAACTAGGAGACTGAAGCTCATGAAATCGATACTCATCGTAGAGGATGAAGAAGCCATCGCACGGGTGCTTAGTGCCTATCTGCGAAAAGCAGGCTTCCACGTGACCCGGGCCGCAAACGGCCGGAGTGCCCTGGACGCCTTCGAGGAGGCGCCTCCCTCGCTGGTCCTGCTCGATATTATGCTGCCGGAGATGGACGGCTTCGAGCTGCTGGGGCTCATCCGTGAGCGGAGCAGCTGCCCGGTCATCATGCTCACCGCCCGGGACGGCATCAACGACCGGCTCGCGGGACTGGACGGAGGGGCCGACGACTATATGTCCAAGCCCTTCATTCCCGAGGAAGTGGTCGCACGGGTGAAGGCCGTGCTGCGCCGTCCCTCGCAGTGGTCGGACGGCAGCCGCAAGCGCCATTTCGGCAGCCTGTTCATCGATTTCTCGGCGCGCAGCATCTTTCTGAACGGGGCGGAGGTCAGCCTCAGCCCGCGCGACATGTCGGTGCTGCTGTTCCTGGCCGAGCGCCCGAATCAGATCTGCACCCGTGACCAGCTGCTGGAGCATGTGTGGGAGATGGATTACGATGGGAGCGACCGGGCCGTTGATCTCTCCATCAAGCGGCTCCGTCAGGCACTGTCGCACTGGCCGGACCGTGAAGGCGAGATCCGCACACTGAGAGGAACAGGTTATCAATTATGGACAACATAAATAAGAGTAAGAAGAACGACGACAAAAAGAAGAAGACCACCTCCATTCTCACTTACTGGACTCTGCGGTATCTGCTGATCATCAGCATCGGGCTGCTGGTGACGGCGCTGTTCACCTTCTGGTGGATTCAGCAGGAGGCGATGAACAACCGGATGCAGACGACCGGCCTGCTGGCGCAGGAGATCGCTGACCGCAGCGTGGACACAGACGGTCAATTAGCGATTACCGGGGGCCTGAATAAGCTGGTGGAGGACCGCAAACGCTTTTTCAAGGTAACCGAGGAGATGTGTGTAATTATCACCGGACCTGAAGGCGAGCTGCTGTACTCCCAGCCCCCGATGACAGACGAGGAGATGCGGTACAAGCTCAATGATAGCCTGACTGATTCACGGACCTCTGAATACAAAGCCGCTGCCGCACAGATCCAGGGGGATCAGGGCACGCTGGGGCAAGTGCTGGTTATGCAGTCCAAGCGCTCCCTGCGCCACATTCCGACGGAGGAGATCACCTTCTTCTCGATTATCATCGTCTTCCTGATTATTTTAAGCTGGCTGACGATCTATCTCTTGTCGATCAAGCTGGCCAAGCCTGTTCAGCGGGTGGCTGCCGCCGCCGCGCAGATCAGCAGCGGCCAGTATAATATCGTGCTTGAGACCGGGGCCAGGGAGCGCGAGATTCACGAGCTGCTCGTCTCCTTCCAGGAGATGGCGGGCAAGCTGCAGCAGTTCGAGCAATCGCGTGCCATCATGCTGGCCGGCGTATCCCATGAGCTGAAGACGCCAGTCACCTCGATCAAAGGACTGCTCCATGCGGTACGCGAGGGGGTTGTCGAAGGCGAGGAGGCCGGGGAATTCCTCGACATCGCTCTGCTTGAGACCGATCGGCTGCAGCACATGGTCGCCGATCTGCTGGACTACAACGCACTGACAGCGGGCATGGTTGCCGTCCGTCAAGATAATCTTGAAGCAGCACCGCTGCTGGAGGAAATCCTCTATCAATGGATGCTGACCCAGAGCGAGGAGGTCAATAAGCCCATCCTGCTGCTGCCAGAGACCCCGCTTGTGCTGCGGGGAGACCCGCTGCGCATCCAGCAGATTATCGTGAATCTGCTGGGCAACAGCCTGCAGGCTAAGACGCCGGACCGCAAGCTTCAATTGAAGCTTGAACTTACGGCTACGCCGCAGGGACAGGCCCAAATCACCGTTACGGATAACGGGCCGGGCATCCATCCGGATAGCCGGGAACGGATCTTCGAAGCCTTCTACCGTAGCTCGGACAAGCAGAGCCTGCTTCGCGGACTCGGGCTGGGGCTGACCTTCAGCAGACTGCTGGCCGAGGCCATGGGCGGCAGTCTCGAGCTGGGCAGCCACCCGCCACAGGGCTGTTCCTTCGTGCTGCGGCTCCCGCTGGCAGAGTCATGAACCGGGGAAGCGCGTGGTAGTCCAGCACCCCGCTGCATGGTATAATCAACTGACTACAAGTGGAAACGGCATTGCCGACCTTTAGAGGACGGGACCGTTTCAGCGAGAAATAGAAGGATAATTTATAGCGTAAAACCTATAAATTCTTATATTTCAAGTGGAAACCGGAGGCGTATATGCTTACTTTTGAACAGAAAATAGCTATTCTTGATTCCTATCCCCAGCTGGAGGCGCGGCAGGTCTCGCTGGGACGGGTGAATTATCACCTGGAGCAGAGCCGTCACGATAAGAAGACCGTGGCTTCGCATATTCACCCGAACGGGAACGGCTTCGTGTATGCCGGGCTGCTGCGGGGCTATGAGACAGATGATAAAGGACTGGTTAATATCCGCGATTATTCGGAGGCTGCGCTGCGCGAGCTACTGGATGCGTCCATCACTTCTCTCTTGATGTACATTCCCGAGGCCCCTACCCCTTCCAAAAGAAAGAAAAAGGCACAGACTGGCGGAGCTGAAGCGCAGTCGCTGTGGACGAATGAGGACGGGCATACGCTGAGCCTGAGATTCGAGGAGGATCTGTGGTATCTCTATGCCGGACTGCAGCTTGAGATGGCCTTCGAGACGACGGCTGAAGCGGAGGAATATCTCGCTGAAGAGGGCTTTGCCCGGGTGGCGGACGAACCACACGAATAGAAATGGCCCCGGCCCGTAAATCGACGTTTATCGACGATTTACGGGCTTTTTGGCATGAATTTCTGCATATTCCGGCAAATTTATAGAATTTCCCGGTGAGTCCCCTTATACTAGAGCCAATGGCATTTTCCATATATTTCACAAGGAGGAATCACAATGAACAATCCGGAAGGCGGAACACCCTTCACGAATCCTGAGGGGCCAAACAACCAACCTGGGCAACCGCAACCGCAGCCCCAGCGCAAGGTAAGTGAACAGTTCAATAACCTGCTCAAGGATGAACGTGTACAGCAGGCACAGGCGGTAGGCAAGCAGTATTGGAGCTTTTACCTGAGAGCCCTTACCCGCCCTTACAGTACAATGAGGGAAATTCCTGTGGCCCATTTCATGAACAGCCTGATCACTATGGGGCTTACGGCATTACTGACGGCCTTATATTTCCTCACCTTGTTCATCAAATGGGATGTCTCGGCTATCTTCGGCCCCGGCTTCCTGAAGCCCCTGCTATTGACGGCGGCAGGTCTTGCCGTTGCTTGCGGAGCCACTTATGCCGTTCTCCGGCTGGAGAAGGTCAGCTTCGATTTCAAATTGCTGATTACCCGGATGGGGACGCTGCTGGTTCCGGCGGTAGCGCTGCTGGTGCTGGCGATCCTGTCGCTCGCTGTCAGCCTGTACTCCTTCTCGACCACAATGCTGACGTTGTCCTTCCTGTTCGTCTTCATCAGCATGAACACGACTTTGTTTCAATATCCGCTGAACACCGCCGGCAGCCGGGGAATTGATACCTTATACCCGATTGCCATCGCCAACATTGTGACCGGATATATTTTCTACAAGCTGATCACCTCTGTCATAGCCGGAGCAGCCTTTGGTATGATAAGCAACTCGTTTAATCTGTAAAATGACAACGCACACCAAAACCGGCGCTGCCGTCCTTAGTAGGGGCGGCAGCGCCGGTTGCATGTGTTGCACTTGTATTCAGCTGGGTATGCCTGTTACGGAGTGGTTGGGGCAGCCGGAGCCGCAGGCATTTCAACTTCCTTCGCGTCCAGTGCTTCCTGCGGAATCTTGATTTCATCCACCTTGTTGTGATCGCTGATGGTCGCATTCATCTTCATATCAATCGATACGGTCTGATCTCCGCTGGTCATATCCATGACCATGGTAACATCTGTACGGGTCGGGAAGTAAGTCTTCTTATCCACCGCATACGCGATATTCATGCTCTTGATGTTCATCTGCTCCATCATGGCAGCCATCTGCGGATCGGAACTGCCGCCCTGGTTCATATAAGTCTTTGCCAGTTCTTTGACATCATCACCGGATACCTCTGCTTCCAGCATATAGTTATCACCATCCTCGGTGACCTTCGTCTTTTCGGAAATCGCCTTGAATTGCTCCAGCTGCTTCTCGGGGCTAGCCGACTGCTTCATAGCCGTTACGACCTGCTCACTCATGGAAGAAGGCATCTTCATCCATTGGCCATTCGTCATGGAGTAGAAGCCGTCCGCAGTCACGTACTGCTCCATCTTCTGATCGCCTTGACCTGCCAGCTTCATCTCAATCTCCTGATGCATTTGCAGCGGGTCCTTCGTGAATTGAGATTTAATAGTCATATCTGTAGCTTGCTCTGTGTTCTGATCCCCTTGTTTCATCACGAGCTTCTGCTTCACCTGCGAATCCATAGCGAAGCCCTTCAGCTCAGCTCCCGCTTCAGCCGTCTTCTGGATCAGTTCTTCCACACTTGGCACTCCGTCCGATGTCTGTTCAGCAGGCGCAACCGATGCGGTCGCTTCCGGAGCTGCATTTCCAGCAGGCGCAGCCGTTGCAGCCCCCTCCGATGGTTTGAGCTCCTCATTATTGCCGCAGCCAGCCAAGGCAGCAGTTAGCATAACACCCATAAATATCGTAGTCCATTTCTTCAAGTTCGATTCCTCCTAGTAATATCAGCAAGTAGTATTGTTAAATCTTGTGATGTATTAACCACAGGAGTACCCCTTTTAATCAGCATTTTAAAAGTTACATCCAAAGTCATGGTCGTCCAGGTGAAAAAAGAAGACTATGAAGACAGGCAAAACTATGCTTATATATGGAGAAACCAATATATATATTGAATTTGGAAACACAAGGACAAGGAAAGTGACAGAAGAGAATTTTGGAACTTTAGGAGCGGTAGCGTCCGCCTGAAAGCTTTCCGCAGGAAAGCTCGCTTCGGAAGCATCAGCAGTCACCGGATTTCTACCGCATACAGCGGTGTAAATTAAGAAATCTGGGGACAACAGCGGCCGGAGGGCCAAACATTCTTTGGAGTCACGCATTCCCGGTCCGAAAAACTTACAAGAACAATCTATATAAATCCTAAAGGGAAGAAGCGTGGACCGCATGAGTTTTGAAATCGTAGAGGCTACTATTGCTGAGATTGGGGCTGCTCTGGATTCCGGAGAGATTACGTCCAGACAATTAGTCCTGATGTATCTTGAGCGCATTGCCGATCATGATAAAAGCGGCCTGACCGTCAATTCCGTGCTGGAGATTAATCCGGATGCGCTGTTCATCGCTGAATCCCTGGATACCGAGCGTCTGCATCAAGGCCCGCGCGGACCGCTGCACGGCATACCGGTGCTGCTGAAGGATAACATTAATACCGGGGACAACATGCATACCAGCGCGGGCTCGCTCGCTTTGGCGGATTCTTTTGCCGGAGAGGATGCCTTCATCGTCAGCAGGCTGCGCGAGGCGGGAGCTATCATTATGGGCAAAGCCAATATGACGGAATTCGCCAACTTCATGACGAACGGCATGCCCTCCGGCTACAGCTCCCGGGGCGGACAGGTGCTTAACCCTTACAATATCTCCACTCCGACAGGCGGCTCCAGCGCCGGATCTGCGGTAGCGGTCGCCTGCAATTTCTGCACGGTATCCGTTGGAACAGAAACCTCCGGCTCGATCCTCAATCCCGGCAATCTCGGCTCTATTATCGGTATTAAGCCCACGGTGGGGCTGATCAGCCGCTCCGGCATTCTGCCGCTCTCCAGTACGCAGGATACCGCCGGACCTATGGCACGAACGGTCCGGGATGCTGTGCTTCTGCTGAACGCCCTGCTCGGGCAGGATGAGAAGGATGCCGCCATGGGCACTAACAGAGGCAAGGTTCATGAGGATTATACTGTCTTCCTGGATGCCAACGGACTGCAAGGGGCCCGCATCGGAATTCCGCGCGATTATTATTTCGAGGAGCTGACAGAGGAGCAGTTGGCGCTGTTCAATGCTTCTGTGGAGAGAATGCGCGAGCTTGGGGCAACCATCATAGATCCGGCAGAGATTACCACGGCGCGGGAGATCGGCTATTCGTCCGTGGTGCTGAATGAATTCAAAACCTCGCTGAACGCCTACCTGGCCCGCCTGGGTCCAGGTGCACCCATGCGTACCCTGAAGGATATTATTGATTTCAATCATGCCCATCCGGTCCAGACGCTGAAGTTCGGGCAAGCAACCCTGCTCGATGCCGAACTTACGACTTCCGGCACCTTCACTGAGCCGCAATATCTGCGTGACCGCATGACGGATCTCAGGCTCTGCAAGGAGTTAGGGATCGACGCTACTATGCGCGAGCATCAGCTCGATGCCCTGCTGTTCCCCGCCGACTTCGGCGCACGAATTACCTCAAGAGCCGGATATCCGTCCATCGTTGTGCCGTCAGGCTATACCTCAGCCGGTGCCCCCTTCGGCGTAACCTTCTCTGCCCGCGCTTATGAGGAGCCGGTGCTGATCAGACTCGCTTACGCGTATGAACAGAACTATAAGGTGCGGAAGGCCCCCTCGCTCCAAAGCTTCATCTGACCCTTCCCCGCCCTAATCTGCGGCTATCCCCATATGCCTGTTGCCTTCACGGGACAGGCCCCAGGTGCGCAGCTCGTAGCTGCGGATAGCTGGTCCCCCTTATTCATAGTGCCGCTGGCTCTCTTCGTCAGCGATGTTCTGAATCTCCTCCGCGTGCATCAGATACAGCTCATACTCGCCTTCGGCATGCAGCTTCATGGCACGCTCCTTAGTGAACTTCGCACTGCCTTCTGCGGCGTCCTCGTCATAGAACAACAGTATCCCGTCACTTTTGCGGAAAAGCAGATCATCTCTGGCCCGGAACTGCCAGCTTCCGTCATAGGGCGCATTACTTACGGCACCGTAATAGTCGGCTCCGGCAACAATACGGCGGTACTCATTCTGCTTCTCTTCCTTCCACTTCTCCTCCGGCGCCGCATGTGCCGTAATGATGCCCAGCTTCAGTCCGGGGTATTGCTGCTTCAGCTCCAGTACCACCTCGCAGGCCCACAGATCGACGCCATATTGGCCGGGCGTGATGATCCATTCCAGCCCCTCCTCCACCAGCGGTACAATCCTGTTCGTGAGCGCTTTTTTGATATAGGGAATGCCCTGATGCTTGCTATCATAAATACCCAGCTCGTGGGCACGGTAGCCTGTGACTAGTAGAGTTTTCATGTGCTGCCTCTTTCCTGAACGCATAATTTCCGCTGTGCTGAACAATTAGCTCTATTAAATATTATATACCCTGTAACTCATCCGGTTTTGATTTATATTTTTCGGTAAAATGACTAAATTCAAACAAACTTTGGAAAACTTCATGAACAAGGATATGTTCGCGTCAAGGATTCTTAATTTCTACGGCTGGGGATGATCACACTGTTCGCTACCATTGTATCGTTTATACCCGGCTGGGCAATCTTTGGTCAGGCGGGTGCGGCTCTGCTTGTTCCATTGTTCCTTAGATATATATACAGATCGCTCTACCGGTTCGTAGGAAGCGGCCGGGGGCAGATTGGCTATGGCACCAAAACCGCCCGCCAGTCACAGCCGCCCGTTCCTGCGCATTCTGACACACCACGCCCGGCTTCCTTCAGCGGTAACTACAATTCGGACCTGCTTGCAGTGAAAGCCGCCATCGGAGGCAACAGCGATCTGCATTTCAGAGAATTCACGATCGCCCATTCCGGTGCACGGGCCGTGCTTATCCATATTAGCGGCATGCAGAATGACCGGGTGCTGAATATGCAAATTATGCAGTTTCTGATGTACGACTTGCCCGCCGGTCCTCTGTCTTCCGCAGAAATTGCCGGCCGGCTGCTCCCCTTCAGTGAGCTTAAAGAAGAGGCGGCTATAGACAACTTCAATAAACTCCTCCTCTTCGGACATGGCGGTCTGCTGATTGAAGGCCTGCCCTGCGGGCTCCTGGTAGAGCTGCCCGGATCTGCTAACCGCTCGATTGGCGAGCCGGTCTCCGAAGCGCTGCTCCGCGGCCCCCGGCTGGGCTTCTCCGAGGTGCTTAGCGAGAATACGGCCATGCTCCGCCGCCAGGGCTTCAATGACCAGCTTGAGATGAAGTCTTACCGGGCAGGCAACACGATTCAGCGGGACATTGTGCTCGCCTACATGAAGGATATCGTCAATCCTGACCTGCTGGAGGAGGTCAAGAACCGGATCTGCAAAATCGACTTTGATTTCCTGGCCGAATCCGGTTATATCGAGCAGCTGATTGAGGATAATTACCTCAGTCCCTTCCAGCAGCTTCAGAACACCGAACGGCCGGACAGAGTCATCAGCGCCCTGCTCGAAGGACGGATTGCCATTATGCTGGATGGTACGCCCTTCGTGCTCATTGCGCCGGTGACCTTCAGTATGCTGCTGCAGTCGCCGGAAGACTATTATGAGCGCTGGCTTCCGGGCACCCTGCTGCGGCTGCTGCGGTTCACCGCCTCCTTCCTGGCCCTGATGGCTCCGGCCCTGTACATCTCTTTCATCTCCTATCATCCGGGACTGATTCCTACGGAACTGGCGATTACGATCATCAAGACCCGGCAGGGCGTGCCCTTCCCTTCATTAATTGAAGTGCTGATTCTGGAGATCTCCATCGAGATCCTGCGCGAAGCCGGCATCCGGCTGCCGAAGCCGATCGGTCCGGCGATGGGCATCGTCGGCGGTCTGATCATCGGCGATGCAGCGGTACAGGCAGGAATCGTCAGTCCGTTCCTGGTAATTACAGTTGCTGTAACCGCCATCTCCTCTTTCTCCATTCCCATGTACAGCGCGGGGATCACACTGCGGATGCTGCGCTTCGTTGGCATG
Organism: Paenibacillus rhizoplanae; assembly: GCF_042684125.1. Lineage (NCBI taxonomy): Bacteria > Bacillati > Bacillota > Bacilli > Caryophanales > Paenibacillaceae > Paenibacillus > Paenibacillus rhizoplanae. The sequence goes on along the minus strand of NZ_JBHUKY010000068.1, from coordinate 67,042 downwards.
CTGTTTGCGTCAGTGCTGGGGATGTACGGTACCATTCTGTTCTTCCTGCTGATCTTCTGCCATTTGAGCAAGCTCAAGAGCTTCGGCGTGCCTTATCTGTCGCCGATCTCCCCTTTCCGCATAAGTGACTGGAAGGATCTGTTCCTGCGCGCCCCGATGGCTATGATGAAACGCAGGCCCGTCATGATGAAGACCCGGCAGAACAAACGTAAGTCATAACCGCGCCCGCGCGTAAGGAGGACGTATCATGTTCATACGCACTGATGACAAAATCACTGCTGCACAAACCGCCGTTTTCTTGAACAATACGCTGCTGGGCGCGGGCATTCTTACGCTGCCGCGCAGTGTAAGCCAGACTGTCAAAACTCCGGATGGCTGGATTTCCGTCCTGCTGGGCGGAGCGATTGTAATGCTCGCAGTACTTGTCATGGTGAAGATCAGCCAGCAGTTCCCGGGACAAACCGTCTTCCAGTATGCCGGCCGGCTCACCGGCCGGTTCATCGGGGCAGCCCTGTCCCTGCTGCTCATTCTGTATTTCATCACGATCGCCGGCTTTGAGATCCGCACACTGGCTGAGGTTACCCTGTTCTTCCTGCTGGAAGGGACCCCTATCTGGGCGGTGATTCTGCCTTTTCTCTGGCTGAGCACCTATCTGGTGTATGGAGGGATCAACTCTATAGCCCGTGTCTACACCATTGTGTTTCCAATTAGTATTATGATTCTGCTGATCTCCTTCATCCTCAGCCTGCGGATATTTGACATCGAGCATCTGCGGCCTGTACTCGGCAATGGATTGGCCCCCGTATTCGCAGGCCTGAAATCCACAGTGCTTATCTTCACAGGCTGTGAAGTTACTATGACGCTTATAGCATTCATGCAGGACCCTAAGCAAGCTGTCAAAGCTATTCTCGGAGGTCTGGCGATTATGGTGGGAATTTACCTCCTGACTGTTGTTATAGTGATCGGTGGGATTTCTATTAATTCCGCCCTTACCAGCACCTGGCCCACCATCGACCTGATGCGTACCTTTGAGGTGCCGGGATTTTTCTTCGAGCGGATGGAATTCCCGTTCATGGTCATCTGGCTGATGCAGATGTTCTGCAATTTCAGCAGCTTTTTCTTCCAGGCCTCACTGGGCCTTTCACAGATATTCAAGCTTAAGATCCATTCGGTTATTTATGCACTGGTTCCGCTTCTGTTCATCTCCGCGATGGTGCCGAAGTCCTTAAACGACCTGTTTGCACTCGGGGATGCCATCGGCAAGCTGGGCTCGCTACTGTTCTTGCTCGTGCCTGTCCTGCTCTCCATAGTGTGGCTCATCCGGGCGAAGGGGCTGAAGCAGCATGTATAGACGAATTCTGGTACTGCTGTGCAGCCTGATGATCCTTGCTACGCAGACCTCCTGCTGGAGCAGCAAGGAGATTGAGGATCTGGCCCTATACGCCGGGCTGGCTATGGATACTGCGGAGCTGTCTCCCACAGAACAGAAGCTGGAGGAACAAGGCTCGACTTATACCAAGCGGAATAGGATTACAGCCACGGTTCAGGTGGTTCCGGCTAATTCTGTAGGAGGTGTAGAGAGTACAAACGGCAGCGAAGCTCCTTATATGAATGTAACAGGAACTGGAGACTCTGTATTGGAGATCTTCCGCCAGTATTCCATCCTGCGGGAACGGCCCATTATCGGGCATCACCTTAAGGTGATTGTCGTGTCCAGCGAGCTGCTTAAGCAGCAGAGCATGAACCAGCTAATGGATTTTGTGCTTCGGGACAATGACATCCGCCCCAGTACAATGGTATTCATAAGCCAGGGCCGGGCAAAAGATACAATGATTTCCAATCAAAAGAGTGTAATCCCTGCCTTTCACATCAGAGATATGATGCGTAATCAGAAGAGAACCAGCAAGGTGCTGGCCCCGGTTATTTTATCCAAGCTGGATTCCCTCATGTACTCCAAACGCAGTTATGCGCTGCAGAACCTGGTGACGGCGAACGGCGAGGTGGAGTTCTCTGGAGCCGGGGTGATCAAGGGAGATACCGGGCACTGGGTGGGAGCGCTGAATCAGGAGGATACCGAATGCCTGTCCTGGCTGACCAACAGAGGGAAGAGCGGTGTCATCAAAACCTATGATTGGAGCAATGAGCCGATCACCTATGAACTCAAGGCCATGAAAAGTAAAATCACTGCCAAAGTAGACGGTGATCATCTGTCCTTCGACGTCAAGCTTACCACGGAAGGACGGCTGAGTGAGACCTGGAACGAAGAGGAATACCCTGCGGCCACACATCTTCCCCAAAAAGCAGAGAAGCTGTTCAATAAGCGGCTGGAGCAGATGATGCAGAGCCTATTTCACAAGCTGCAGTCGGATTACAAAGCAGATGCCATCGGATTCTCCAGCATGCTCAAGATTCAGGAACCCGCCCTATGGCGCAAGCTGGAGGACCACTGGGATGAGGTGTTCAGCCGGACTCCCATTCATCTTGAAGTGGATTTGAAGATTACAGACTTCGGTTCCTTCACGCTATAGCACCAAGCAGGATCAACAACTTAAGCACTTGGATGGACGCTGCGTGAACGGACCGATGTTCCAATCGCTTTTCCACATTCGTTCCGTCCTCTCCGCTGTTTAAGCGGTTTTTCGTTTACATTCGGCCTACGCGGTGCACCCACTCCAATTGTGTTCGGTTTTTCCTTAAAATTTGTTAAATAGATGAACAGATGACGTTCTGTTTTTAGGCGCGCTGCTCATTTTCATGCTGGAGTATACAAAAACAAAAGCAGCGATTCTCCTATTACGGGAGAATCGCTGCTTTTTTAACGTCGTTGTAGTCGATTACTGTTTGTCTGAGAGGATCAGTACTCCACGGCCAGGAACTACAGTGGAGCCGCTGAACTTCTTGCCGGTAAGCAGATCGGTCCGCTCGCCGGTGCCGATATCCGCACTAAGCTCCTCTTCGGCGTGGTTCAGCAGGAACAGGTAGGATACGCCATCCTTCACACGCTGTACAGACTCGATGCCTTCCGGTGCGCTGACCAGTGGAGCAATGCCGTTATCAGCGCATAGGTTCCCCAGGAATCCGCGCAGGAAGGCGGCATCCGGGCTTGTCGCCACATAATAGGCTTGGCCTGCGCCGAAGCGGTTCACGGTCAGGGCCGGCATTCCTTTATAGAAGTCCGTACCATATTCAGCGAGCACTTCTGCGCCTTCGGTATGAATCAGGTCACAGAGCAGATCGCAGCCATATGAACGGTTAAGGGAGCCCCACTCCTTGTTCATCACGATCTCATTGCTCATGCCCGGCAGCAGGGCGTCGATCTCCTCGGCCCAGATGCCGAGAACCTTGCGCAGCTCTCCAGGATAACCGCCAACCGTGACCAGATCGTTCTCATTGACGATGCCGCTGAAATAGGTCGTAATGAAGGTGCCGCCTGCCTGGACGAAGGCTTCGACCTTCTCGGCGAAGCCCGGCTTCACCATATACAGCACCGGTGCAATGACAATCTTATATTTCGACAGATCCTCTTCTACGCCGATCATATCCGCTTCAATATTCTGCTGATAGAGCGCATCATAATACTTATGGACCTCGTCCACATATTTCAGTGCAACAGACGGGCCGCTGGAGAGATCAAGCGCCCAGCGGTTCTCCCAGTCGTAGACAATCCCGATCTGCGCCGCACTGCGTGCATCCAGCAGTTCGCCGCCCAGACTTTCCAGCTCCCGGCCCAGCTCGGCACATTCGCGGAATACGCGGGTATGCTCATGCCCTACATGCTCAATGACCGCTCCGTGGTATTTCTCGCAAGCGCCGATGGACCGCCGCAGCTGGAAGAACAGCACGGTGTCAGCACCGCGCGCTACCGCCTGATAGCTCCAGAGGCGCATGACGCCGGGACGCTTCAGGGAATTGTACGGCTGCCAGTTCTGCTGGCTTGGCGTCTGCTCCATCAGCATGAACGGCTGGCCGTTCTTCAAGCCGCGCATCAGATCATGCGTCATCGCCGTATAGCTGACCGGGGTGTCCAAGGACGGATAGTTATCCCAAGAGATTACATCCAGATATTTGGCCCATTTGAAATAATCCAGCTCCGGGTAGAAACCCATCAGATTGGTCGTAACCGGAATATCCTTGCTGTGCTCCTTGATGGCCTCATATTCGAGGATGTAGCATTCCAGCAGGCTATCCGACATGAATCTGCGGTAGTCCAGAGAAATCCCCTGGAAGTTGGTCCGGTTGCCGCCCCACTCTTCACTGAGTTCATTCGGAACAACGATTTCCTCCCAGTCATAGAAGGTATGGCCCCAGAACCGGGTGTTCCAGGCTTTGTTGAGCGCATCCAGCGTTCCATAGCGGTCCTTCAACCAGACGCGAAAAGCAGCCTCGGACTGCTCAGAGTAATCATATCCGCCGTATTCATTGGAGATATGCCAGGCCACCAGGCCCGGATGATCCTTGTAGCGCTCAGCCAGCTTGCCGGCCAGCAGAGCCGCATATTTGCGGTACACTGCGCTGTTCGGATTGGAATTGTGACGCCCGCCGAATTTACGCTTCCGGCCCTGAACATCCACGCGGGTTACCTCCGGATAGCGGTGAGCCATCCAGGCCGGATGTGCTCCGGTACCCGTAGCCAGACATACATATGTGCCGTTCTTATATAAGCGGTCGATTAACTCATCCAGACCGCTGAAATCGTACGTATCCTCAGACGGCTGAATCAGTGCCCAGGAGAACACGTTGATGGTTGCTACGTCAATGCCCGCGAGCTTGAACATCCGCTCGTCCTCCGCCCAGACCGGGGCCTCCCATTGCTCCGGGTTATAATCTCCACCGTACCAGATCTTAGGTAACTTCTCGTTGATCACACTACGCACATCCTTTATAGTATAAGTATATTCTTATTTTAATCTCTATCTCTATCGCTATAAATATAATATTAATGAATTTGAATATAATAATATGGAACAACAGGAGATGAACCAGAATGTCACTGGATGCCGTCCGCAGAATCGTATTCGCCCAGGAGAGCGGCCAGCTGCTCCCCATCACGCTGGATAGTATGGGCTATAATCCCGATCAGGAAAAAGTATCCCGGCCGCAAGGCTATCACACCTATCACTGGCTGCAAACGGCGTATGGCGAAGGGATGCTCCACTTCGACAACAAGAAGCTCACCCTCACCGAAGGCAGCGGCATTCTGCTGATGCCCGGTACTCCGCACCGCTATGAAGCACTCTCATCCGAGGCATGGCGCACCTATTATCTCACCTTCGGCGGGACTTCAGCCCGGCATATTCTGGAGTCGCTTGGCATGAACACCAGCTTGTTCTACCGCTGGGAGAGCGGGGCGCCGCTGCAATGGATGCTGAAGGAGATGCTGGACCGCCACGATGCTTCGAATGACATGTTCAGCCTCGGCGAATCCAGCGATGCCTACCGGTTCCTGCTGACCCTGAACAAATACGGGCAGCTGCATAACAACACGGCGATCTCCCGCAATGTAGACAAGCTTCAGCCGCTGCTGAAATGGATGGACAGCCATTATGGCGATCCCGAGATAGGTCTCAGTGATCTCGCTTCCCGGCTTGAGGTGTCTGGCAGATATCTGAACAGCCTGTTCCTGCAGACCTTCGGGCTCTCGCCCTATGCTTATTTCGTCCGGCTACGCATCCGCAAGAGCAAGGAACTGCTGGTCGCCCAGCCTCTGCTTACCGTCAAGGCCATCTCGCAGCTGGTCGGCTTCCGCGATGTCAGCCATTTCGTCGCCACCTTCCGCAAGCAGTCGGCGGTTACGCCGGAGCAGTTCCGGAAGCTGCACTAACCCCTGAACATGCAAAAGACGGATACCCTCCACCTAAGTGGGGTATCCGTCTTTTGCGGCATGAATATATGATCTTATACTACGTGTATAATTTCACTGCGCCTGTTCCTCCACGGCACCGCCGCTGCCTTGCAGCCTTTCTGTACCGCTCACCGCTTCCGGCAGCCCTGCCTTCAGCTCTTCTATGAACATCCGGAACGCGCTCGTCATATAGAGGTCGCGCCGCCGGATGAATACCGTCGGCACCTCTGCATACTGCTCGGGGAACGGATAGATCCGGATACCCTCCGTGACATTCATCCGCGTGAAATAGGATAACGGCAGCACCCCATAGCCAATTCCCGCCCTTACGCAGCCGAGCAGTCCTTCCATTGTCCCGAACTCCATTACCTTGCCCAGCCGTCCGCCCTCTTCCGCCAGCCAGCTCTCCAGCCTGCTCCGGTACAGACATTCTGAATTCAGCATCAGCAGGGTCTTGTCATGAACAGAGCGGATACCCTGATAGTCCATCGTATCGGGAATCACCAGCCCGATCCGTTCCTGGATGAGCAGCTCCTGAACAAGCTCCGGGTGCTCCACCGGTCCGTCCATCAAGGCCCCCTGCACGTTATGCTGCAGAACCGACTCGAGAAGCTCTCCCGCCCGTCCGACCTTAAGATGAACTTCCACATCCGGGTAGCACCCGCGGTATGTGGACAGGATAGCAGGCAGCCACACTGCCGCCGTCGTATCCGAGCCAACGCTAATAGAGCCTGTCGGAACCGGCGAATCCAGTACCGCCAGCTTGGCCTCATCCAGCAGATTAAGAATCTTGACCGTATACTCCAGGAACGTCCGTCCGGCCGAGGTCAAGGTGATTCCCCGGCTATGCCGGTAGAACAGCGGAGTCTTCAGCTCCTGCTCCAGCTGCTGGATTCTTGCGGTCACATTAGACTGCACATAGTTCAGGCTTTGAGCTGCCTTTGAGATACTTCCTTCTTCGGCAACCGCTAGAAACACTTTGAGAAGACCCGTATCCATGCTGCATCGCTCCCCCCGGATCATCCATCAGCCGCAGTGATGGCCACCATCATTTCCCTTCATTATACATGATCCGCTCCACAGCTTATGATAAAAATACCAAAGAAGGAGTGATACTCATGGGAAATAAACAGTGGAATTTCAAGATCCCCGGCAGCCCGGAAGATACCGCATTAGCTATAGATACGAAGCAGATTACCACCGTCTATGACCTGCTGGACAGGCTGCGGCAAGCACAGTCCCAGACTCCGCAGATTACCCCTGCCCTCTCCCGCACCTCTGGAAATAAACGCTATCCTTCCGCCTGATGAATCGCCCTCCGCCACCGGATACACGAAGGACGCCCTGCCTTCTCTCCTATTCGGAGAGAGACTGGAGCGTCCTTCATTGCTTCGCTTACTTAAGCGCTGCTGCTTATTTCTTCAGCTTATCCCAGGCAGCCTGCATGCCCTTCTCCCAGCCGGCTTCATCCACTTTGCCGGCAATCAATTCCTGAATGGAGCTGGCGAATTCCTGTGTAACGCCATCAGGGAATTTGGATGCCTGCAATCCATAGACCTTGTCTTCTTTTACATAATTCCAGACATCCGCACCCAGCAGACCGATATCCTCAGGAGTTGCCGGAATGGTGGACAGCGCAGGAATGAACTTCCATTTCTTCACGATATACTCTTTCCCCATATCCGAAGTGACCAGCCAGTTCAGGAATGTCTTCGCTTCTTCCTTGGAGCCGGATTCCTTGTTCACTACCAGGTTCGCCGGAACGCCCACCGACAGCTTATCGTTCATGGCCGCATCATCGTTGATTGGCATCGGGAACATCCCGATGTTCATGTCCGGCGTAATGTTGTCTACCAGCGTCTGAGCCCAGTTGCCTTCCTGCATCATAGCCGTTTCGCCCTTAGCGAACAGCGCCAGGTGAGTGTTGGCATCCGTGGTCAGAGGATTCTTCTGGCCGTATTTTACCGTCAGGTTCAACAGGTTGCTCCAATCCTTGAACTTCTCATTCCCCACGATCGATGCGGTTCCGTCGTTCAGGCCCTTGATGAATTCATCCACATTATCCTGCTGTGCAAAAGCTACGCTAATCCCCTGAATCCCCAGCAGCCACCATTCCTGATAAGCGTTGCCGAATGGAGTTACGTTAATGGCCTGTAGCTTCTTAGCAGCTTCTTCAAGCTGGGAAATGGTTTTTGGCGTCTCTGTAATCCCGGCTTTGGCGAACAGGTCCTTGTTGTATACATAACCGATTCCTTCAAGGTTCATTGGCATCCCGTAGGTTTTGCCGTCCTTGGTCATAGGCTCTGCTGCAAGTGGAATCAGATCCTTCACCCAAGGCTGGTCCGACAGGTCTTCCAGTTTGTCTGCCCACAGTGCCATTTCGGCATACCCGCCGTTACTGAAAATATCAGGAGCATCGCCGGAAGCGAATTTGGTCTTGAGCGCTGCACCATAGTCTGCGCCGCCGCCCACGGTCTGGATATCCAGCTTGATGTTAGGATGCTCTTTCTCGAATTCCACCTTCAGCTCATTCAGGCCTTCCACGATCTCAGTCTTGAACTGGAAAATCTTAACGGTCTTCACAGCGCCGCTATTGCCAGCGCTTCCATTAGAAGTATTATTTGAGGCAGACTTATCGGCATTGCCGCCACAAGCCGCGAGCACTACTGACATTAGCATTACGGATGACAACATCAGTGCAGAATGTTTCTTCATCATTTGATATTTCCCCCTTGAATAATTTAACTGCTTCTTATGTGGAACGGGAGCCCGGTGAATTAACCCTTCACCGAGCCAGCCGCTATTCCCTCAACAATGTAACGCTGCATGAACAGATAAAAGATGACGATCGGGGCAATCCCGATGGTCAGTGCCGGAAGCGCCATATCCCACTGCTTCGTGTATTGGCCGAAGAAGGAGAAGGTCGCCAGCGGAATCGTACGCAGTCCGGGTGCCTGAAGAATCAGGGACGGCAGCAGATAGTCATTCCAGATTCCCAGGGCATTCAGCACGATAATAGTCATCAGCATCGGCTTCAGCAGTGGCAATACAATCCGGAAGAACGCCGAGATCGGGTTACAGCCATCTACCGTAGCCGCCTCTTCAATCTCCAGCGGCACGGACTTGATGAAGCCGTGGAACAGGAAGATCGCCATCGGAATGCTAAGGCCCAGATGGGAGATAATGAGACCTGTGAAGGAGTTGTTCACGCCCAGGACATTCACAACCTTCAGGATCGGAATCATAATCGTCTGGAACGGAACCACCATCGCCGCTACCATCAGCAGCAGGAGAATCTGGTTGAACCGGTTATTGGCACGTACCATACGGTACGCCGCCATCGCGCTGAACAGCGAGATAAGCGCTACACTGATGATCGTAATGATCAGCGAGTTGCGGAAGGCCTCGGAGAACCGGGCCAGCTTCCAGGCATTCGCATAGTTCGACCACATGAAGGTCTGCGGCCAGCTTGCCGCGTCGCTCAGAATCTCGCCGAAGGATTTCACCGAGTTCGCCAGCAGGAAGTAGAACGGAGAGAGGAACAGAAGCGCCAGAAGGATCATAATCACTTCAATGCCGATATTCCATCTGCTTTTGGTCTTGGCATTCATTAAGCTTCTACCTCCTTGCTCTTCGTTATACGAACCTGAATGACAGTGATCAGCGCTACAATGAGGAAGAATAACAGCGCCTTCGCCGTACCCAGACCATAACGGTTGTTCAGGAAGGCTTCGTTATAGATGTTCATCGCTACAGATTCCGTCGATTTGAACGGTCCGCCTTTGGTCAGCGAGAGGTTGAGGTCGAACATCTTGAAGGACCAGGAGATCGCCAGGAACAGTCCGATCGTAACCGCAGGCATAATCAGCGGAAGGATGATATTACGCAGCACCTGCATCCGGGAGGCACCGTCAATCTCGGCAGCTTCGAGCACCTCTTTGGAGACGTTGCTGAGCGAAGCGATGTAGATGACCATCAGATAGCCGGAGGACTGCCAGATGAAGACCATGACAATTGCCCAGAAGCCGGTTGTCGCATCCCCGAGCCAGGGAAGGTTGAAGAAGGACAGGCCGGTAAGATCGCCCATAGTGGCGAAGCCTTTGATGAAGATGAACTGCCAGATGAACCCGAGCAGCAGGCCCCCGATCACATTCGGCATGAAAAAAATGGTCCGGAGCATATTGCGTGTCTTCAAAGGTTTGGTCAACAGATAGGCCAGGAAGAAGCCTACTACGTTAGTCAAAATCACACCCAGCACGGTGAACCTCACGGTAAACCAGAAGGATGACCAGAAGTCGTGATCATTCGTAAAAATACTTTTAAAATTCTCAAAGCCGACCCAGCTTACATTACCGGATACGCCGTTCCAGTCCGTGAAGGAGTAGTACATCCCCATCAGAAACGGAACAATCATGATCAAGGTAAAAAACAATAATGCCGGGCCAACGAAAAATACCTGCTGACCAAACTGGGACAATTTATTGCCGCGCATGTATGGCCCCCCTTTCTTTTACTCACTCACTTGTTTATGATCTAAAGATATTATCTGTTTTTTGCAGAGCCTCTTACACCTACGCAAGTGATCTTTAGGGTGTAAAATATTGACCTGGATGTGACCCGCCCCATGAAATGGACCAGTATCCGCACGAAGCTGATCGTCTTCCTGCTTGTGCCCACCTTAATCTGCATTATGGCTACGATGTATGTCAGCTATTCCCACACCACCAAGTCGCTGCGGGACCGGGCGGTCGATGAGAACAAGAATCTGCTCTATCAGGGCTACAAGAACATTAACAGTCTGCTGCAGGAGATCAACCGTATGTCGCTGAACGTGTATTCTGACGGCGATTTCTACCGGCTGCTTGAAGCAGGGTACGACGATCTGTCCTCCGATATTGCCATCTATAACTCGCTCAGCTATATCTCTACCTCGCTGCCCCACCTCTCGCAGGTGTACCTGTACAGTGTGAAAGACTCGAAGGCTACGCTGATTACCGACAACACAACACCCAAGCGCTGGCTGGCTGCTGCACCCTACCACCAGTCCAGTCTGAGCGGAAGCTCTCCGGTAAGCGTGCAGAGTACGCATCTGAGCAATGCTTACGGGCTAAGGCTGCCATTAACGCAGTTCATACCGGAGCCGGTTTTTACGCTGCACCGCAGAATCGAGCGCATCCCTACCTCGCAGGCACTCGGCTATCTGTCGATTGATGTCAAGCTGGCTGCCCTCAGTGAGATTGTAGACCAGTTGTACGAGCAGGATCAGGAGAAGCTTTATCTTGTGGACAGCAGCGGCAGGCTGGTCTACAGCCAGACTACCGGGTTGCTCGGCAAACCGCTGAATGCCGCCTGGTATAACAGCCAGATTGCGGACAGCACGCAGATGCAGGGTTATTTTGAACAGGACAGCTCTGTATTTATCTATCAAAAAATCGACAGCATCGGCCTCGGCTGGACGCTCGTCAAGCAGATTCCTGTCTCCTACCTGTTCCGCGAAGCCAAGGAGGCCGCCGCGATCAACCTGCTGCTGCTGGCGCTGCTGCTGGTGACGATCATTGTTCTGACGATCCTCGTCTCCTTCCGGATTACCGCGCCGATCAAGCAGCTGACCCGGTATATGAATCAGGTCCAGACCGGAAATCTCAACATTGAGATCCGCCCGGCGGGCAACGACGAGATCGGGGTGGTCACCGAGCATTTCCGCAGTATGATGGACACGATCAACAATCTCATTCTGCGGGAGTACAGACTGGAGCTGGCGAGCCGGACCAATGAGCTGAGGGCGCTCCAGTCCCAGATTAATCCACATTTTCTGAACAACACTCTCCAGATTATCGGTACGCTGGCCCTGGAGCTGAAGGTGCCGCAGATCTACGGCCTGCTGTCGGCTCTGGCCAAAATGATGCGCTACAGCATGTACAATGATGAGAAGGTGGTGACGGTCCAGAATGAGATGGATCATGTCAAAGCGTATATCCAGCTGCAGAAGGAGCGTTTTGAGAACAAGTTCAGCTTCCGCTGTGAGGTGGAGGAGCCGCTGCTTCAGGCGCTGATGCCCAAAATGATCCTCCAGCCGATTGTGGAGAATTACTTCAAGCACGGCTTCCAGCTTGACCGGCAGGACGGATATATGGAGATTAACGTAACTGGACTAACCCCGGAGCGGATGGAGATCAGCATCGCCAACAATGGCCTCCCGATTCCGGCAGGCAGGCTGGAGGCGCTGCGCAAGGAGCTGGAGCAGTCCAGCACCGCTGAGGAACGGGAGCTGCTGCAGAATGCCGGACAGGACAGCCCTAGCAGACGCGATGCTCCGGGCACGGGCATCGGCCTAGGGAATGTGCTGGCCAGGCTGCGGCTGGTCTGCGGGGATAATGCCCTGCTGACGGTGGATAATCTGAAGGAAGGCGGAGTAATCATCCGCCTGGAAATCGATATCGTAGTGGAGAGTGAACGGATATGAAGGCACTGATTGTAGACGACGAAGCAAGAGTCAGGAAGGCGGTCCGCCTGCTGGTGGACTGGGAGGCCCATCAGATTGAGGAGATTCTGGAGGCCGGCAACGGCAACGAGGCCATCGCCTTGATCCGCCGGGAGAAGCCCGCGCTGGTCATTATGGATATGATGATGGAGTCGGGGAGCGGCCTGGAGCTGATGACCTGGGTCGATGAATTCGCAGGCAGCACCAAATTCATTGTGGTCAGCGGGCATAATGATTTCGACTTCGTCCGCCAGACCGTCCGCCACGGCGGCATCGATTATATCCTGAAGCCGATTGAGCCGGATATGATTAACAGCGCGGTATCCAAGGCGGTATCCGCCTGGCGAGCCGAGGAGGCGGAACGCAATCTCCGCCAGCGCCAGAGCCTGCGGCTGAATGAGATCAAGCCGATCTTCGGGGAGAAGCTGCTCTCCGCGTTGATCGATGACAGGGTGAACGCCGAGGCCTCGCTGCGCCGCCTGATCCATGACGGCATCATTCCGCCGGACATCAAGACTTCGCGCCTGATCCTCGTGCAGACGGACAGCGGCAATAATCCGCTGCTGCGGCGCTTCGGCGGCGACAGCGAGCTGCTCTACTACGCCATTGTGAACATCTGCAACGAATTTCTGCAGCAGCAGGGAACAGGCATCGCCTTCCGCTATTGGGGCGGTCCGCCGGAGATTGCCATCCTGCTCTGGGAGCCGCATGAATCCGTTACCTCGCTGATCAGCCGGATGAATCAGGGGATCTTCCTTACGCTGCAGTTCCGCATGCATTTCGGAATCAGCACGCCGGGAGCCTTCCCCGCTCATCTGCCGGCAGGACGCGCCGAAGCCGCCGAAGCCCTGCTGCGGCGGAATCTGCTCAGGCATGAGGATTACTGCCATTATGCGGGAGCTGAAAGCGGCCGGGGTGCGGGGGCGTCAGCAGGCGGGGGGACTGATGCGGGCGCGGGGACTCGCAAGGGGCCGGGGGCGATGCTCGGCGGGAAGCAGCTTGATAAGCGGGAGAACGCGGTTCCGCTGAGCTTCGCCGATGTCCAGGAGGACTGGCGGATGGCGGTCATCAGCGGGACGCCCGAAGCCCTGACCGCGGCGGCGCAGCACTGGACCCAGGAGCTTAGCCGCCGAGGCGCTGTTACCCCGCAGATGCTGAACGACTGGAAGGCCGATGCGCTGCTGCTGCGCTCCCGTCTGGTCCGGGAAGCGCTTGGCAGCCAGGCGGCTAACGTGCTGGCTGAGCTTGAGCACGGGGACCAGCAGAACCCCTCTCCGCAGCCCAGCGGCTATTCCTTCTCCCTGTTCGCCTGGCGCGACTGGTCCCTTGCCTTCATGCAGCAGTTATCCCGGGTGCTCACGGACAGACAGCAGAAAGAGCGGAACCCGATGACGGAGATCGTAAAATACATCGAGCAGAACTACCCGTCAGATCTTTCCCTGCAGGAGGTGGCGGGCAAATTCCAGGTCAGCCGCGAGTATGTCTCACGCCGCTTCAAGCAGGAATACGGGATCAACTTCTCCGACTACATCGTCAGCGTCCGCATCGAGAAGGCCAAGCTGCTGATGCAGAATCCGGGCCTCAAGCTGGCCCAAATCTCGGAAATGATCGGCTTCCACGACGTCAAATACTTCAGCAAGGTCTTCAAAAAGCACACCGGCCATTCACCGAAAGACTACCGGGATCAGGCGGCGCATTAAGGGAATGATGGAATCCTGCACGAAATGCAACATTTCCTTCCTGTTGGCGCATTAATTCAGCATTGTTGCAGGAAAGGCAGCATTTCTCCACCTCCCGGTGGTTCTGCGGAGCTATTATTGTATTTTTTGCAACATTCTTCCTTTAACCCCCGCTTATCAGCAATCAAGCTGCATAATGTACAACATTTCTGCCAACTGCCCTGTCGAGGCAGAATTTCCATGCCGCGGCAGTATGGCAGTGTGGCAGTATTACGGTCTGCCTGTTGCAGATTCCCCGTACCACGCCAGAAAAGCCGCCGCCACCGCCTTGCCCGCCGCACCGTTCGGATGCGGGTCGAACTCGTCGCTCATGTATTCCGGCTTAATTCTATGGTCAGCGGGGGCCGCAACAGAGAGTAAAGCAGCGATGTCGAACACGCGGTCCACCCCAGCCGGAGGGCTTGTGCGGATACATTCATTCACTTTGCGCCAATGGGTCTCACGCTCGCCCTCGAAATTGAAAGGCGGCACCGTGCTTAGAATTACCGCTGCCTCCGGCTGTGCTTCCTTGATCCTGGAGATAATGTGCGCCAAGTCCAGAAGCAACTCATCTGCCGAACGCTGGCCGATATCCAGATCATTCACGCCCAGCACGATCAGCAACTCATCGCCCTGCTGCGCCTTATGCAGCCAAGGTCCGTCCGTGGCTACATCGTAAGCCCGGCCCCAGCCGGAGCCGATATTCCACACTCCGAACTGTGTTCCCAGCCCCTCCGCAATTCTTGCCGCCCAGTGTGTGTATTGATCCTTGGCGGTCCGTACCCCCTGCGTGATCGAGTCGCCCAGGAATACCAGTCTCTTCGCCACTTGTTTCTTGTAGCCCAGGAAGCTTGGAAGCACCTGCAGCTTATCCGATTCGCTGAACCCCGCCGCTGACTCCTGCGCTGCCAGTATGCCCGACACATCGTAACCGGAGGCCAGCATTCCCTCCACATTGAAGGGGAAAGACTTGCCTGCGCCAGCCGTCTTCAAGGTCCAGGTGAAGGCCAGCATATGGTCCTCCGGCAGCTCCAGAAGCGCTTCGTCGCTCCAGAACATCTCGTCCGGCTTCACGCGCCGCGAGAGTTCGCCGCTGAAGGTAACCGGCACCTGCGAGCCAGGCACAATACTGCCATCCGGCGCCGCTCCGCCATCGGCAACATATGCCGCTTCGATGCTCCACTCGCCCCCCGGTTCACTGGCTACGGCATCCGCGCCCAGGTCCCAGGTCGAATCCACCGCATTGCTGTGCCAGAACTTCAGCGCCAGCTTCCCGTTCTCCCGCAGACGGATATAGGTGCGGTACGTATGAGTGAACGGCTCCGCCGCGTTCATAATATAATTAGCGGCGGTGGACAGCGCAGTAGCAGAGGTGAACTCCGGCTGGCTCAGCACTCCGTTTGGACTGTTCTCCCAATTCTCCTCTCCACCGTTCACTGTCCCACTATCCTCAATATTGTTCATAGTCATCCACTCCTTTATTCTGGTACTGCTTCTCTGGCTGATGGGCTGCGGCGGGTGGTACAGCTGATGCTATACAGTAACTTAACAGTAACTTGGCAACCCTTAAGCATCCCTTCAGCACTCCTTTGGCACCACTAATCTTGCATTCTCTGCAACAATGATGCCTGTAAAATCGGCTATTCCATTGCAATGTTGCACAAAATGCAGTAATTTCGCCGCTGATTCGTTCAGGTAAGCCGAAATGCTGCTTTTTTGACAACAATTTGCCATAACCCCGCTCCTGCTGCGGGGATTGTTACATTTCGTGCAGGATTTAGTCCATTGTGGGTCAATGTGCGCAACAACCAGACACCGTGCCGCCAATCCCCAAAAAGCTCCCCGATCCAGGAGACGAATGTCCCCTGTCATCAGAGAGCTTGGTTACTTAAGGGCACAGCCATAGGCTACTAAGCCAGCGTGCGGGTGTGTTAATTTGGTCTATAGTTGTGTTAATTTAGTCTTGCGGGTGTGTTAATTCAGTCTTGCGGGTGTGTTAATTCCGTCTATAGTTCACTTATTTCAGCGTAATCGTGAACGATACGGACTTCTCGCCCGCGCCCACTGTCACTGTAGTCTCATCTGCTTGCTCCGCACCTTCTACAGAAGCGATAGCGCCAAGATCCTTCACCGACAGGGTGAATGCTTTGCCGCTGCCTTCGACAGTTACTTTTACAGTGCTGCCGCTGCGTACAGCTTTTACCTTCAGCTCAGGAGCGCCGTGGATATCGCGTACAGTCGCCGCAGCAGACTTCCCGTCCTCCAGGGAGTACAGGCCGAACTTCACGCCTTCGGCAAAATCATAATCCGGGCGGCTGTCCTCACTGCCTACGGCAAGCAGGGAGTTCTGGCGGACGAACAGCGGCAGGCTGAAGAAGTCATATTTCTCCTTGCGCCATGATCCGCCCTGTACAGTCTCACCGTTCAACAGGTGTGTCCAGCGGCCAGCCGGCAGGTAGTACTTCACTTCGCCGTTCTCCTGGAAGATTGGAGCCACCAGCAGGGAATCGCCCAGCATGTACTGGCGGTCCAGCACTTCACAGGTCGGATCTTCCGGGAATTCCATTACCATGGCCCGCATCGAGGCCCAGCCCTGCTCATGCGCCTGTCCGGCAACATCATACAGGTACGGCATCAGGCTGCATTTGAGCTTGGTGAAGAAGCGGGTAACATCCACAGCTTCGTCATCGTAAGCCCAAGGCACACGGTACGAGGTGCTGCCGTGCAGGCGGCTGTGGCTGGAGAGCAGGCCGAAGGCCAGCCAGCGCTTGAACACATGCGCCGGAGCGGTGTTCTCGAACCCGCCGATATCATGGCTCCAGAAGCCAAAGCCGGAGAGGCCGAGTGACAGGCCGCCGCGCAGGCTTTCTGCCATCGATTCATAGTCGGCATAGCAGTCACCGCCCCAGTGAACCGGGAACTGCTGGCCGCCAGCGGTAGCGGAACGTGCGAACACGGCCGCTTCATTTTTACCGAGCTTCTCTTCGAGCACTTCAAAGACAACCTTGTTATACAACTGGGTATAGTAGTTATGCATCTTGTAAGGATCGGAGCCGTCAAAGTATACAACATCGGTCGGAATCCGTTCGCCGAAGTCGGTCTTGAAGCTGTCTACGCCCATATCCACCAGGTCACGCAGGTAACCGGCATACCATTCACAAGCCGCAGGGTTCGTGAAGTCCACCAGTCCCATACCTGCTTGCCAGAGGTCCGTCTGATAGACGTCGCCGTTGGCTTTTTTGAGCAGATAACCGTTCTTGCGGCCTTCTTCAAACAGCGGGGAGCGCTGTCCGATATAGGAGTTGATCCATACGCAAATCTTCAGGCCTTTGTCATGAAGACGCTTCAGCATACCCACCGGGTCCGGGAATACACGGGAATCCCACTGGAAATCCGTCCATTGATATTCACGCATCCAGAAGCAGTCGAAGTGGAACACATGCAGCGGCAGATCGCGCTCCGCCATCCCTTCCACGAAGGAGTTCACCGTAGCTTCATCGTAGTCTGTAGTGAATGAAGTCGTCAGCCACAGGCCGAAGGTCCAGGCCGGTGGCAGCGCAGGCTTGCCGGTCAGGGAAGTGTATTTAGTAATAACCTCTTTAATCGTCGGTCCTTCAATCACGAAGTATTCCAGGCTCTCTCCGGCTACGCTGAACTGGGCCTTCTTCACCTTCTCAGACGCAATCTCATACGATACAAGTTCTGGCTGGTTCACGAAGACGCCGTACCCCTTGCTCGTCACATAGAACGGAACGTTCTTGTACGCCTGCTCAGAGCTTGTACCGCCGTCTTTGTTCCACAGATCGACCACCTGTCCATTTTTCACAAAAGCCGTGAAGCGCTCGCCCAGACCATACACGAATTCGCCAACGCCGATATCCAGCTCTTCACGCATGAACGTGTTGCCGTCCTGATCCGTGATGTAGGCCATCGATTTGTAACCGCTGCCGGTAATCCGCTCATCGCCGCGGTAGAAGTCCACAGACCAGTGTGTACCCTTGTTGATGACCACGCGGAGTCCGCCGCTGATCAGCACCGTCTGCGCCTCTGTCTCCTCGATTTCCACATGATCACCGGTTCCCTCAGTCAGCTCGAACGAAGGTCCGCGTGGAATAACGCCGTCGTTATGAATGATTTTGACTCCTACCACGCCCGGAAGCGGGGAATGGAATTTCACAGTCAGCAGCGTGGAGTTGAGTGTCGCCGAACGTCCCGTGATGGGAGTCGTCTGTGTGATGGCGGTCAGGCCTTCCTCTGTTTTTTCTACCACATAGTTCTGCACTGCACCATTGATTGTAATTCCGTCACGAACCAGCCATAAGCCGTCTGTAAATTTCATATGCGCACTTGCCACCCTTCGATTTGGTGTATATAGTTGCATTATACCGATAATAAAATCCCAAAACTAATAATATACAGCTCATTTATAACACTATTTTGATGTCATCAGACAAGGAGGCCCCTAATGGACCGTACCTCGCAGCGCTTGCTCAAAGAAGACCGCGAACACGGGGATATCATGTTCCCCCTGGCTGCCTACTGGATCGACCTTCCCGCCGGAGCACATGTCCTGGACACCCACTGGCATGAGGAAGCCGAGTTCTTCCTGCTGCTGGAAGGCGAGATTCTGTTTCAGGTGGACACCGACTATTTCACGCTTCGCCCCGGTGAGGCTGTGTTCATTGAATCCGGGGATATCCATGCCGCATACGCGCTTACGGAGACCCCCTGCCGCTTCTGCGCCCTTGTCTTCCACCCCGACCTGCTGGCCAGCGCCCAATATGATACCATCCAGCAGAGTGTTATTCTGCCGCTTCAGGAGAAACGCCAGAGCTTTCCGCGCCACCTCACCCCTTCCGTTCCCTGGCAGGCGGAGCTGCTGCTGCATCTGAACCACATGATGAAGGCCTATGATCAACAAATGCCCGGATTCGAAGCCTTTATGAAAGGAACCCTGCTGATTATGCTCTCACAGCTTGCGCAGCCGGGGCGCTTCGTCAACCACAGCCAGTCCGTAGGCGCCGAGCCCACGAAGATTGACCGCTTGAAACGGGTGATTCTCTATATCCAGGACAACTACCAGGAGCCGATCCGCACCCGAGACCTGTCGGGGCTGATTCCGATGAGCGAAGGGCAATTCTGCCGTTTTTTCAAAAGCATGACCCGCAAGACCCCCGTCGATTACATCAACTCCTACCGGGTCCGCCAGGCCGCAGCCCTGCTGAAGCAGGGAGACCGCAAAATCTCCGATATTGCCATGGATGTCGGCTTCGACAACGTCAGCTACTTCATCAAAGTGTTCCGCAGAGTCATGAATTGCTCACCTTCGGAATTTCGCAAGGACGCCGGTCCCTTCGCCGGGCAGAACCAGCTTTATCCGTAGGCTGAACCCCGCCGCATACTTTTTCCTGCTTACGGATGCCCGGATACGTTTAAGGTAGTGTATGGATGACCACGGCACCTGCCGCTTCAGCGGTGGCCTAATGGCTCATTCCGGTGGACATGCCGTCCCCACTAATCTACTTACAGGAGGCAGATACTCATGAATCAACATGTTACCTTGCCAATTGAGGTACAGGACTTCTACAATGCAGTGAACCAATACCAGCCCGACACTCTGATCGAATTGTTCGCTCCCAGCGCTACTGTGAAGGATAACGGGAAGCCGGCCGAAGGCACAGAAGCCATCGCGGCTTGGGCAGAATCCGAGCTATTCTCTGCTAAAGTCCGCTTTACTATTATGGAAATTGAAGAAATCCAGGGCCGCATTGCGGTGACCGCCGAGATGGAGGGGGAGTTCAATAAGAACCGTGTTCCCGCCCCGCAGCAGTTCACCCATGAATTCAAAGTACACGGCGGTACAATCAGCGAGCTGATCATCACGCTTAAATAAGCGAATTGTGTTCCTCCCTAACAAAAGAGGCTGTCCCGTAAGTCAGAGATGACTAGGGACAGCCTTTTTTTGTTCAACCCGCCTTACGAACCACAATGAAACAAGTGCTGTCCGGCAGCGGCACAGGCGC
Organism: Paenibacillus rhizoplanae; assembly: GCF_042684125.1. NCBI lineage: Bacteria > Bacillati > Bacillota > Bacilli > Caryophanales > Paenibacillaceae > Paenibacillus > Paenibacillus rhizoplanae. The sequence goes on along the minus strand of NZ_JBHUKY010000068.1, from coordinate 46,978 downwards.
TCCGCTCTCATCCATAATCTCAACCCTGTTCTCCAGCGCTTCCGTGTATCCCTCCTGCAAGTAATGACGGAAGACCTCTATCTTGGCCCGGCCCCCCAGCGTCTGCTGAATGAATGCGGCGTACTGCGAGGGTGTGAAATAGCCGAACTGCTCCTGAACCTCATGAATGTAGGCTTCCTCCCCCCAAGTGTAGGTATAGAGGAATTCCATCGCATCGTTCACCGGCATCTGGACTTCCTGTCCGCCCAGCTGTTCATAACGGATATTCCGTCCGGCAAAATCCTTCGCGTACCGCTCCAGCCACGCCAAGCCGTCCGCCTCCAGGAACCGCACTCTGCGCCGCTCCTCCTCCGGCTCGCTCATAATCCCGTCGCGGATAATGATCGTCCCGCCGTCTGCCAGCACATCGAAGGCGCTGGTCAGGGCTGCCGCCACCGTGCCGTGATTGAACTTCCGGCCTTCCAGCGGCACATAGGAGTATAGCTCATGCAGAATCGATGAGAAAATCACCGTGTCCACCGTGCCCGGCTCCACGTAATCCTTCAGGTTCAGCGCATCGCCCTGGAGCACCTCCCAGCGGCGGTCCTCCCGCTGCTTGCGCTGCCGCAGCACTTCGATCACATTGCTGGAGATATCAATCCCCACTGGCACCACCTCCGGCATCCGCTCCTCAATCAGATCAAGCAGCACCCCGCCGCCAGGGCCGATATCCAGCACCTTCCGTCCAGTGACATAGTCCAGAATGACCGCCTTATAATCTGCCGTATCATTCATCTGGCTTAGGTACGTGTCTTCATTGTGGAAGCGGTCGAAGGCATCCCGCCGCAGATCGAACAGGTCGAACAGCAGCAGGACTGCCCGTTCATACAGTGCTGACTTCTCCGCCTCCATACAGAACTCAATCAGCTTCTCCGCTGCCGCTGAGAACTCGAACTGGAAGAATAGCGTATCCGGCAGATGCTCCTTGCCCAGCAGCCGGTGCGTAAGATGCGGGTTGCTGCCGGAAGGCTTCACGCCGCTGTAGATCTCCTCCCAGCTCAGCTCCGAGAGATACTTCTCAATAATCCGTTTCTTATAGACGTTGATCTTCTTGCTGCCTTTATAGTCATAATGAATACTGTTCATGACCGCCTCGAAGCTGAGATGGCTGAGATGGCTCAGATGGCTTAGCTGAAGCGGGCTGCTGCCGGCAACCAGACTCATGACCTTCAGGAACTGCTCCAGCGAGAAGGTCTGGAGCGCCGATTCCACATACCAGAAGGTGGCAGGCTGCAGCGGCTCCAGGGCAGCAGGCAGGAAGCCCTCCTGCACCAGTCCGTCCCACTCCGTCTCATAATCCTCCCCCTGCGCAATGGACCCGGCGCGCATTCTCCGCAGACGCTCCTTCATCGGGATCTCAGGCTGCAGATTTCCTGAAGCAATTACAGCAATCAGCTCCATTACCTGCAGGCGGACCTCCTGCCACAGCTCCGGGGACACCGCAGCAATGATGCAGTGATTCAGTGCGAACAGCAGCCGCTCCAGCTCCTCTGCGCCCAGCAGTCCCTGCTCCACCAGTGAGGACAACGGAAGATTGACAGAAGGCGGAACCTCACCGCGGATTTGCTGCCCAATCAGCCCATGAGTCTCGATCAGCGTATGTATAACCCGTCTTTTCTCCGCAGAGCCTGCCTCCTCCTGCTCCACACCTTCCGCATATCGCTGGTACAACTCCGCGGAGCCAATATTATGAACGAAGATATTCACGCCCTCTTCCTGCCAGCTCCGGCGCTGACGGAGAGTCCCGCCCTTGGCCGTCTCCGACCAGATCAGCGTCTCCTCGGCCAGCTCCTTGATCCAATACGACAGCGGCAGACTGTCCAGCACCCGCAGACTCCGCTCTACATAATCCAGCACCGGATTCTGCTGCGCAAGCGACTGCAGCGATTCTACCCGCTCCAGGTTCACAATCGTCTGCTCTGCCTGCACGATGTACTCCAGCCACGGATAGACTTCTCCGGCAGGCCATCCTCCTTCACGATACGCCTCTATAGCCCGTAATGATTTCAGCATTTGCATGCCTCCCTATGTAATAACAATCTCTATACAATAGCCCGTGTGCATAGGGTTTGAATCAGAAGCTCCTTAGATTTAAACAAACCGCAAGCTTCTGGATAGAAGCTTGCGGCGGCGTAGAGCTCTTATTCAATTGATCAGATAGTCGGCCGGGGATCAGACTCCCCTCATTTCACACCTGCCATGAACTCTTTGTAATCCTTGGCAATTTCTTTTGATAGCGTATGGTGCAGATAATGCCCGCCTTCAAGCGGCACCAGCTTACCGTACACCGAATCCTTCACCTGCTCCTCATGCAGCTTCAACCAGCCCTCCACATCGGTATTATTCGACTGTACGAAGAGCAGCACCGGAAGCTCTTTCGGGAAGCTCAGCGCCTGGGCTGCTGTGAAATTCTCCTTGAAATGCTTACTCTCATTTACGACAGTGTCATTGTTTGAGTTCTTTGTGGCGATCATTTTCATCTGCTGCTTGGTGTGTTCGTCGAACGAAAGCCCGGCATACGGGTCGCCGCCTATCTTTTGGAACAATCTCACAATGCCGGATTTATCGAGGAACTTAAGCGTTCCCACTGGTATTTCATCGTCCAAGCCCCCTTGGTTCGGCACACTGCTGTCGATTCCTACAAAGGCCGTCACTTCATCCTTATACTTGTTCACATAATCCAGCCCGTAGATTCCGGCGATGGAATGCCCCATGAGCGTGTAACGCTTGATTCCAAGCTGCTGCAGCGCTTCATGAATCTCACTGACGATATTGTCCGAGGTCCGTTCCTTATCCGTCTGATCACTTAAGCCATAGCCGAACGGCTCCACCACGACTACTTTATAGAAGGGAGACAGCTCGTCTACCAGGGGTTTGAAATCAAGCGCCGGTGCCCCGGTGCCATACCCCGTCAGCAGCACCACGGTCTTCTCACCCGATCCCTGGATGAGTACATTCATCTTCTTGCCGTCTACAGGCACCAACTGGCCATAGGGTTCAATCTTCTTCAGCTCCGATTTGCTGCTGATGATATTGACCACAAATACTACGGCAAAAAACAATACGATCACAATCATCAATGCCGCTATAGACTTAAGCAGGATTCTGAGTCCTTTTTTCATTATACAATCACCTGTCCTTATGAATCGAATGAGCTGCCTTAATCAACTGCTAAGGATAGCTTATACAATGAAAATGTACTCCCCGTGACGGTAATATGAACGGAAGATGAACGGTGTAATAATCTAATCTGCCGGTGTATTCAGCGGCAGCGTTACAATGAAGCTTGTGCCTGCGCCTAGCTCACTCTCGACCCGGATATCTCCTTGATGAAGCAGGACGATCTGCTTCACGATGGCCAGCCCCATCCCGCTGCCGTTATACTTGTTGCTGTGGGAGCGGTCCGCCTTGAAGAAGCGTTCGAAGATCCGCTTCTGGTCCTCGGGAGCGACCCCGATGCCGGTGTCGGATACACGAACGGTTACACTTTTATTATCTTGCTTCGTATGGACACTGATTACTCCCCCATCCCCGGAGAACTTAATGCTGTTGCCCAGCAGGTTCGTCCATACCTGGCTCAACAGGTCATAATCCGCCGTCAGCGTGGCAGCCGTCAGCTGAAGATCGAAGTTGATGCGCCGGGCCGACCATTGCGGCTGAAGAGCAACAATCACGCGCCGGATCTGTTCATCCAGGCTGAAGGTGGTGAACCGGAGCTGCTGGGACTGCGATTCAAGCAGACTCAGCTTCAGCAGGCTGTCGCTCATCTTGGACATCCGTTCGGCTTCCCCGATGATGATATCGATATAGCGGCCCCGCTCGCTCTCTGGAATATTCATCTGCTTCAGCGCCAGGGCATAGCCGGAGATGGAGGTCAGCGGCGACTGCACCTCATGAGATACATTCGACACGAAGTCACGGCGCATCTGCTCCAGCTGCTGCAGATCATGCGTCATCTCCTCGAAGCTGCGCGCGAGGGCGCCCAGCTCTCCCTTTTGCTTGATATTCAGCTTCACGTTGAAGTCCCCGGCTGCGATCCTGCGCGTCGCGTTGGTCAGCTTCTTAATCGGCCGGACCACGAACATGGCCGCCACCAAGATCACGAGACTCCCGGATAACAGCGAATACACCACGAAATTCACCAGCCATTTCAGCACAAAGGCGGAAGAGGGGGCGCCGACAGGCTCTACGAACAACGCTTTTTTTCCCGTATCCGTAGTTAATTTCAGCCCCAGCAGGCTGATGGAGATGCCCGTCGGATTGACCTGAACGATGGTTCCGGCCAGCACCTGCTTCACTTGCTCGGCGGTCACGGTCTCCAGCTTCATTCCGGCAGGCCCGCCATAAGACTTAACCCCGCCGTTCGCATCGTAAATCCGCACATGGTAGGTCTCAAGCTGCTTCATGCCGCTTACGAACTTGTCGGCTTCAGTCAGCGGGAAGGCATCATAGATCTGTACGACATCTTGTGCGAAGCGCATCAGTTGAACCTGCAGATTCTCGTTCAATTCATCTTTGTATATCCAGATCGCCAGATTGAAGGAGATCACTGTCCCCCCGATTACGGAGATCAGATAGGTCAGGACCACACGGGTATAGAGCGATTTGATCATTCAGTAACCTCAAGCCGGTAGCCAAGCCCCCGTACAGTCTCGATTCGAAAATCCGGCGAAGCCGCAAACCGTTCACGCAGGCGCTTAATATGTACATCTATCGTCCGGTCATCCCCTGAGTAGTCAATGCCCCAGATCTGGTCGATCAGTTGCTCGCGGGTATAGACCTGACCTGGTGTTCCGGCCAGCTTATACAGCAGCTCGAACTCTTTAAGCGGCAGGGACAGCGCTTCTGTCCCGTTCATCACCTTGTAGGTCTGCCGGTCCAGCGTTACCTCTCCGATACGGATTATATGTGATTTTCCGATTCCGAAGCGCTTCAGCAAAGCCCTGACGCGGACCGTCAGCTCCAGCGGATCGAAGGGCTTGGTCAGATAATCATCGGTCCCCAGATCGAATCCCTTCACCTTCTCCCAGGTCTCCGCTTTTGCCGTCAGCATTAACAGCGGCAGCTCCGGGTCCGCTCTGCGAAGCTCCTTGCACAGCGCCCAGCCGTCCATCACCGGCATCATAATATCCAGGATGACCAGATCCACCTGTGTTCTGGCATAGACCGCCAGCGCCTCTTGGCCGTCTGCCGCTTCAGCGGTATCGAATCCGTCATTGCGCAGAAATAGGCAGACAAGCTCGCGGATATTCGCATCGTCGTCTGCAACAAGTATAGTAGGCATCTATTCCCTCTTTTCGTATGATCCAGCCTTATAAATATATCTCTCTACCCTCTAGCATCACCCTGCTGCCTTGACGGTATGCACCGGCATCAACACCCACTCCGGCCTCGCGCTCCGGCTAGGTGCCGAACCGCTGCCGGTAGCCGCATTTACGGCATAGCTCCTCAACCGCTTCCCGGCGTGAGAAGCCATAGAACAGATTATTCGCCCGTTCCCCCTCGACAATCTCGGAGAATGGCTGCTCATGAATATTGCCGAGGTTGATCACCCCTTCGCCATCCAGACAGCACGGCACAACGGTCCCGTCTACCAGAACCGCCGCCTGGCTGCGCAGCGCATGGCAGAAGCCCTTGCCGTCATCCTCCGGCTCATGCAGCGCGGGCCATCTGAATTCATGATCTTGGTTCAGGTACACGCGCGGAGCAATCTTCACGCCGCTGCCGGGCACCACCTTCTCCTCAATCCTGTAGTCGAGTCCGAAGGCCTCCTCCAGCAGAGCCAGCGTCTCGCGGTTACGCTCCTTCTCCAGGTTGGTCCGGTTGTCCTCCGTCAGGTTCCAGAGCCGGAACGAGACAATGACGCCCTGAGCAGAGATCTCCCGGACAAACTGGATAATCTCTGTAAGATAGCCCTCACGGTTCTCCGAGCCTGCATGGCCGTCGAAGCTGTGCAGCGAGAAGTTCATCTGCCGCAGTGCCGGCTTGCCGAGCAGCTTCGGCCCTGCTTTACGGATCAGCGTGCCGTTGGTCGTAATATTGACCTTGAAGCCCTTGGCATGCGCGGCATCCAGCAGCTCGCCCAGCTTCGGATGCAGCAGCGGCTCGCCTTTGACATGCAGATAGATATGATTGCTATGCGGTTTGATCTCATCAAGAATGGTATTGAACGTCTCCAGCTTCATGAAATTCTTCTGCCGCTCCGTGGGCGGACAGAAGCTGCAGGCCAGGTTGCAGACGCTTGTGATCTCGATGTATACCTTTTTGAACGTCTTCAAGTTCCGCTCCCCATTTCATCCAAAGTGTAGCTTCAGCTTCAATATTATAAGGCCAAACTGCCCGTGCTCCTACAGATCCGAGGCGTAACGCAGACCGATCTGGGCTCTCGCCTCTTCCATCAGCTCTGCCACCGCCAGGGAATTGGCATGGCTGTTGGTCGCGCTCTCCCGCTGCCCGCTCTTCAGCAGATGGATGAACTCCTGTACCTCATAATACATCGGCTCGAACACCTGAGGCAGCGTAAGCTCCTCGACGGTTCCGTCGCGGTAGTGGATTTTGACCTGATAAGGCTGGTTGATCTTGTCGATGACCATCGTTCCGTTCTCGCCCTGAATCTCAGCAGGCAGATAGGAATCGGCAATCTTGGAATGCATGACCACCGCGTCCATGTCCTGGTAACGCATAACCATACTGCCTTCCCCGTCCACTCCCGAAGCGAGCATCAGCCCAACGGCCTTGACCGAATCCGGCTTGCCGAACAAAGCGACCATCGGATATAAGCAATAGATGCCCAGATCCATCAGCGAGCCATTGGAATATTCAGGATTGAATGCGTTCAGCACCGTCCCCTGGCGGTAAGCATCATACCTCGAAGAGTATTGACAATAGCCTGCGAAGTAGCGCCGGACTTGACCCAGCTTATATAAGTTATCCCGGATCACGCCAAAATTCGGCATGAACGTGGATTTCATCGCTTCCATGAACAGCACATCATTGCTGCGCGCTGCTTCAATCATCGCCTTCAGCTCCCGGCTGTTGGAGGCCGCCGGCTTCTCGCAGATCACATGCTTGCCATGGTTCAGACAGATCAATGAATGCTCCGCATGCATCGAGTTGGGGCTGGCGATATAGACCGCGTCCACCTCTGCGCTTGCTACCATCGCCTCCAGATCCGTATAGATCGAAGCCCCGGCATACTTAGCGGCAAAAGCCTGTCCCTTCTCCTCTGTGCGGGAATACACGGCCGTAAGCAGAAACTCTTCATGCTCAAGTCCCGCCTGTATAAAGCGGTCTGTAATCCAGTTAGTTCCTACAACCCCGAAACGAATAGTCATGAATGATCCCGTCCTTTTCCCAAATATAAGAATTTATATGTTTCACGCTATGCATTATCCTTCTATTTCTCTCCGAAACGGTACCGTCCTTTAAAAGTAAGGCAAAGCCGTTTCCACTTGAAGTATAAGCTATAACTGTTATTTTCTCATTCCATGATAGGTATGTCCACTTATATACCGTAATTTCCGACAAATTCCGCTAGATTTCGCTTGTGAAAAAAAGCACCTGCGGATAAGCACAGGATTCACCTTGATTCGGCCAACTCCCCTCGGCCACGAGGCCATTCGTCCAGCCGTTACCTCTTGGGGGCCATGCATTAATCTCAGGCAGAATCATCCCCCACAATGGAGCCATGCATATACTCCCACAGAGCTGTTCCACTCCAACCTAGCCTTGCATCCCCTCCCATCGAGCCGTTCCAATCCCAACCTAGCCTGGCATCTCCTCCCATCGAGCCATTCCACTCCAACCTAGCCTTGCATCTCCTCCCATCGAGCCATTCTACTCCAACCTAGCCTTGCATCTCCTCCCATCGAGCCATTCTACTCCAACCTAGCCTTACATCGCCCACAGTCGACCCTGCAATTGTACTTCGTACAATAGAATCCGGTGTAAAGCTCCTCTTTTGCTATTCTTCTGTATTTCGTACAACAGAATTCGGAGTTTGGGCCTGTAGCAGGCCTTCCCCCATAAATCTGCTGTATCAAATACATTAGAATCGATTTTAGAGGTGTTTTTGGGAAGTTCTACTGCACAAAATGCAATCACCCGACTGGTGGGGGCAGGTTATGCGTAGTGGGTAGTGAGCAGTGAGCAGAGCGAAATAGCAGTGGCAGTTAGGCTGTGGGCAGTTGGGCTGTGGCTGTGGCTGTGCGCAATGAGCAGAGCGCAATGGCAGTGGGCAGTTGGGTACTGGCTGTGCACAGAGCAAACATTTGGAGATAGTTGTAGTCTGTGCAATTAAAAACAGCGAATATGAAGGATTTCATTTTCTAACTGTAGTCTGTACAACTAAATCTCCCCGAATGGGCGAGAACCCAGTTATAGTAGGATTTTAATTGCACCAAATACAGCTAAACAGATATTCGGCGGCACATCTGGCTATTTAGTTGTACATACTGCAACTCAGCATCCCCCTTGCACCTTAACCGTGGCACGCAAACCCTCAGTAAGCGATTAGTTAACGTCCTTCTCACAAATTCACATCTGATTGGCTACAGCGGACAGCGCGCGTACTATCCAGTGTCCCACAATACGAGCGACAGCAAACAGCGCACATACCATCCAGTGTCCCACAATACGAGCGACAGCAAACAGCCCCCGCTCATCCCGGCGGGGGCTGTCTCCATAATGCGGACGGGCCAGACTGGCCCCGGCTCGCTATTTTACCCGTAAAAAGCCACAAGCTGGCGAACAATCTCCGCCTTATCATGATCCACTACAACCTGATGCTGCGGCAGCTCGAACAGGGCGGCGATCGGCGCCGGGAACTCCTGCTTGATGCCGGTCAAGGCAATCGCCTCATCGAACTTGGCCGGATGCGCTGTAGCGTAAGCAATGCTTATCTCGTCCGGCGCACTGAACTTCTCGTAAGCGGCTACGCCACACGCCGTATGCGGGTCGAGCAGATAGCCGGATTCCTGCTGGTACTTGCTGATGATCTCCAGACACTGTGCGTTCTTCACGCCCAGCGCGGAGAAATCCGCCTGTACCCGGGCCAGCAGCTCGCCGTCCACCGTAATCGCGCCCTCGCTCTGCAAGGTTCCCATGTACCGGGACAGCTTCTCCGCATCCTCGTCCAGCAGATAATACAGATAGCGTTCAAAGTTGCTCGCCACCTGGATATCCATCGACGGGCTGTAGGTGCCAGTGAAGCTGCCTGGCTTGTATTCGCCGGTGACCACGAACCGTTCGAGGATGTTGTTCTCATTGGTAGCTATGATCAGCTTATGGATCGGCAGACCCATTCGCTGCGCCAGGAAGCCTGAGAAAATATTGCCGAAGTTGCCCGAAGGCACGCTGATATTCACCTTCTTCTGATCGCTTCCCGGAAGCTGCAGATAAGCATGGAAATAATAGACCGTCTGCGCCAGAATGCGCACGAAGTTAATCGAGTTAATTGCCCGCAGGTGATACCGTCCCTTGAAGTCGAGATCGGCGAACAGCTCCTTGATAATCTTCTGGCAGTCGTCGAAGTTGCCCTCTACAGACAGGTTCAGCACATTGCTGTCATCAACCGTGGTCATTTGCAGCTCCTGCACCTTGCTGACCTTGCCGTGCGGATGAAGAATACAGATCTTGATGCCTTCCTTGCCACGCACACCCTGAATGGCCGCAGCACCGGTATCGCCGGAGGTCGCCCCGAGAATATGGATGATCTCACCGCGCACCTTGGCAATATAGGAATACAGCTCGCCCATGAACTGCAGCGCCACATCCTTGAAGGCAAACGTCGGTCCATGGAACAGCTCCAGCACGTACAGAGAATCGTTCACCCGGTGCAGCGGCGTGACTTCCGGAGCGCGGAAGTTGCCATAGCTGGTGTAGACCATTTTTTTCAAGTCATCATAGGGAATTTCATCATTGGTATAGTAGGAGAAAATCTCAAGGAACAGCTCCTGAAAGCTCAGGCTTCTCCATTCCTCCAGCTTCTCCGGGGAAATCACCGGAATCTCAGCCGGCACCATCAACCCGCCGTCATCCGCCAGCCCCATCAGAACCGTATCAATAAAGCCTCTGGCCGCTACCTTGCCTCTTGTGCTTATATACTCCATACCCGTCTCATCCTCCTGAACCCCTCTTTATTTAATGTACATAGTACCACGTTTACGCGTTAAAGTCCGCTGATTCTATAAGATTAAGGCCTCCGGAGCTATTTGCCCTGAAGCTCTTTCCAGACGGTTTTGTTGCTGTACTTCTTCTCTGTGCTGACATCCAGGCCGAACCATTCCGGGGCCACGAAGCCTTCCGCCTCCTCCAGCGAATCGAACTCGACCTCAAGCACGGTAAGCTCCAGCTGGGTGTAGAGATCAATCTCGACCGTTGTGCCGTTCCATACGCCTGTAATGCGGGTTTTGACCAGCGGGATCGCCTTCACAGCCTCAATCATCTGGTTATACAAGCCTGCGGAAATGAAATATTCAATCTCCTGGCGGCTGATGCCCTTGCCATCCTTGAACGTATGCGTGTAAGTAACCTCACCTGTGTCCAGATCCGTGATCTTCCGCACCCGCAGCTCCTGCCCGTCCTCAATCGCAAGATACGTCTGGTCAATACTGTGACGGGTCAGCACCTTCAGCTGTCCTTCTTCAATCAGCCGCTCCGGGTATTCCGGCAGCAGGAATTTGCGTTCAATCTCCATAGCCATGCTGTTTCTCTCCTCTGTGTGCGAGCTTTATGCGAGCGTTAATGTTACATATTATTTATCATCATAGGGGCGGGTCATACGCAAGTCAACCAGAGGGAACGGATTCACCGGGAAAAAAATCCTATACCTTCTGTCCGCCTAAGGCATGAATGTTATTCGCTCCCCAAGCCACGATCTCTTCAATTAACGGAACCAATTCCTGCCCGGAGGGAGTAAGGGAATACTCGACGCGCGGAGGCACCTCATGATATTGCTCACGGTGGATAATCCCGTAGTCGATGAGATCCTTCAGACAATGGGTCAGGGTGGTTCCGGTGATGCCGTTCAGCCTTCTTTTTAGTTCGTTATACCGGATCGGCCCCTCTTCGCTCAGTAAAGCGAGGATAGGCAGATTCCATTTTCCGCCGATGACATGAAAAGCAAAGGTGGCGGGGCACATCTGCGTTAAGTCAACCTCATATTTCATAGGGATTCCTCCATTAGTATATTTTATATACCAGGTATTAAAAACAATAGTACTTGTTAATCTGATTCCAGATATTATAATCATACTACAAGTAGAAACGGCTTTGCTGTCCTTTTAAAGGACGAAAAAGAAAGTGAGGTAAACAGCTATGAATACAAATCCAATGATCTGTGATCTTAAGACAGGTGTATGCGGGGTCAGCGACGATGAGCCTACACAAATTATAGATTTCAATCCGCAGCCGCAGCCCAAAGTTACTCTCTATTATGCGACTGATCCGATCTGTTCACACTGCTGGGCCATCGAGCCTACCCTGAACCGGTTTATCCAGCAATATGGCAAGTACTTTCATTTACAGCCTCTGATGGGCGGATTATTAGCGGGGTGGAACGGCTTTGCTGACAAGGCAAATGGAATACAGCAGCCCTCCGATGTAGCGGGACATTGGAAGGAAGTCGGAGAGCATTACCGCATGCCTATTGACGGTACCCTATGGCTGAACAATCCGATCATGTCCTCTTATCCGCCCTCCCGAGTGTTCAAGGTTATCCAGCAGAGACATCCGGGGAAGGAACTGGCCTACTTGCGGAGCGCCAGAGAAGCTGTCTTCGTCTTCAACCGGAATATCGGGGAAGACGAGGTCCTCGCGGATATTGTGGATAGTCTGGGATTACCCGGCGATGAGATCGTTGAGGCCGCAGGTCTGGAAGCAGCACAGGAGCTGCTGGAAGCAGATTTCCAAAAGGTGGCCCAGCTCGGCGTACGCGGCTTCCCGACCCTTGTCATGGTCAATGAAGAGAACCAAGGCCTCAAGCTCGTCGGTTCCCGGACACTGCAAAACTACGTAGATGCACTGCAGCAGCTTATCCCTGAGCCGCTTGCTCCTGCTGATGTCCCGGCTATGCCTGAGCTGCTGGCCGAAGGACATCTGCTCTTCTCCAGAGAAATTGAAGCCATGTACGATATCAATCCAGAGGAAGTGGAGGCCTTCACCGACGCTGCACTTCCCGAGCAGTCTTACCGCACGCGGCAGATCCTGGGTGAGATGTTCATCGAACCAGCCTGAAGACGGCCATCCTTTCATTTACAATCAACAAACAGCGATCCCCTTCATCGGAGGACCGCTGTTTGTTTGATTATACTGAATCATGATGCCCATATACTGAATTATGATGCCCATGCGGACTGAGTCCGCAAACCGGCTGTGGGTGAGGGGAGCCATGGCTCCAAAGGTGATTCCACGCTGCGGCGGAATCACAGTGCGGGCAAGTCCACGGTTGCGGAAGTGTCTGCATCTGCGTGAAAGTTCGTGATTAGATATAATCCGCCATCGAACGGACTACGAGTCCTGTCGGCGCTGCCGGGATGAAGTCGCCTCCTCCATTGCCGCTGCTTCTAAGCGAGAACTCGACCGTCTTCGGCTCGCCCGGCAACAGATCGAAGTAATTATCGGAGAAGATACCCTCTTCTTCCACCGTCAGGTGCACGCCCCGCGCCAGCACATCGCTGCTTAGCGTGAAGCTCTGCCCGCCGCTTCCTGGTACCTCACTCACTGTGATAACCGGCTGGCTCAGCGGAATATCCTTGGCAGCCGCGAAGTAATGCTCCTTGCGCTCCAGCACCTGCCCGCTCTCCAGCAGGGAAGCTATCAGCAGCACCTGAGCCGGTTCGCGGCCCTCCAACACTTCGGCCAGCGGCAGCGTGAAGACCACAGCCGACGAATCCGCAGCGAGGGTTACCGGCTGTGACCATTCGCGCAGCAGCGCGCCGCTGATATCATGCAGCCGCAGCACCAGCTCTGCGTCCAATGCCTCCCGCCGGTCAGATACCCCATAGACCTTGACGCTCTCCCCATCTGTGCTGTCTACAGACAGCAGCACCTCCTGGAAGCTGCGGCGCACCGTATATTGCAGCGCCTTCCAGCGCCCGTAATAATCCATGCCCGCCCAGGAGGCTACCGGCCAGCAGTCATTCATCTGCCAGTACAGTGTGCCCATGCAATAAGGCTTGTTACGGCGGTGACTCTCCATAGCCATGCGGATCGCCTCGGCCTGAAGCACCTGGCTCATGTACAGGAAGCCCCGGAAATCCTTCGGCTGCGGCAGGTACATATCCATATATTCCTTAATCAGCTGATTGCCCGATCCGTTCTTCTGATGGGCCAGCATTACCTTCGATTCCAGCGCCAGCTCCTCTTCCTCTGCATAGCTCAGCACCGACTTCAGCTCCGGGAAGGACTGGAAGCCGTATTCGCTCATGAAGCGGCCGACCTTGAGATTATAGTTCTCGAACGGCTCCTTGGCGTGCCAGACACCCCAATAGTGGATATCCCCATCGCCCATAATCCGCGTGGCATGCTGATCCTGGCCACCGGTGAGATCGCGCAGCGGTGAGGACGGCCAGTAGTCCATACCCGGATGGTTCGCAGCCACGGCTTCCGGCAGAATCCGGTGGAAGATTTCCTCATAGGCAGTCCATAAGCTCTGGCGAAGCTCAGCATTCAGCTTCTCCTTCCAGCCCCAGCCCATGTTCTCCTCATACTGCGACCAGGCCGAATCAATCTCATTGTTCCCGCACCAGAGCGCGATACAAGGGTGGTTACGCAATTTACGGACATTATATACCGCTTCTGCGCGGACATTATTCAGGAACGCCTCATCGCCCGGGTACATGCTGCAGGCGAACATGAAGTCCTGCCAGACCAGAAGCCCGTATTCATCACACAGCCGGTAGAACACTTCTTCTTCATAGAAGCCGCCGCCCCACACCCGCAGCATATTCATATTGGATGCCACGGCCGTGGCAATCTCATGGCGGTAACGTTCTTCCGTAACCTCTGTAATGAAGCTGTCGTTCGGGATATGATTGGCACCCTTGGCGAAGACCGGCACCCCGTTCAGCTCAAAATGGAACGAAGCCCCCTGCGCATCCGGCTTACGCACCAGCTTAATTTCCCGAAGTCCCGTCGTTACCTCCGATACCGCTACAGCCTCCGCTCCTTGCAGCAGCTCTGCACGGAAATCGTACAGCTCCGGTGTGCCCAGGCCATTGCACCACCACAGGCGCGGGCGGTCAATTACCAGCTCAAGCTCTAGCATCTGCTTGCCCGGAACGAGCGTAACCGCCTTCATCCATTCCTGCCCTTCAGTGCTCACGCGCAGCATCCCGTTCCATGCTTCCGGCGCGTCCGCCTCAATCACGGCCGTCAGCCGGGCCTCCTGCTCATTCACCGCATGCTGGCGAATGTACAGATCCTCAATCGCCGTAACGTTACGGCCTGTCAGCATAGCTTCCCGCCAGATCCCGCTGGTCAGGAATCGGGGACCCCAGTCCCAGCCGTAGTGATACGGTGCTTTGCGGGCAAATACACTGATCCGCTGCTCCTGAAGACCACCTAACTCAGACTGGTCATTAGGTGCAGGCAGAGCGTAGCCCAGCGCCGCCAGCTTCGGCAGATCCTCCGTCACCACCGAGCGGAAGACGATGCGGATCTCATTCTCACCCGCCCGCAGCAGCCCCTTCACATTCACGGTCCAGGACAGGAACATATTGTCTGCGGACAAGGCATGAACTCCGTTTACATACACATCGGCATACGTATCCAGCCCGGCGAACACCAGCTCAGTTACCGCCAGCGTCTGCCATGCCTCTTCTAATACAAATCCGGTTCTGTATTCCCAGTCCTTTTTATCAATCCATTGCAGCTCATGCTCATTCGTTCCATAGAAGGGCTGATCGATAACGCCATTGCGCAGCAGATCCGTATGCACCGTTCCCGGTACAACAGCCGTAAGCCATTCTTCATCTCCGCAGGCTCTGAATTCCCAGTTCGACATGTCGATTTGTAGTTGTTTCATAGTTCCTCCTATACTGTTTTTGCGCACTACGGCGCTTAGCTACCCTCATTATATTTTGTTATAATTACGTTAGCAATAACAATATTTTAAGCAGCTACAATACAAACAAAACAATCATCCCATCAAAACCTCTCAACCACATGTCCTACTATATCAAGCCCCAATCACCGATTTACCATTTGTTATTTTTGTTATCTTCCCCCTGCGCTTACTTCTGCTTCTGCTGCTCTTCATGCTCCTTAATCACCTGCTCCGTCCCAAGCAGTATCAGCCTCAGGCCGAATTCAAAGGCCCCATCGGTCCCCAGCAGCTCGAACAGTCCGTTCTTGAACATCCTGCGGAATAACCCGACCTCATTCTCGCTCATCGACTCCATCAGGCGAAGCAGTTCCTCGCCCGGAGGCTCCTGCTGTTCCTTAACCATCATGGAGACATTGCGCTCATGCTCATAATCATCCAGCACGAAGAAGAACACGAAGTTCACAAGTGTAGTAACCACCTGCACCTTCTGCGCCTCCTCAAGCGGCGTGGATTCCACACAGTGCAGCATCCGGTTGTTGAAGCGGATAATATCCGGCTCGTGGGGCAGTGTCATCATCATAAGCTGCGTAGAGCAGGAATACCGGCTGAGCACACTCCGTACCGTTACCGCAAATTCTGTCAGCTGCTCCTTCCAGTCGCCCTCCGGGCGGTGCTCCTCCAGGATGACTCTGGAGATGTGGTTGGCCAGCCGCTGGTACAGGTTCTGCTTGCTCTTGAAATACCAATACAGCGAGGGAGCCTGAATCCCCAGCCGGTCCGCCAGCCGCCGCATACTGAATTTCTCGATGCCCTCCTCCCTGAGAAGCTCCCATGAAGCCTCCAGAATCCGGTCCTCCGAGATTTGAGGTTGTGCTTTTTTCATCGCTATCCACCCTTTTATCTAACAGTGTAAGTTTATACTTTACAGCCTCTTAGGTTCATGATATCATCTAACACTGTAAGGTTCAATCTAACGCCGTTAGATTAACAAAAATCAGTGAAAGAAGTGATCCCTAATGGATACCGAAAACCTTTATTATTTTGAAAAAGCACCCATCACCAAAGCCGTCGCCCATTTCGCCGTGCCCATGATGTTAGGCACATCCATGAACGTCATCTATTCGATTCTGAATGCCTATTTCCTGGGCACTCTCCACAATACGGCGATGCTGACCGCACTCGCTTTAACTCTGCCGCTGTTCGCCATCATCATGGCGCTGGGCAATCTGGTGGGCATAGGCAGCGGCACATATATCTCACGGCTGCTTGGTGAGCACAAATATGATGAAGTCAAGCAAGTGTCTTCCTTCGCCTTTTACAGCAGTCTCGTGCTTGGCCTCCTCGTGATGGCCGTGGGTCTGCCGCTGATCGGCCCGATCCTTCACAGTCTGGGGGCAACACCGGATTCCTATGGATTCACGAAGGATTATGTCACTGTCATGCTGATTGGCGCTCCGTTTGTGGTGTTGTTCTTTACGCTGGAGAACATGGTCCGCTCCGAGGGTGCCGCCATCGTGTCCATGATCGGGATGATGCTCAGCGTGGTGGTTAATATCCTGCTCGATGCACTGGTCATCTTCGTGCTCCACTGGGGTGTAATTGGCGTAGCGTCGGCAACGGTTGTTGCCAACTTGGTTGCGAGTGCCTACTATGCCTTCCATATGGGCTACAAAAGCCAATTCCTGACGATCTCCTTCAAATGGTTCAAGGCCACCAAGGATATTCTCAGCAATGTGTTCAAAATCGGCGTTCCGGTCTTTATCATGAGTGTCTTTCTGGGAGCCATGTCGCTGATCTTCAACCTGTTCCTGATCGAATATGGAGATTCGGCTGTAGCCGCTTACGGGATATCCTCAAGATTGCTGCAATTTCCCGAGTTTATTCTGATGGGATTGTGCGAGGGAGTGGTGCCGCTCATTGCCTTCTCATTCACAGCGGATAAGCTGCGCATGAAGCATACCATCGGATTCACGGTAAAAGCGATGGCCGCCATGGCTGCCGTATTCGGCATAGTCGTCTATCTGATCTCCGACCATCTGATCGGTCTGTTCACCAGAGACCCGCAAATGATTCAAATGGGCAGCTACATTTTGCATGTCACCTTCTTATCCTTATTCATTTCAGGGCTGACCACCTTGTTCATGGGGATCTTCCAGGCTACCGCGCAGGGAACGGCCGCGTTCGTAATGTCGATTATTCAAGGGGTCACACTGATTCCTGTGCTCTTCTTCGCCAACCGGATGAATGGCTTCCATGGAGTGGTGTGGTCGCTGGTCATTGCCGATGCCGCTGCCTTCCTGGTCGGTGCCGTCATGCTGTACGCCCTGCGGCACAAGCTACAGCCCGAACTTGAGAGTCTAGTACATTAAATGGGCTTATGCCGCCCCTGAGAAATACAAGCAGCCGCAGGAAGCTCTTCCTGCGGCTGCTTTATGCTTTTATGTTACTATGAAGGTTGTAACGAATCCCATCTGCAGAAGGAGTCTGATCCGCTTGCACGCACCACTCCATACTAACCACGACTCTCAGGACATCGAGGTCTACGATACAACCGAGCTATATGGTGAAACCGGACGGTTCCGGGTTCTGCAATTCTCGGGGGAAGCGGTTCAGGGTGCACTGGATCTGGACCATCCGCGCCGGGTGATCTTCGAGTATCCCCGGGCGATGATCCATCTGATGGAGGCAGGTAATCCTTATTTCGAGCATGTCTTCCTGATCGGACACGGGATTGGGACGATTGCCGGTTATTTCGCCGAGAAGCAGTTTACGGTGGCTGAGGTGAACACGAAGGTAGTGGAGTACAGTAGAACCCGCTTTGGCTACACACAGGATAACATCCTGATCGGTGACGGCCGCAGTCTGCTGGAAGCCGCCCCGGACCAGGGCCATGACTACATCCTGCTTGATGCCTTCACCGCTGCCGGGACACCGCCCCATTTCACCACGCTGGAGTTCTTCCGCCTAACCCGTGCCAAGCTGAACAGACACGGCCAGATCATCATGAATCTGATGGGCCGCAGCGGTAATGACCGCTTCATCAGTGCCATCCATGCCACACTTCGTGAAGTGTATCCATATACCAGAACCTTTGCCCTTCCGGGAGAGGGCAAGGCGGATCTCTGCAATATCCTTATGACTGCCAGCGCCCGGCCGATCCCCTGCCAGTCCCGCCACATGGCCGGCTTCAGCGAGATCACACCAGTGCCGGGTCATGTGATCCGGGACCGGTGATGCCGCAAGCATCCAGGTCCAGCAGGTTCTCCAAATTCAGCAAGTGAATAAACTGATGGTTGTCTTTATAGACGGCATCCAGTACCTCCGGATTCTGGAGAATATGATCCGGCGCCTCATCCATGTGCTCCCTTGCCAGCAGCTGCACCGCCGACACCTGATCCACCCACACCCCTACCTCCTGTCCCGACACCTCGCAGATCAGAATCCGGGAGCCGGCGGTCTGTTCCCCGCAGTCCATTTCGAGCTTGGGCCGTATATCATAAACCGGGAACAGCAGTCCGCGCAGATTGATCATTCCCAGGACATGAGCCGGGGCGGACACTAGCGAATGAATCTCGGGAACCGGTACAATCTCCTTCATTTGACGGATCGGAATCCCGAAATCCAGCTTCTCCAGCTTGAAGGTGATATATTTCTCCCTCTTACTATCCTGATTCCCTGCCGTAACTGTGTTCTCTTGCAGCAATGTATCGCAGGCCGAGCCTGTTTCCCTTGCAATCGAACCTATATCCAGGATATGGGCCACACGGCCGTCGCCAAGTATGGTTGAGCCTGCGATATAAGGAACGCTGCCTATGTAGCTACCCAGTGACTTGATGACAATCTCCTGATTGCCGATCGTCTCATCTACCACCAGGCAGACCCGCTTATCCGCGAAGCCGACGATGACTACGAACAGCCGGCTGCTCACCGTAGGCTCCTCTTCCTCCACTTGCAGCATACGGTGCAGACGGACAAGCGGAAGCACCTGATCGCGGAACCGGCAGACCTCCTGTCCTTGAATGGTAACAATATCCTCCGCCGTCATTCTGAATATTTCAATGACATTAATCAGCGGAATGGCAAAGGTACTGCTCCCCAGCTTAACCAGCAGGGAACGGATGATGGCAAGAGTCAGCGGGACCTTGATCGTGAATACACTCCCCTGATGAGGAACCGTCTCAATATCTATGATGCCGTTTAATTTCTCTATATGCGCTTTGACAATATCCATGCCCACTCCGCGGCCGGATAAATCGGTGACCGTACGGGCTGTCGAGATGCCGGAGCGGAAAATCAGCATCACCAGCTCTTTTTCCGTCATACGCTTCACTTCATCAGCGGTGACGAAGCCTTTACGCACAGCGGCTTCTTTGACCTTGCCGGTATCAATGCCCCTGCCGTCATCGGATATCGTAATCACAATCATGTTCCCTTGATGGCTTGCACGCAGAATAATGGTCCCTTTCCGCGGCTTACAGAGAGCTGCACGTTCTTCCGGCAGCTCCAGCCCATGGTCCACGGCGTTGCGCAGAATATGGATCAGAGGATCGCTGATCTCCTCAATGAGGCTGCGGTCCAGCTCGGTCTCATTGCCCTCGATGATGAACTTGATCTCCTTGTTCGACTTCTGCGCCAAATCCCGGATCATCCGGGGGAAGCGGCCGAACAGATGCTCCATTGGCAGCATCCGGGTCTTCATCATCCCCTCCTGAAGATCGCTAATGACCATATTCAAATGTCCTGCGATATCATTAAGCAGATGAACATCACTGTTGTTCTTGAACTGCTCGCTTAATCTGGAACGGACACTGTGCAGCCTGGTATTATCTATAATCAGCTCTCCTACCAGATTCAACAGCCCCTCCAGCCGCTCCACATCCACACGGACCGTCTGGGCCGCATAGCTGCTATTTTTTTGAGCCTCTTTTCCTGCGGTGAAGATGCTCTGGTTCGCTTTCGTAATAAGCTCTGTATGTATAATTTCAATCTGTGAGATTTCCTGCAGACTGGCCAGCATATCCTGCCGGGACTGCTGCGTAAGCAATATATATACAACAGGACCGGAGAACTGCGCATCCCTCTCGATGGATTCCAGTTCGGGGTAGGTGGCAACAACCTCGCCCGTTTCCCGCAGCTTGGCTTCTACAAGCTTCGCGCGGACATATTTCATCGGCTCCTCAGCAGCCAGTTGAATATGAATCGCCATGGCCGCAGAGCCTTGATCTAGGGCTGCCTGGATCTGCTCTTTACGGATATCATCGAAGATAATATCCTGCTCAGCCCCCGCTTCTCCCTGCGGAAGCCCCTCTGCAGCAGGGGCGGGCGACTCGGCTGCTGTCTTCTGCAACTCTTTTAACCGGCGCAACAGCTCTGAGGTGTCCCCCTCCTCCAGCTCACCGCTCAGAATGGATTGACGAAGCTGCTTAATGAAATCTACGCAATCAAAGAGAATGTTCAATAATTCGGAGGTGACGTCCAGCTGTCTGCCCCTGAGCAGCTCTAGCACACTTTCCATCTGATGCGTCAGCCGGTTAAGCTGCTTGAATCCCATGACCGCTGATGAGCCCTTGAGCGTATGCGCGACCCGGAAGAGCCTCTGAATAATGTCATTCTGATACCCTTTGCTCTCCAGCATGAGCAGGGCCTCATCCAAATACCGCAGCTGCTCGTCCATTTCGTCCAGAAAAACACCCAAATACACACTATTATGAAACTCGTTCATCTCTATTCTCCTCCCCGCCTTCATGCGTTGGCCTTCACCCGTCACTTAGCAGACGCCCGATGTTCAGAATGCTGATCAGCTCCTCGGCACACATGCCGATCCCGTCCATGTACTGCACGCCCTGCACTTCATGGGATTCCAGAGGCGGCTCCACCTCATGAAAGGAAGCCACCTTCTCTACGGAATCCACCATAATACCTATAGCCTCCTGCCGGTAATGCACCACTACGATCCTTGACCGGGTATCCGGTGGAGATTCTGCCAGGCCAAACCGCCTGCACAGACTGACCACCGGTATAATTTTACCGCGTAAATTAATCACGCCCTTAATAAAAGACTTGCTGTTAGGCACGGCTGTGATAGGCTCCATCTTGATAATCTCGTCAATCTCCCGGATATCGATGGCCAGCTTCTCCTGTATCAGCCGGAAGATGATGTACTGCTCTGTTCGTACAGCCAGCATAGCTTACTTCCCCCTCTACAATCTGAACACCGAGACAGAGCTATTCAGTTCATCCGCCAAAGAGGCGAGCATTTGCGAAGAGGAGGCTGTCTCCTCCGCTGCGGCGGCGGATTCCTGGCTTCCGGCCGCAATGGATTCAATCGAGATCAGCACCTCGTTCGTCTGTGCCGCCTGTTCCTCACAAGCCGCAGCGATGCCTGTAATCTGCTGGGTTGTATCATTGACGCGGGTAACGATACCGTCGATCAGCCGCTCAGTGCGCTCGGACAGGGCCGATACGTCACTAACAGCCTGCACACTCAGAACCGTATTCTTCTGCATCACCCGGATGATCAGGGCAATCTGTTTGGTCGCTTCACTGCTCCGTTCAGCCAGCTTGCGGACCTCATCAGCGACAACGGCGAAGCCCCGTCCCTGCTCACCGGCACGCGCTGCCTCAATCGCTGCATTGAGCGCCAGCAGATTGGTCTGCTCGGCAATCTCATCAATCACTTCGATAATTTCGCCGATCTTCTGGGAATCCTGCTCAAGCAGCTCCATCTTTTCCGACAGATTACTCATGCCAAGGCCGGATTCTCTTACTGCAGTGCTACCCTCCTCAGCGCCCTGACGCGTCAGCAGGGACAGCTCCGATGCCTGCTCGGCATTCTTCGCAACCTCATCGATGCCCCGGGTCAGATCCTGAACCAGCTGATTGATATTTTGCGCCGCCTGGGCCTGGGATTGGCTGCCGCTGGCGATTTCTTCGGTGGTTGCCGATATTTCCTCAGAGGAGGCCGCGACACTTTGCGCTGCTTCGACAGTCCCGCCAATCAGCTTGCGCAGGCTGGTAATCATCTCATTGGCTGCTGCGGCCAGCCGGCCGAACTCATCCCGGTTCTTGATCGCAACCTCCTCCCTGAGGTCACCGCCTGCCATGCGGACCATTGCAGCGAGCAGCTTGGATACCGGACCAACGATGCCCTGCGAGATCACGACACCAAGCACAATGGCTGCAATTGCCGCAATGCTGGAGATGATCAGGATCATCAATCTTCCGGAGCTATAGCTGGCAACCGTAGAGTCAATCCGGTCATCAGCACCTTGAATGACATTACTGACGGCCAGATCGGCGGTGTCCTGAGCCTTCTGCAAATCAGGCAGTGCGTCGATTAAGACGCCGTACGCCTGTACATTTTGATCCTTCACCCGCAGCTCATTGACTTTGGGTACGAACTGATTGTATCTGTCCACACTTTCCTTAATCGTCTCCAGCGTAGCCCGTTGATCGGCAGTCAGTGAGAGCTCTCCATAGGCCTTAATCCGGTCGGCCAGTTTAGCCTGGTCCTCCCTGATAGCTCCCTGGATTTCTTCTAACATGGCATCATCTGTTTCCAGGAGGAGCTTGAACAAGTCACCACGCAGCTTGTACAGCTCCGTCCGAATCTCGGCAACATTGACGAGCGCGGGAAAGTTGTAGCTCTGCATCTGTAGAGAGTTACTGTTCATGCCCGCCATTTTCATAATCGATAGCCCGCTGATAAATACAAGCAACGCTACAATAACCAGAAAGCCTCCCAACAATTTGGTGCGGATGTTTAGTTTCAAATGAAGCACTCCTCAATATGTATTTTGTCGAGCCTACAAAGCTTCCCCTATTATGTATACCGTATGGCCTCTACGCCATCGCCACTGGTTCCTAAGTTTCGACATAATCTTCCTGTTTTCTACAGGCCTTCTTTCCTTTATCAAGTAGAAACGAAGCGTGAAACCTATAAATTCTTATATTTGCACAAAAAAAGCAATGTACGCTTACATCCTGCGTAATCATTGCTTTTTAGAGAATCTGGTTGCCCGTGGTTTGATACATGTGAGAGATGGCCTGTGATCTGCTATGTACACCAAGCTTTTCATAAATTTTAGTGATGTGATTCTTAACAGTATGCGTACTGATAAACAGCCTCTCCGCAATTTGCTTGTTGTTGAGGCCGGTCAGCAGACCATCCAGAATATCCTTTTCCCGGGTAGTAAAACGTACGCCTCCCTCTTGCTGCGCTGCAACCCGCGAAGGAGCTATCAGTTGTTCAAAGGACCGCATAAGCGGCTCGGGTACGGGTATAGGAAGTGTTTCCTTCCATTGCCTGCCGCCCTGCTCCGTGTACTTCGTAAGCAAAAGCAAGACCTTCGCCAAGTACAGATGGGAACTTTCTCCTACATCCTCTTCCCCGGCAGAATCCGACAGGAAATACTGCATATGACGTAAAATGCATACCGCCGGGATGTCACCCAAATATTCGCGGAGCAGCCCTATAGGATATGGAGCAAGGAGCGCGGCCTGGCCGATCCATTCGATCTCTTCCGCTGAATGATTTAGCGGCCCCAGCAAGTCATGTGCAAGTCTTTGAATCTCCGCAGCTCTGCTATGTACTACCGGCTGCTGCATCAGCAGATTATCCTGGAGCAGCCGCATGAAGTCAGTTCTAGAGGGCGTGTTCTGAGGCTGCTGGGCAAGCAGCTTGGTCACTAGCAGCACATTGGTCATATGAAAAATCGTTTCATATTCCCGCCGCTGCCCCTCATCACTGAACTGGACCGTGAATAACCCCAGCAGCCTTTGTTCAAATACCATAGGATGCTCTACCAGCTGCCAGCTCTTCCATTCCCGGCGGATCGGCTTGTTCAACAGGTTGAACCCCGGTATCCCGTCAGCGAAATAGATCTGTTCAGCATCTTCAGCGTAGAGGGTGTAAAGTTCATTCGGAGCAGAAGAAGAGGAGTAGATCCTCAGTCCGGCTTCGGCAGGCGTATGTAATAACAAGCACATGAACGGACTGCCTAGCTGCTGCTGGAAAAACTCAATGAACAGCTGCAGGTAATCCTCCTTATCCTGAGTAACCAGAATCCCTTGGACAATTTCTTTGTAGGTATCATGCCTCTTCCTTTGACGTTCATACAGCGCTTCACTCTCCATATGATACATGGAAGCAGCGAGCTGATGGGCCACCAGCATACCCATATCCGCCTGCTCCTCCGTCAGCTCTGGACGGGCCGGATCTCCGGCATACAATAATCCATACAGCTTGTCCTTGTATTTGATGGGATAGCAGATTAACACCTTCGGCCTTACCCCATGCGCAGCAAAAAAAGAAATCCGCAGATCACGGTCAGCATTCCTCCAATACCCCATTTGCTTGGAGAGCCCCACCTGCCCCAGAAATCCTTCTCCGTAAAAAAAAGAAGCCCCCCGCAGGGAGTTATCCTTAGGCATACCGGTTGTCTCAACCACTGTGAATTGGTCCCCGTCTGTTGCATTCATGGCATAGCCCGCAAATTCTACTCCAAGAATACGTACCACAATGCCCAGTATTCCTTGCAGCCACTCCGGGCTTGCCGGGTCCAGCAGATAAATCAGATTCATAAGCTGCAGGTCATACGCAGA
The DNA here is from genome assembly GCF_042684125.1 of Paenibacillus rhizoplanae. NCBI lineage: Bacteria > Bacillati > Bacillota > Bacilli > Caryophanales > Paenibacillaceae > Paenibacillus > Paenibacillus rhizoplanae. The sequence goes on along the minus strand of NZ_JBHUKY010000068.1, from coordinate 22,290 downwards.
ATATTCTCCGCCCTGCTCCCGTTCAAGCAGAGCCTGCACGGTATCAGCAAGTATATCCAATTGGCCGATAATCCTGGCGACGCCCTCCTGATCCAATACCGGCACCTTATCCAGAGCCTGAATCCAGTCCTCACATTCTCCGGAGGGAACGGTTTCATGAATCCTGCCGGTAATCAGCTCTTTCGTACAACCGTCCACCCAGACGCCTGTCAGAATATAATAGGGCCTTTGCTTACTGAGCCCGATGGAGGTAATCAGCATTTTCAGCCCGGAGCGGGTTTCATAGACAATAGTTTTCGATACATTCCTGACCTTTTCCAGCAGGTTCGCAATTGCATGTTCAGCGGTTGCACAAGGAGAACCGAACAACAGAGATGCCATCTCGGTTAAGCCGGAGGGTTCTGTTATCCGTTTGTCCGCTTGATCGGTAATAATAATTGTCAATCCGCATAAGGAGGCGTATGCGTCTTGCAAAGACTGCAGATTTTGGCGGAGCCTGTTCTTCATTGCTTATTCCTCGCTTTCCCCTCCAAAATTCGCCATAGCCTGACTGTATCCCTGCTTTTACACCCTTTCATTCTACAAACATAGCATTATAGCCCAGGAATCTTAGTGAAAAAATGCGCATATGCGAAAATATTCCTGTCATCTTGTTCCTACAAAAAAAGAGCTATCCCAAGCCAATTTCAAGGCATTTGGGACAGCTCAGGACAAGCCAAAACATATTTGAATTTGATCCTTTGAGGAAGACTAATCCGCTTTCTTTTCAAAAATCAAATCATAATATTCCGGGAAACCCACAGCCTGTGCGCTGGGCATGATAACAAACTGAACGAACCGCCATCCCTCCGCTGCATGAGTATGTATAATCTCCTGATAGTTCTCCGTTGGCCCTTGAAGAAATCCAGTATTCTTCTTTTCAATCCGCACAAATTTGTATTCGAACATAATTTAGCCTCCTAAGCTTAGTAGAATCATGAGAATCCCCTGCGCACACAGTAATATATTTGGATCATAATGTAAGGTATTTTTATCACAATGATCGATATAGTTAGCTTAAGACCATATGCAGACAAACAAAATTACTCTAACGGGTGAAGGATACTGGCGCCTCTCTCACTAACCGCTTGTAAGGAGCAGCATTGTTGCACATCTTGCAGGATTTCTCGATACCTTTTACTGGTTGCAGTACAATGTTGCATTATTTGCACAAATTTCGGAGTTTAGAGCAAGTTAGCGCTGACTTTGTTGCAGTTCGTGCAGGATTTCAGCATAGACCGCTTCTTTGGGGGAGTATTGTTGCAATTTTTGCAGGATTCCTCTTAAAATGTTACTGGCTGTGATGCATGGGGCCCTTCCCTCCGCGCAGCGGCACCCATTGTATTCGGTTTTTTGATTACATTCGGCCCACGAAAAATCCGAGTCTCCTAACCAACTATAAAAAAACACCGGCGCTCAAGTTCCAGCGCCGGTGCCATATATCCCCTGGCTAAGCAGACGCTTAGCCTTTACTTACCACTTACTGTAAGCATCTCATCTGCCCAGCAGCTCATCTGCTTAGCTGTGCCAGAATCTGCGGGTCTTTGATCTTCGTGTCATCAGCCAGCAGCACGACCTTGGAGAGTACCTCCGCTGTGCGCGGGTCCTCGTCCAGGAAAGGCAAGAACAGCCGGCCCCGGTGCTGCGAATGCACCGGAATAATCGACAGGGCGCCCGCGGCCTGCTTGTACGCCTGGCCGCTGCCCAGATGCACGGCATACTCGCCCAGCTTACCGTCAATCCGCGCATAATTGCCGTCCAGCCGGACATTCTCAATCTTCAGCAGCCGCAGCGACTCACTGACGATCACCCGGCGCATCTCTACAGTCGTCAGGCTCGCTTCCGGATCGACGCCGCCGACATGGGCTACGCTGACGACGAGATCCACATCCCGCATAACCTCTGAGAATAGCACGGGCGGCACCTGATCCAGCGGCACGCCCTTGTAGGTCTTCCGGTCGAAGAACTGCACTGTCTCCAGTGTCGGCGCTTCCGTATCCGCTGGTGAGAACCAGTCCGCCATGGCATAGAGCCGGACGATCAGGTTCTCGGCATAGAACACCTTCTGCAGCCCTTCCTCATAGCTGACCGTCCACTGCCGCCCTTTCAGAAGGGCGACCGTCTTGCTCGGCTGCACCTGATGGCCCGCATAACGGCGGGACAGCACGCCCTGGGCCAGCTCATCCTCATTCGGTAGGTACAGCTCGCGGAAGACCTGCTTGAACGGCTGGCGGAGCTGACGGTCGAACAGATCCTTCTGATACAGGCTCCATTGTCCGCTGCGGTATAGGTCCAGCGGATGGGCAATCCGCAGCGCAGCCTCCCCGCTCAGTGCCGTGGATTCACCCGCAGGACTGACCAGTGCCCCCTGATCCGCATCGTAATACCCCAGCTCGTCGCCGCTCATCAGCACCAGCTTGCTAATCAGCGGAGCCAGCACCGGATTCCGGCTCAGCCCGGCAATCTCTGCCGGTGTGAAGCCGCTGCCGGACTCCATCGACCGCTCCAGCTCGGCCCGGGCGCGCCGGAACTGCCCGGTAAGCTCGCTCTTGGCCTCCTTCAGCGCTTCGATCCACTCATGCTTCTTGAAGCGTGCAGGCACCGACTTCAGCGCCTTCCCTTTGCTGGTGACTACATAATCGCTTTGCCCTTCTTCATTGATACTAAGCGAGACGAAGGTCTCTTCGTCCAGCTCATAAGGCTCGAAGTACGCAGCATAATCGTCCAGCTTGCGTGCCTCCATATCCCAGATCAGGCGGGTGACATCGGCATATCCGGCATTGCGCGCCAGGTTGCCCAGGGCAATCTGTGCGGCCTGGCCTTCGCTGGCGCGGCGCTGTGCGCCGAACTTCTTACTCTCCGCCAGGAAGCGCTGGATGAACTCATAACGCACACGAATATCCTGTTCGCGGTCTGCTCCCAGCGGAATCAGACTATAGCTGAGCAGATGATCCTTGCCCCGCTTCTGCTCTACAGACTGCTTCATCTCTTCCAGGTTCAGCTTGCCGAGCGTGGCATCGGCGAACAGCTGGGAACGGCGGTGGTTCGCACCGGCGGAGATGTATTTGGCACAGTCATAGAGCAGCTCGAACCGCTCTTGTCCAAGCTCCTTGTAGGCGGACTGGAACCAGTTCACATCGAAGGCGCCGTCGTTGAATTCCTGCGGCGTGATCGGCGAGTAATGCGCCACCACCGTCTCTTTTTCGGCCGAGAAGCTCTCGTTAATGTGGGCGTGGAAGTACCAGGCAGCACTGCGCAGCCCTTCCCAGCCCAGGTACTCGGCAATAATCTCGATCCACTGCGGGGCGTACATGGCGGCTTCCAGCAGCTTTTGATCGGATAACTTGTATTCCTGCAGCAAGGTCTTCAGCCGCTCCGCATTGTCGCCCTCGCGCGGATAACATACCTTAAGCAGATGGCTGAAGGATTCCTTCTTCGTAATATTGTTGCCGTAACCGTACACGTATCCGCGTATGAAGGTATCCTTGTTCAGCCCGGACAGGATGCGGATACAGTAGTCCAGCCCCTCAATCCGCTGCAGCCCCATCGTCATGCCGGTCACCTCGGTCGGCAGATCGCCGCGCCCCAGCTCAACCGCCAGCAGACGGTCGATGATCCGTGCGCGCAGCGCAACCATCTGCGGACTGTCTTCGATCCAATCGTATCGGCGTGAGCTGATCCAGCTCATATGGTTGCGTGCATCCGTACTCAGCAGCAGCTCCTTAAGCAGCGTCTCTTCGCCGATGATTCCATCCGTAAGGGCCTGGACATAATGCTTCAGCCCGATGATGCTGGACCGCTCTCCTTCTCCGCTGATTCTCTCGAACCTGTAGCAGGTACGGAACATCTCCTTGAACTCCTCTGTTCCGTCCCATAGCTTCTGCACCATATCGACCCACGGATCAGCCAGCACAGACAGGAAAGGCCAATCCGCCGCGAGCTTCTCCTCCGGGAATCCAGCCAGCAGCGCATTCACCGCACCATCGGCAAGACGGAAGCCCTCCGGGCTCTTGTGGTCCGCGCGGAACGCATCCACGAGCGCCTCTACCTGCCATCTGTACTTCAGCTTCTCCACCAGCTTCACCACAGCTAGGGTCTGCTCCAGCGGGTAGATCTCTCCCGCGAATTCCTTGCGCCAGCCGGACAACAGCTTCTGCTTGTTGAGTTCCTGATCATCGATCCCTAAGGTATCGTAACCGTCATAGTTATCCAGGGTCTCATCCAGCTCATCCAGGCTGGTATAGAAGTTCAGCTCTATCAGATCCCGGGCGCTCCAGCCGCTCTTCTCCCAGTATTCAGTCCATACTTCATGCAGCGGGTACTGCTCAAGAGCGGATTTGCCGCTCTCCTCATCATTAATTAAGTACCCTTGCAGCGGTCTGAGATTAGTGCCGATCAGCAGCGTATCCTTGTATCCGCTGTAGTATTCGACCTCATACTCCACATCGCGGTGCTTGTGAATCATGTCGTCCAGTCCCTTAAGGAATGTCTTGATCTGCTCCAAGGACAGCTTGAACACCTGATCCCAGGCAAATCCGTCAAGTACCGGCCCCTGAGTCAGCCACTCCTCCGTCTGCTGCGGATCGAACAAGCCGAAGCCGTTCACCTTGGTATACTCATTCTTCTGGCTCAGCCTCCCAATCAGCTCGCGCTCCTGGTCGGAAGGCTTATCCAGCCCCTCCGCCAGCGGACGTACCGCTTCAAAGAGCACCTGACGCTCCTCATCCTGGAACAGCACGGTCATAATCTCCAGTCCCGCCTGACGCTGCAGGGCATTCTTGCCCTGCACCAGTCTGCGGACGGAGTCCTTCAGCGCTTCATCCGGCTGATTCAGCAGCATCCGGGTCACGCTCTGCCGCAGCGTACCGGTCTTGAGCTTCAGCAGCCCTTCGGCCATCAGCAGCTCATCCTCCGCCAGGGTCAGCCCCTGCGCCAGGTCCAGCGCCAGCTCGCGGTTCTTTATGCTCTTGTCGGAGAGACTCGCGAAAATGAATTCGCGCTGCACAGTATCCTCCGTATGCTGCACGAAGTAATTCAGCAGCTCCCCCCGTATATCCGTGCTGAGCTTGTCCTTCAGCGCCAGCAATTCATTCACCCAGGCCGGGTCCATATCATAGGAGATCAAATAGAGCATCTTTTGGACCGGCAGATCACGGGTATAGCTGACCTGCAGGAAATCCAGCACCTTGGAGGTGCCGGTCAGCTCCCGGCTGTCCGGGTTCAGGAAGATGCCCATCAGCAGACTGAAGTCGCGCTGCCGCTCGCTTTTATCCTCAAGCTGCGGGCTCGCTACGACCTCGATTCTCGGCCCCTTATCCTTCGGCCCTCTCCACATCCGGTTATACTCATAATTGTAGTTCGTCAGAATCCAGTACAGCAGCTCCGGCTCTTGCTCTGTCAGATACTTCCGGGCGCTGCTCAGGCGCACCTCCCGGTTCTGGCTGCCGGAAAGTACATACTGGGCTACGATCTTCTGGTAGGACTGGCCCTGTTCCATCAGGACATCCACTTTGCCGATCAGTTCATTCTCCTCATAGACAGCCGTCCCCCACAAGCTCAGGTAGACATGGTTGGCATTCTCACTGATCAGCCACTCAGCCCGCAGCGCTTCATCCGTCAGCACCTGATAGGCTCCGTCAATCAACTGCTTCGCCACCCGCTGGTTCTGGGCTTCCAGGCCCATCCCGGTCCATACGCCCAGGGCCCGCACCACCGAGCTGTAGCGCACGAGATCATTGTCCAGAATTACCTTCAGCATATGAAGGTTGTTCTCTATCGTCCCCTCATCCATCGTCTCCATAATGGACTGCCGCAGTCCCTCCTGCAGCCGGGCAGCGAGCAGCAGCTCGCCCATCATCTGAACAGCAGCCTGGTTATGGCTGAGGAATGTACCTTTTATCATATTGCGGCTGAGCATTGCCCCCTGATTGTCCCCATATACCGCCTCCTTAAGCAGATCCTCCATTCCGCTGCCGCTGCGGTTCAGCTCATAGGCGACTACATCGGGAACGGCAACATCTACGCGGTAAGAGATACTGTAATCCTTTTCATAATCCCCCTTCAGATACTCCGGCAACGAGAATTCAATCAGCTCCATATAGATCAGGGCATTAATTTTGCGGAGAATCTGCAGCCGGTGCGGCTGAACCTCCCGGGTCCGGAACGGCCGGCGCAGATACCCTATGGAATAAGGGTACTCCACTGCATGTTTAACTATGTAACGGGCAAGCTCAACGGTATGTGTGCTGTAGAGCTGCTGCATGACCCCAATCAGCGGCGCCCAGTATCCGGTAAAGTCAGCCTGAGCCGCCGCAGCTCGATCATCCATGATAACAAGGAAGCGGTCCAGCGAATCCTCCCCTTCATGAAGGTAGCGGTTCTTGCTGAACTCCGCGAGCAGACCTGCCAGTTCCGCGCCTTCCCCCCTCAGCCCCTTGGCTTTGTTCTCAACATCCGCATACCACTGAGTCTCCCACTCTGCATTTCCGATTTTCATCCTGTCATCTCCCTCACCATAGTCTTCCTGCCAGCATCGTGAACCGGATCAGCGTCAGCTCATCGCCCTCTTCGAGCCTCAGCGGCTCATCCAGCGCGGAGCATTCCTCTTCCTGCACGAACACCTTGTACAATCCGTCTTCAAAAGCAAGCAGTGCCGCAGCCGTAGCCTGCTCTAACTCAGGCTTCGTCTCGCCGTACACCGTGCCGAACCCGACCTTGCCGTTATCACCCTGCTCCGCAATTTCATTTGCGGTCAGGTAAGGGATCAGATCTCCCCGCTCCTGCCGCTCCAGCATCGCCTGCACCTGCCCGGCTACAATCTCCGAGATCAGCTCGCGAAGCGTCTGCGGACGATCAGCAAGCAGCAGCTCCCTCCGCTCAAGCACCGGCCTGCGTTTGCCCAGGCTTTTGACGGTTACATACAGCTTCATGCCCTTCCCTCCTTACCTCAATAGCTCTATTCGACAGATGATCTAGTTCATTACCCATTTTCGCAGAAACCAACCCGCTCCCGGCTGAAAATTCAAATTTGTGCGGATACAGGACATCCGGTATCTGTACAGCTCTTTTTTTGCTAAAATAGAAGGGTCGGCGCATTTCCGGGCAATCTTGGCGCCAGTCACTGAAACGGAGGCATTACCTGTGGATTATATTATTCTGGACATCGAATTCAACGGCCGCAAATTTGCCAGTGAGCATCCCATGGAGGTCATTGAGATCGGAGCGGTCCGGTTAGACGCTTCATTGCAGGTTAAGGATGAATTCTCAGCCTTAATCAGACCCATATACTTCTCCACCCTGAATTCATTCATCAAGAAAAAAACCGGCATCCCCCAGGAGGATATCGACGTCGCCAGCCGCTTCCCTAAGGTGATTACCGCCTTCAGAGCCTGGCTGGACCAGAGTCCGGACGGCGTACTGCTGCTGACCTGGGGCGGTGAGGATATGAAGCGGATTATCCAGGATGTGCGGATGCACAAGATGGATGATGCCTACTGGATGGAAGCCACCTACTTCGATCTGCTCAAGGGCGTCCTGCGCGCCCGCAGCCTCAGTAACGACATCAGCGTTGAAGGGGCTATGGCCCTCTTCGGCCTGGAGCCTTCCGGCTCCGCCCACCGCGCGCTGGACGATGCCAAGATGACGGCTGAGATCTTCCGCGCAGTCTTCAGCGAGCTGGACTTCGGGCGGTCGCAGCATTATGTCGATACCTTCTCAAACGCGCGGGAGCGCAAGACAGTCAAGATCGCCATCAAAGCGATGACCGGCCAGAAAATCGTCCCTACCTGGGAGCTGGTCGCCGAGCATTACTTCCCTGCGGAGGATGCCCTGGCGGACCCCCGGAAGCTGGCAGAGCTTAAGGCGTATTTCGCCGCCCAGCTTAGCAAGAAATAGGCCCATACCCGCGCACAGCAGCGGCAATCTCCCAAGGCATAGCCCGGGCGGTTGCCGCTGTTTGCTTTTCCAGCTCCCCCGGTTACCCGCCCCGCTGTCTGGTTATTCTACAAAATAAGAGTTGACCTTGCCGTTACGTCAAAGTATACAGTTAGATCTGTAAGCGGCCGCTTACCCGGCGGGAACGCCTTGAACCCGTTCTCTGCTGTATACGCCAAGACAGATTGGAGGCAGATAGGACCATGGAATATACGGTGCAGAAGCTGGGGACACTTGCGGGGATCAGTGCACGGACCCTGCGGTATTACGATGAATTCGGGATTCTGAAGCCAGCCAGACTCAGCTCCTCGGGATACCGGATCTACGGCCAGGCCGAGGTAGACCTGTTGCAGCAGATTCTGTTCTACCGGGAACTGGGCCTCGGCCTTGCGGCGATCAGGGATATTGTCCATTCGCCCTCCTTCGACGGCGCCCGCGCCCTGCGTGAGCACCATGACCAGCTGCTCCAGCGGAGACAGCAGCTGGACCGGCTCATCGCGAACGTCGAACAGACCATTGCACACACAGAAGGGAGAAGTATAATGAGCAATCAGGAGAAATTCGCAGGCTTCAAGCAGAAGCTGATTGACGATAACGAGCAGAAGTACGGCCAGGAGATCCGGGAGAAATACGGCGGGGAAGCCGTGGAGCAGTCGAACCGCAAGCTGAGCCATATGACGGAGGAGCAGTACGCTGCCCTTCAGCAGTTGGAGGCCGACATGTTCGCTTCACTGGAGCAGGCGATGGAGGAAGGCGATTCGGCAAGCGAGCTGGCGCAAAAGGCCGCTGACCTGCACCGCCAGTGGCTCAGCTTCTACTGGGACACCTACACTAAGGAAGCCCATGCAGGCGTAGCCCAGATGTATGTCGATGATGAGCGCTTCACCGCTTATTACGACCAGCGCCGCCCGGGCATGGCCGCGTTCCTGCGGGATGCTGTCCATGTGTATACGGGAGCGAAGCCGTGACGTAATAGTTTGGCATAGCAAAGAGGCAGCCGTTCAATCCGGCTGCCTCTCTTTTACATATCAATCATCATCCTCGTCGGAATCCGTATCGGTGTACACAACCTTGGCAGTATACGCATCGACTCTTACTTCTGTCTTGACCTGCCCGTTCCTGATTTCAACCTCATAGACAGCGCCCCCGTGATCCCGGTCCAGATCAATCTCAGTGACCGTCCCCTTCACAGCAGCTTGAGCCACCTCAGCCGCCTTGCCTGCGGTAATCAACTTCCCGCCTGAGGCCGGAGCTGCCGTGTATGAACCATCATCGTCTGCATCCTTGCGCACGCTGATTACTTTTCCCGAATACGCATCTACCCGGACATCTATCTCCTGCTTGGTCTGCTGGATTTCGATATCGTAATACGTGCCGCTGGCCTTCTTCTCCAGATCGATGCTCTCCACCTGTCCCGGAGCTGCCTTCAAGGCAATCTGCTCAGCTTGGCTTACACTGATCAACGTTGTGCTCTGACTCTTCACTGCTGCGGCTGCTTCTGCCGTACTGCCCTTCAGCTCGCCTATACCATAAGCGCCTCCGAGAATAAGTGCTGCCGCCGTGATACTGCTCCATATCTTGGTCTTCAATGTTAACGCCTCCTAAGTTCATTCTTCGCTGCTTCTTGTAGTAACTATAACGCTACAATCTGAGAGAACAGCGGGAGCAACATTAGAATTCGCTGAGAAAACAAATAAATAGAACACTAGGAATCCTCCCCATCCGGCTCTTCCCAGGTCACAGACATAATATGTCCCGAGATTGCGTTGACCTGAACTACGGCCTCCCGCCCGTCTGAAGTATGGATCTCCACCAGATAAAAAGCGCCCGCCGCATCGATTCCCGTATCCACATCGTCCAGCTCCCCCGGTACCTCAAGCAGAGCCAGCCTGACAGCCTCCGCTTCGGAGACTACGCTCTGCGACGCCGGGGTAGGTGCTGGTGACGGGGTAGTGGCAGTTCCGCCAGATGGAACCGGAGTAGCGGCAGACGTAGGCCTCACCGCGGGTTCGTCCGTGCGCTTCAGCAGCACGATGGAGAGAATCTCACCAGTAACTCCGTCCAGCTTCAGCTCATACCGTCCTTGCTCCGTCTGAAGCACCGCTATATAAGCTCCGGCTTGCAGCTTCAGACTGTCTACCTTACCGGCATATTCGCTCAGCACAGCCAGCTCCGCCTGATCTCCGGATAACAGCGGCTCTGAATCGTTCCCGAATATCCAGAAGGCAACCCAAGCCAGCAGCAGGAAGACAACCATACCTACGACTGCCTTGTATATCTTGCTCTTGTTCGTTGATTTCCGCTTCATTGTCCACCTCCCCTGCGGTCCGCAGCCATACGGATCGTCACCGAGGTTCCCAGGCCTACCGTACTATCCATGGACAACTCCGCTCCGATCGCCCCCGCGATCTCTGCGGCAAGCGACAACCCCAGGCCTGCCCCTCCGTTCTCACGGGTTCTCGCCTCATCCACTCTATAGAAACGGTCGAATATTTTCGGCAGCTCCTCCGGCGGAATTCCAATGCCGCGGTCGGTAATCACAATCATCCGTTCCTGCCCGGAAGCCTCAATACGCACGGTTATCTGCTCATCGCTGTATTTGCGGGCGTTGTCCAGGAAGATGAACAGCAGCTGCCGGAGCTTCGCTTCATCGCTGTAGCCTTCGGCCGGCCCCTTGACCTGAATCGTGACCTCTCTCCCGTATGCATTATAAAAAGCCTTCGCCGAAGAACGGGCCAGCGCCTCCAGATCCATCACCTTTAGCTCCAGATCCCACTGCTCCGGGTGCTTTGCCAGCAGCAGCAGCTGCTCCGTCATTTCCTTCATCCGCACAGCTTCGGAATGGATGGCCTCAACCGATTCATCGAACAGCTCCGGGTGATCCCGCCCTCTGCGCTTCAGCAGACTGGCATAGCTCTCAATAACCGTCAGCGGTGTGCGCAGCTCATGGGAGGCATCCGACACGAATTTCTCCTGCTTCACATAATTGCTCTCCAAGAGGCCAATCATTTCGTTGAAGGTATGCCCCATCTCCACAAGCTCATCCTTCGAGTGTGCTTCCAGTGGAAGCCTGCGAAATTTCCCGCTGCGCTGAATCTCCCGCATGGTCGCCGTCATTTGGACAATGGGCCGCATAATCAGGCCCGACAACAGACGGCTGGAGAGCAGCAGCGGAAGCAGCGCCGCAAGCGTAGCCCCGGCCAGGACCAGCCGCAGGACCCGCAACGTATCCATCGTGCTCTCCAGGCTTTTGGTCATCTGGAGATTCAGCACGTTCCCGTCCGTCCAGATGACCGGAACGCTCACGAACGCATACAAGCGTCCGTCCACCCGGACCCGTTCCGCCTCCTTCCCGGAATGGTAGACCGGCTTCATACGGCTGATCTCCTGCCCGGAGGCTGAGGTAACCGGCGCCGATCCGCTACCATCCGCAGCGAGCAGCCGCAGCATTCCCTCCACCGGCACATAAGCCCGGAGCAGCTCCGGTGCCGTTACCCCAGCTCCGGCTTTTCTCATCGCGGCAGCGATTCTGGCCGTCTCGGCAGACGCCTGCCCGAGCTGGCTGTCTAGTGACATCCGGCTGAATACGGCGTAGATGAACAGATTCATGAGGATAAGCAGCACGGCGAACAGCACGCTGGAATACAGATGAATGGTGCTCCGCAGCTTCATGGGGTATCCTTCAACACATAACCAACGCCCCGCACGGTATGAATCAATTCAGGCTGGGGGTCCAGCGTTATTTTTTTGCGGACATAGCGGATATAGACATCCACAATATTCGTATCACCGTAATAATCGTACCCCCAGACAGCGGCCATGATCTGTTCCCTGTTCAGCACCTGGCGCTTATTCTTCAGCAGGTAGACCAGCAGGTCGAACTCCCGGGGAGTCAGCTCGATGCTCCGGCCTGCCCGCTTCACCTCCCGCGTAACTTCGTTCAGCTCCAGATCATCTGCCATCAGCAGGTTGACGGCTTCCTCTTTCCTCCGCCCCGAGGCCAGCCGCAGCGCAGCACGGACACGCGCCAGCAGCTCCTCAATTTGAAACGGCTTCGTAATATAATCATTGGCCCCAAGGTCCAGGCCCGACACTTTATCCTCTACTGAGCTCTTGGCTGTAAGCAGCAGAACCGGCGTATCGGGATCGCCCGCCCGGATTCGCCGCAGCAGCTCTATGCCGCTGAATCCAGGCAGCATCACATCCAGCAATAACAGATCCGGCTGCTGCTCCTGGTACATCTCCAGCCCCTGATGGCCGCTGCCGGCAATACACACACGGTATCCCTCGCATTCCAGCTCAATCTGCAGCAGACGGGCAATTCTCACCTCATCCTCCACAACCAGGATCAATTCTGTCATCGGCGCTCCGCCCCTTCTACTTGGTTGCCTCCATTGTAGGGCATGGGCAGCTTCAGTTTCAAACTCCGCCCGCTATTTACTATCTCTCTCTATATGCAAAAGGGTGCTTCCACCGTAATACCGGCCGGAAACACCCCTGTCTATCCCCATTCCTGCTGCGTCTGAACTGGCAGCCGCTACAAGCTGCGGTGCAGCAGCGTAAGCACCCGGCGCAGGTCGGCAACCGCCACCTGCCCCGGTGCCGAAGGCTTATGCGCCGCACCGAAGGTCAGTGCCGAGCCGAAGATCTCTCCGGCCAGCCGGCTGATCACGCCCTCCCCGGCCATCGACATCGTAATGATCGGACGGTCTGCATACTGCTCCTGCATCCGGTTCGTTGCCGCCAGCAGGGTCAGCACATCGGCTGGACCTTGCGGCATTACGGCAATCTTCGGCAGATCGCCGCCCAGCTCCTGCGCCCGGCGCAGCCGGGAGACAATCTCATCCTCGGACGGCGTCCCGTCGAAGTCATGATTCGAGAGAATCACGAACACCGCTTGTCCATGCGCTGCTGCAATCAGTCTGCGGACCTCCGCTTCCTCTTGGAACAGCTCCACATCCACCATATCCACCAGCCCGCTCTCTACCGCCGCCTGGATCAGCCGGAAGTAATATGCTGAGGAGATTTCCTTCTCGCCGCCTTCCCTGGCGCTGCGGAAGGTGAAGATCAGCGGAATCTCCGGCAGCAGGCGCTGAATGTCCTCCAGCACCTGGGTTACGGCATTAATATCTTCCACCTCCGTGAAGAAATCACTGCGCCACTCCACCACATCCGGCGCCAGTGCGATCAGCGCCTCAGCTTCTTCACGCAGCTCCGTCCGCGTCGTTCCAACCAGCGGAACACAGATTTTGGGCATCCCTTCTCCGAGGGTTATATTCTTGACGGTTACTGTACCGCTCATCCTGTCAGCTCCTTAGCGGACCCGGAGTCTCAGAGCTTCCTCTGACGCTCCCCGCTTAATTTGTCTATTAGCATCTGCTTATTTCTAGCTCACATACGGAATCTACAGGCATCTACTGCTCATGAGACTCCGCATTAGCAGCTGTCCGCAGGAACAGCTCTACCTCTTCCAGTCTAGGCAGAGAAGCAATCGCACCGGTCTTGCCAACCGCCAGTGCACCGACAGCATTGGCGAAGCGGACCGCTTCCTCCAGCGTCCTGCCGCAGGTCAGCTGCCAGGCCAGCGCCCCGTTGAAGGAATCACCGGCTGCCACCGTATCTACCGCCTGCACCGGGAACCCCTGGACATGCCGGCTTCCGGCAGCATCCACGATTAATGCCCCTTTGGAGCCCAGCGTTACAATCATGTGCTGGACTCCTTTTTGCAGCATGATCCGAGCCGCACGCTCTGCATCCTCCACACTCTCCACAGAGATACCGGCCAGAATGCCCGCCTCTGTCTCATTGGGAGTCAGGTAGGTGACATGGTGCAGCAGCTCATCACTCAGCGGCTGGGCCGGAGCCGGATTAAGAATCACCGGAATCCCATGCCGGAACGCCATAACTGCCGCAGACTCGCACATCGCCAGATCCGTCTCCAGCTGCATCACCACGATCCCAGCCCCGCTGATCACTGTCTCAAGCGCTTCAATATCCTCCGGCTTCATCTCCACATTCGCACCAGGCACTACGATGATCCGGTTCTCCCCGGCCCCGTCCACTACAATGGAAGCAACCCCTGTAGCCTGGGATTCACTCTGCGAGATATACGCGGTATGAACCTGCTCCTGCTCCATAATCTCCAGCAGCCCGCTGCCAAAAGCATCCTTGCCCACTCTGCCGATCATCGTAACATCCGCACCAAGCCGGGCCGCAGCGACAGCCTGGTTCGCCCCTTTTCCGCCCGGAGACAGAGCGAACCCCTGACCGAACAGGGTCTCACCGGCCTCCGGCGCGCGCTCTGCCCGCACGACCATATCCATATTCAGACTTCCAATAACGACTATACTCAACCTTCTACACCACCACTTGGTTTATTGTTTAATATATGATTTAGATGAACCTTGTACAATTATTCTCCCCTTATCTTATGGTCTTCCGGCAGGTTAATCAAATTTTATTTATCGGGTCCGCAGGCGGTCATTCGTCAACCAAACTTCGCTGTGCTTTTTAAGGATAAATATGCTAGAATGATGTTGCAATCGCTTCCAGAGCCTGTCCTGCCTCATGGAGCAAACGTTTGCATCTTAGATACAGCCTGCAGCAACTCGTTATGATCTAAATCGCATTTAGGAGGCTTATCACGTGAGCGAGAACCACTTACCGTCAGTAGCTTATTTCAGCATGGAGTATGGACTGCATTCCGATTTCAAAATGTACGCCGGAGGGCTGGGCATTCTGGCCGGAGATTACATCAAGGGCGCGCAGGATATCGGGGCACCCATCATCCCCATCGGACTCAAATGGAAACAGGGCTACACGGACCAGAAGATTGATGCGGACGGCAACCCCTACGACTCTTACCACAACTATGTGTACGACTTCCTTGAGGATACAGGCGTCAAGGTCACGGTAAAAGTCAGAAAGACCGATGTGGTCTGCAAAGTGTGGAAAACAGACCATTTCGGCAACCGGCCGCTCTATTTGCTCGACACCGATATCCCGGAGAACAGTGATGCCTGGATTACCGGCCAGCTCTACGGCTGGTTCGGGGAGGAGCGGATTGCCCAAGAGATCGTTCTGGGCATCGGCGGCGTCAAAGCCATGCGCGCCCTGGGCATTAAGGTCGATGTCTATCACTTCAACGAGGGGCATGCGGCGCTCGCAGCGATCGAGCTGATCCGGGAGAAGATGTGCGGCGGCAGTACCTTTGAAGAAGCCTGGAAGGCTACACGGGAAGAGGTTGTGTTCACTACACATACACCGATTAAGGAGGGAAACGAGACCCATCCGCTGGATCGGCTGGAATACATGGGGGCCTTTAATGGCTTAACACAGGCACAAATGGAGCGGATCGGCGGAGAACCCTTCAACATGACCGTTGCCGGCCTGCGGCTGTCGCGGATCTCGAATGCGGTTGCCCAGCTTCATGCCGATACCGCGAACAAAATGTGGAAGGAAGTCGCCGGCAGATCAGAGATCATCGGCATCACCAATGCGATTCATACCCCTACCTGGGTAGATGAGCGGATGACCCGTGCTTTTGAGGAGGGCGGCGACCTGTGGGCGGTGCATAAGGAGATCAAGCAGGAGCTGATCGGTTTCATTGAGGAACGCTCCGGCATCGCCCTGAATGCGGACCATCTGCTCATCGGCTTCTCCCGCCGGGCGGCTCCCTACAAGCGCAGTGACCTGATCTTCTCCCAGCCGGACATTATTGAGCCGTACCTGGAGAGCGGCAAGATCCAGATTGTATTCTCCGGCAAAGCGCATCCGCTGGACGACAACGGCAAGCGGATCGTCAGCAACCTTGTAGCCATGATGCGCAAATATCCGAAGAGCGTAGTCTTCCTGGAAAACTACGACATGACCATCGGAGCCCAGCTGACCCGCGGTTCTGACATCTGGCTGAACAATCCGCGCAGACCGCTGGAAGCAAGCGGAACCTCAGGCATGAAGGCCGCCATGAACGGCGTCCTGAACTGCTCCATCCTGGACGGCTGGTGGCCGGAGGCCTGCATCGACGGCGAGAACGGCTGGCAGATCGGAGACGGCTTCGAGACCACCGACTTTACGGTGCTTGAC
The DNA here is from genome assembly GCF_042684125.1 of Paenibacillus rhizoplanae. Taxonomy (NCBI): domain Bacteria; kingdom Bacillati; phylum Bacillota; class Bacilli; order Caryophanales; family Paenibacillaceae; genus Paenibacillus; species Paenibacillus rhizoplanae. The sequence continues at coordinate 6,234 of NZ_JBHUKY010000068.1, read as the reverse complement.
CAGCATGACAGCGATGCACTGTACGAGACCCTTCTGAACCGCGTCCTCCCGGTCTTCTATGAGGATCAGGCCAAGTGGGTACAGATGATGCACCGCAGCATCGAGACCACCCGCACCGAATTCGCCACCAAGCGCATGCTGGATGAATACTATAACCGGATGTATATCCCAAGCTAACATGCAGTAGCTCTTGCTCCCGTCACCCGCACCCCGTTGCTGCTGGTCCGTTACTGTTCAAGAATCTCTCCTCCTGTCCGCTGCTGCGGGCGGGAGTTTTTTTGCCCACTCTCCACTCTCCGCTTCCGCTTCATCTAAGCCAAATTTCCTTGTCTGTAACCTCCAGCTCTAGCATGAACCTGCTTTCTTCCGCATAATGTTAATTATAATAATTATAAAAAAGGATTGATTTTATTTAAATTCTTGCTATTATAATACTTATACTTAATCTAAAATCAAATCCTATACGAGGTGATTGTGTTCATGACCACAAACAATAACAACAAGCTAACCACAAGCTGGGGCGCCCCTGTAGGCGACAACCAGAATTCTATGACAGCAGGCTCACGCGGGCCTTCTTTGCTGCAGGATGTCCACTTGCTGGAGAAGCTGGCCCACTTCAACCGTGAGCGTGTTCCTGAACGTGTCGTCCATGCCAAAGGCGCCGGTGCCCATGGTTATTTTGAAGTCACCAATGATCTCTCCCAATATACGAAGGCTTCCTTCTTGTCCGGGGTCGGCAAACGCACCCCGATGTTCATCCGTTTCTCCACCGTAGCCGGAGAATCCGGGTCTTCTGACACCGTGCGCGATCCGCGCGGCTTCGCCGTGAAATTCTATACCGAAGAAGGCAACTACGACCTGGTCGGCAACAACACGCCTGTCTTTTTCATCCGTGATGCCATTAAGTTCCCGGACTTTATCCATACCCAGAAACGTCATCCGCAGACCCATCTGAAGAACCCGAATGCGGTCTGGGACTTCTGGTCCCTCTCCCCCGAGTCTCTGCATCAGGTGACGATTCTGATGTCCGACCGCGGTATCCCGGCTACTCTCCGCCATATGCATGGCTTCGGCAGTCATACCTTCAAGTGGGTCAATGCTGAAGGCGCAGCCGTGTGGGTGAAGTACCATTTCAAGACAGAGCAAGGCGTCAAGAACCTCGATGTTAAACTTGCTGCACAGCTTGCCGCTGACAACCCGGATTATCATACGGAGGATTTGTTCAACGCCATTGATACCGGAGACTTTCCGGCCTGGAGGCTGCATGTGCAGATTATGCCTGTGGAGGATGCCGACACCTACCGCTTCGATCCGTTTGATGTCACCAAGGTGTGGTCGCAGAAGGATTATCCGCTGATTGAGGTAGGCCGCATGGTGCTGGACCGCAACCCTGAGAATTATTTCGCCGAAGTGGAGCAGGCCACCTTTTCCCCAGGCTCGTTCGTTCCAGGCATAGAAGCTTCTCCAGATAAAATGCTTCAGGGCCGCCTGTTCGCGTACGGGGATGCTCACCGCTACCGGGTAGGAGCGAACCATAACCACCTGCCGATTAACCGGCCTATCGCAGAGGTCAACAATAATCAGCGCGACGGCGCGATGAATGCTACGAATAACGGAGGAGGCTCCGTCTATTATGAGCCTAACAGCTCCGGCGGAGCCACCGAGTCACCGCAGCATAAACCGGCTGCATTCGAAGTCTCCGGCCAGGCGGACAGTGTTCCTTATGACCATGACGATCACTACACCCAGCCGGGTGACCTGTACCGTCTGCTGAGTGAAGAGGAACGTGCCCGGCTTGTGCGCAACATTGTAGGTGCCATGACTCCAGTGCAGTCCGATGAGATCAAGCTTCGCCAGATTGGTCATTTCTTCAAAGCTGATCCGGAATTTGGACGAAGAATCGCAGAAGGACTGGGATTGTCTGTAACAGAATAACCCCTATCCACAGCAAAGAAGGGATAAGCATCGCTTCCCCCTTCTTTGTTTTATTATGCAGCTTATATTTCCAGAATAATAAGACAGAGAGAATTCAGATTAGTGCCCAGCGCCATGATTGTTAACAGAGATAGTACCGGAGGATGCAGATAAATGACCGCCTGCGCTTGCCGTTGTTACCACTACGCTTGCGCTAATCAACAATACGGCTGTTAATAACGAGATCGCCTTTTTCATCTTTTAAAAACTCCCTCTCTAAGATATTTTTCATTATATTTTGATAAGATTCTTGTTGTTCTGCAGAAGCATGGCTTCGGATATGTTCATAAAACGACACGATCTTCCTAAAGCCTGTCCCATCATAAAGTTTACTACTTATTACCAAAATATAGAGAGTCAGATTAATTGCATCATGAATTTTTTCCCTTTTATACAAATAAATTGCACTAAGATGCATATAGTCTATGTAGTATCTGATGTCTTCCTGCTTCGCTCTGCAGCTCAGTTCCTGCAACGGCTCATTGAACTCATCCAGTACCCAGTCGATCGAAAAGTTATACTTAATGGCAGATTCCAGCACAGTAATCAGGCAGGCAAGCAGCTCTTCCTGGTCCCCTGTGCGAATGAATTCAACATAATCAGGAAGAACTTCTACCTTCCCTTCCAGCAGATCAATGACGAAGGTATTCGCTATCGCAATATTCTTGTAGTATTCCACTTCCACAGCAGCTTCATGATCCACATCCGTGATCCAGCTCAAATCCGAATACAAGCCTATACACTTTCTTGATTCAGCCAGGTTACCGAGCTTTTGATAGGCAATCCCCTTCATGCACGCACTGTACCCGAGATAATACGCTATATTTTTTTTCAAAAAATACTTCTTTGCACCCTGTTGATGGGAGCCGTAGGTTAGAACTGCAAGTTCAAAGAGCTTGTCTGAAATCTCGAGAATTGCTGTCCAGTTCTCCCATGAGAACGAAACTTTAAGCATATCTGTCAAAGAGTCTTCATTCATCCCATCCAGTTCCAGCAATTTCTATCTTGCCTCCTATCATTCCATTATATTCCAATAATACTCTGCTTCTTCGCTCCGGTCAATTCATTCCCGACATATATATCGCCAAAAAACCCTTTATTCTCTAGTTGAGCTATTCAAACTAACCTTTTCGACATTTTTATTCCATAATATGTAATATAATAGTCTGCGACTAGCGCTTATACACATCCAGCCATTGCCCCAGCTGCTCCTTCAACCGCGCCCTGGCCGACTCCGGCTCCAGAATCTCCGCATTCGGACCATATTGCAGAATCCATTTCATGAACTCCTTCTCATTATTAACCGTGACTTCGAACAGCAGCGTTCCATCGCCTTCTTCGCTCATCCGGGGCTGTACGAACAGCTCCTCTTCCTTAATGTAACGGGCAACATCCGGATGGAAGCGTACCTTGAACGTGATATTCCGGGTCCCCCGGTTGATCGACCAGGTATTTTTCAGATATTGCTTAATATTGAAATTCCCTTTATCAAAAGTGGACGCCGTCATCTCTACCTGCTCAAACCGGCTGATCCGGAACGTGCGGATCGCCCCCTTCAGATGGCAATAGCCAATCAGATAAAAGCGCTGATCCCGCGGGATCAGATAATACGGATCAATCTCCCGCGCTGTAGTGGCGTTGCGTGACTGCGAGTGGTAGACCGTTCGAATGCTGCGCTGCTCCAGAATCGCTCCAATGAGCGGCTGCAGGAAGTTCCGGCTCTCCTTGCGGTAGGCCGGTGTGCCCATTTGAATAATATCCGCGATATTCTCCAGCAGGCCATTCTGCCTCGATTTCTCCTTCAGATGAGTACCCATCACCTTGTCATACGCAGAATGAAAACCCGGCGGAATCCTATCCTTATTCAGGACCGAAGGCAGCAGAGAGAAGGCCAGCGACTCCTGCTCCGAGAAATCCAGCGGATACAAAAAGAACTTCCCCATGAACCGGTATCCCGTGCCTCTCCCCTCATTTGTAACCGGAGCAAAGTGACTGATCACCTCAAGATCCCTGTAGATCGTCCTAATATTCACCTCGCACCGGAAGGCCAGGTCTGCTGCGGTAATCCCGGGGTTCGACTGAATGGCGTTAATGATTCTGAAAATCCGTATTACTTTGTCTGTCATAACAAATGCTCCTTAGCTTCCAAGTAAATATTGCCTATGATCCAATAATCTATTAGTTATACTATATCAGTTCTATAGAAACATAACGCCCTCCAATACTATTGCAATCCCGGCCCATGCAACAAAATCACCCTAATACATTTCCTGAATAGCAAAAAAAGTCCGCCTTCCCCATAGGGCTGACGGACTCAGGTGGTACAGATATAAGCGGGTGATGGGAATCGAACCCACGCTATCAGCTTGGAAGGCTGAAGTTCTACCATTGAACTACACCCGCACAGGTGAAATAAAATATCGGGATGACACGATTTGAACATGCGACCCCCTGGTCCCAAACCAGGTGCTCTACCAAGCTGAGCTACATCCCGTTAATACAAAAGTTGAATCCATGAAGTAAAAATGGTGCGCCCTGAGAGATTCGAACTCCCGGCCTTTTGATTCGTAGTCAAACGCTCTATCCAGCTGAGCTAAGGGCGCAAAATCTATATGGAGCGGACGACGGGAATCGAACCCGCGACCCTCGCCTTGGCAAGGCGATGCTCTACCGCTGAGCCACGTCCGCAAAAACATGGTGCGCGTGAAGGGACTTGAACCCCCACGTCGTGAAACGCCAGATCCTAAGTCTGGTGCGTCTGCCATTCCGCCACACGCGCACACGTTACAAGAAAATGGTGAGCCATGAAGGATTCGAACCTTCGACACCCTGATTAAAAGTCAGGTGCTCTACCAACTGAGCTAATGGCTCTCATAAGAGAAACAACCGAAAATAGATGGCTGGGGATATAGGAATCGAACCTATGAATGACGGAGTCAAAGTCCGTTGCCTTACCGCTTGGCTAATCCCCAATATTATAATTAGCAAAATACTACGGAATCGGAGGGATACTCTATACTTCGAGATATAGGATGCTCAATCCAGGGATTTCTCATCCCTTACGCCATTAAAATGGCGGAACCGACGGGATACTCTTCACTCCGTTACGAGATTGCGAAGTATTCCTTACGATGCCTATGCTTCAACGAACCCAGGGAATTCTCATCCCTTACGCCATTAAAATGGCGGAACCGACGGGATTCGAACCCGCGATCTCCTGCGTGACAGGCAGGCATGTTAGGCCAACTACACCACGGTTCCAAAGTAATATTGCGGGGGCAGGATTTGAACCTGCGGCCTTCGGGTTATGAGCCCGACGAGCTACCGGGCTGCTCCACCCCGCGTCATTGAACAAAATCTATTCGGTTAATC